>NZ_OY734020.1:3188130-3506943 GCF_963455295.1 Candidatus Thiodiazotropha sp. CDECU1
CAGCGGTAGGGACTTGGGCCAGCCTGACATTGGGCATCATCGGCATCCTGAAATCATCGGTTGGGCTGGGCAAGGATATTTACAACCTGGCTATTTCGGCCGACACGGTGCAGAAAAAGATCATCAAGTCGCTGGAGAAACTCCAGGCCCGCTATCTGGACATCATCAAGGGCAAGAAGGTTGGTCCAGGAAGATCGAAGGCGACGGTCATGGCGACGGAGTTGAACTACGAAGCCGTAAGGACGATTTTCGGCACGAGTCAGTCAACCATATCGGAATGCGACAGGATGAATGGGCAGTTTCACGACAAGCTCAACGGTATCGATGTCAAGTCGCACGAACTGTCCAAAAAGCTGGAAAAGGTCTTGTCCGAGACTGAAAAACTAAAACAGCTCAAGCCGAAACGGAAAGGCCAGGTCGAGAAGCTCGAAAAGGCAGTGCACAAGATCGTCGAAAAGACGATAGAACTCGCCTCGAAGGTAAAAGACGGCAGGAAGGCACACAAGACCTATACCGCGGCACTCGCTGAATTGAAATCGCGAAAACCCAACACCGGATGGCTGGAAAAAGGCTTCGGCTACGGTTGGGAAATCCTCCTTTCAGCATCGGACCCCAAGGATCTCATCGTAGCCGCTGTCGGTATCGCCACCGACCTATCCATCGACACGTCTGACAAGATTGCCGGCAGAGTCATCCAACAAAAGTACAAAGTGGGTAAACACTAGAAACCGGACCATTAGCGACCAGTTCACTTTTTCGGAAGATCCCCCGCAATGTGATTATGTGGCTCACATTGACTGGGGGCCTTGTTCTGTTGAAGGCGTTAACCTAGTGCTGTTTGACCCAAAGCACTCAATCGACACCTAAGCAAGGTGTTTTGCAGTATTGATTTTGATTACAACCCTAATATATAACCCCATCTATCTCGAAAAAGGGGCTCTTCCTCGTAATACTCTTGTGGATAGACACCCTCTCTATCAATCACACCATTATGATTAAAATCTATTGAGACATTATATACATATGGTGTTTGAGATGACGGGATTATACGATCAATCAGAATAGCGTGGTCCGTTGGCCTTGATACCGCAGAATGCCCGCCCCTCTTAATCCTTAAACTGTAAACTATATCGCTGCTTGCGGGGTTTTCAGTTGTTACTGACAGGACTATATTTTGATGATTATTGTTTGCGACACTGATCAATAAAGATGCTTCTTTCACTCCCATAACATAACTTGTCCCGGTATCGGTTTCGTGCACCAACTGCTCAAAAGTAATTGAGCCATCGTGCACCAGTATATCTTCGATATATGGCTCGGCACTTACCATAGAATTATTATCCTCACGAATAGACATTGCTATCTCTGTTATTTCCATCGTATAAGGTATAGTGTTGTCTAAATTGAACGTCATATTACCATCAAGGGTAATCGAGACATCTTCTTGCATATCTGTGATTTTCAATTGTTCAGCATATATATTCCCGGATCGAATCCCATGAGGCCTACCGCTATCCATAGCAGATCCGGATTGGTGTACAAATCCGTCATAAAGCTCAAAACGCCCAAAATTCAATCCGCTATACCTACAGCTATTGTACCCCCTGGTTGATAGGTATTGTGCGGGATAGCTGTGACCACCGTTATTCCAGGATACTGATTTAGTGCCATTCGTCTCACCACCCCGAAAGCAAGGCACGCTCTCACCATTAGGTACCGTGTTATCTAATCCCATTTTTTCATAATAGTCTGTCATACCCGGCACAACTATCCCGACACTCTGTCCAGCAAATCCGTTTTCAGCAAAACTAATCAATCTGAGCACTTTCATCACTAATATAGCGTGATAGAGTGAAAGTTCATCACCATAACGTGGACCCAGGATTAAATTCGCATCTTCACCAGATGGCGGACCTGCAGCAGGAATATCTGTAATCTCCTCTCCAATAGGGGGCGTCACTACAACTGTATTATCTGTATCATTCTCTTCATTGTTTGTGACAGGTGCTTGCGGGCTGGAGCTAGAGCCACCACCACATGAAACAAAAAGCACAGATAGGAGGATTATTATTAGAAACCTTGGATATTTGTATAACATGATGAATCCTTTCAAAAATACTAAATTACATGTCTCCGACTGGTACTACATCCCTAGACAGCCTCAGTCAATTACTACGACACTCTCAAAACAGATAGTTAATTCTGCTTGCCGTACTGATTTAAGATACGACTTATTAGCCAGACTTCCAGTAAATATGCGGAGGCCATACTGATGCCTGGGATTGGCTGATTTACACCATACATAACTATTGATTCAATCAGCTAAGTTGGTTGCTTGCGAATCCACCCACACGCAATTCCACCTCCTCATCCCGAAAAATAAACATAATGGTCATGACACGCTTGCTGCCAAAACGAATACGCTCTCCCGCACGTTTTGCGTGCTCGCTTTTTTGAATCTCCTTCAGATCAAATACTTTGCGAAAGACCTTGTCTTTCAGGGGCGTCCAAGTACAACCTGCTTTTCGCGTATATATTTTTTCATCCGTTGTTTTATATTCAAATGACTTATGCGTAATAATCCTTTTGCAATCACTCAACTCCGCCAACTGCCACTCCACCACAACCCGGTCCGGTATAGAGTGTGGTTGATCGGGAAAGCGGCCTTTGACTATTTTATCGGCTCTAACCCCCGGAATTCCCGTCCGTATTCGACTGGTACCCACTGTTGTCTCCGGCGAAAGTACCATGACGCCATAATCCCCATAGTTGGCCATCCTTACCGAATATAAAAACTTCGTACATCCGGTCAAGGTTATAATGCTGAGCGCACTCAATAGTGTGATACCGAATAGAAAGTACCACCTGTAGGTGTGCATGACACTCAGTTCAATGTTCATTGGCGTAAATCGCTGTGGTTAATGTCTAGGTCAAGACCATAGTGTACGGACAACCATTCATTATAGGTATCAATTGCTTCCGTCGGGTTGCTGACATCTTCGAGGATGATTGCACCTACTTTAGTTCGATCACCACCTTCACCCACCCCCTTTTCGCGGCAGGTGCTATACCCACTTACTCCACAGGGAACATCCTCCATAAACTGCTCATCAAATAACGGTTGGGACTCCGCATAGTCCATGCTGTCATCTCCGGCCGCACCCGACCATGTCTGCTGGTTGACGATATCACTGCTGTTGGCGTACATAAACGTCCGATCGGGACCGGAGAAACAGTGTAGTGATGACGGACAGACATCCACACTGTCATGGACGATAGGATTGGTCACGACATCCCAGTCTATTCCAGATATATAGCTTCTATCCATCTCCACCCCTGCACTCTCCGCCTGCTGCACCATCCACATAAACGCCACATCCGACAGGTCGCCCTCCGCGTAGCCACCACCGATATCCGAGTGGGCGCCGATGAAGCCACGCTCGATGCGGGTGGCGCTGTTGGCCGTCGCCGGGGAATCGTGTATGGAGACCCCCGCGAAGTCGGACCGGTGTTCGTTGGCCGCCACGGCGTGGGCGGCATGGTCGGCACTTGCCGGTATGCCCAGGCGCAACTGCTGCAGATCGTTGCTCTGTAAAACCCCATAGTGTGGCACGGTGTCGAACAGGCCGATGAAGTTGAGGTTAAGGTCGATCCTCGCGTTGCAGTCCCGGTTGAGGTAGTCGAGGGCCGCTCTCAGCCGGTTCATGTCGGCATCGATGGCTGATCCGGTGTCAGTATCAATGAATGGATCCTGTTCCCGTCTCAGGTTTTCGTAGATATATCGGAGTTCTTCGGCAGCTGTCGGATCGCTGAAATCGGCGCCGGACTGGGCGACCCGAATGATGTCATCCACCACATTGGCGAACATGCGGGCCTCCGCCGCACCGCGGGAGAAGCCGACGATGTCGATCTCCACCGGGTCGGTGGCACCCTGGTCTTCCATCTGTTCGATATACTGCACCAGATAGTCGGCCATGTGGGCGACCCTCTGTTGCAGGCTGACGCCTAATGCTGCATCTGGTGATGGCGCACTGCCAAAATTCGGGTCGTCCACGCCGGCGCCGGTAATGTAGTAGAAATCCCGGCTGGATGCCGTGCTGCCATCCCAGTCGATGTAGGGGGTGGCAGGCAGTTCACCGGGGGCGCTGCGGTAGCTCTCGGCGAACCGCACCACGTTGGAGATGTCACCCGGACTGTCGGGATCATTCAGAACATTCCGGTTATTGGTGTTGCCGGTGCCGTCGAAAGCGAACAGCAGCAAGCCGGTGGGGTCGATGTTTTGCACCGGGTCGTTGGCTGCGTAGGCGTAAGTGTTCATACCAGCGTTCAGATCCAGCGGGTCGCTGCTGAGGTAGCGGCCTGTCTCAGGGTCGTAGTAGCGATAGTAGTTGTAGTGGAGCCCGGTCTCGGTGTCTTCGTATTGACCGGGGAGCCGCAGGTTGAGCTGGAACGCCACTTGGTCACCGTCCGGGTCGTCCTCTATGTGGGCGCGACCGAAGGGGGCGTAGTGGGCGCGCCAGACGAGCCGGCCCTTGGCGTCGCTCACCGCCACCGGCGCACTCAGGTGGTTGCTATGGATGGTGTAGATCTCTCCCCCTTCCAGCAGGGCCACCGGTTGCCAGCCCAGGTAGAGGTATTGGCGGACGATCTCTCCCTGCTCGTCCATCTCGGCGATCAGGCGCTTGTTTTCGTAGAGGTAGTGGGTGGTGACCGGACCGGCCTCGCCATAGACTGTCTTACTGGTTCGTTCGGCGCGACTGTTGTAGCTGTAGCTGGCGATCAATTTGTCCGCCACCGAGATATGCTCGGGCTGGCCGTTGGCGGTATAGCCTATCTTGGCATCCGCGCTCTGGTGGATGTTGCCCCTGCTATCGTGGACCATCGGTATCGCATGGCTATTGAGCGATGCCTTTCTTATATGGTTGCTGTGATCCGCATAACGGTAGTGCATGTGGGTGCCATTGACTATTTTTTCGGTGCGATTACCGTTTTCATCGTAGCGGTAACCGTAGAGCCCGAAGGGCATCATGGCAAAGTCGAGGCGGCCTGCGTCATCGTAGCGATAGCGGGCATAGGCCTGTTCCCCATCGTCGATGCCGATTATGGCGCCGCTGTCGTTGTATTGGTAGCGATAGTCGTAGATGCCTTCGGTATGCAGGCTGTTGAGTTTCGCGCCATTAAAACGGTAGGTTGTGATCACGTCGTTGCCGAAGCGCATTTGACGCGATCCATTGCTGTTCTCCTCTATTGTGAGGATATCTGTATCCCGGAACCATCCGTCAAGGGACAGGTTCATCTCATCTTTTGCCAAGTCTTGACGGTATTTGAGCTTTTTCCCACCCGGCAGTCCAACCTTTTCGAGACGGCCCGCCTCGTCATACCAGTAGCGTGTGGTGTATTCATGTTCTGCATAGGTTCGGGTATAGACAGTCATGCGGCCACTTGGATCATATTGCCACTGTTCGTGGCCTTTGTGGCGATTGAGGGATTGCAGCTGACCTTGGCCGTAGGTCAGGGTCACCTCTTCGTCCGGGTAGCGTACCTTCGCCAGTTTACCAACGGTATTGTATGTAAACCCTACCCGCTGCCCCGCCGCGTCGGTTTTGGCGATCAGTCTGTCTTTTTCGTCATATTGATAGGTGATTAGCCCCTTGTCCGGGCTTTGCGTGAATATCACCCGCCCGAAATCGTCGTACCGGTAGCGAGTGGTGTTGCCGCGTGCATTGGTGACGGCAATCAGTTTGCCGTGACTTTCGCTGGCATAGCGCCGGACTAAGCCATCCGAGGTTTTGAGCCGCTTGAGTTTGCCGAAGTCGTCGTATTCGATGGTGGTCAGCTTGCCTGGCGCTTGTATGCTTCTGGGTAGTTTTTTTCCTGCCTCATACTCGAACTGGCGAACAATCTCGCCGGACTGGTTCTTCAGGGCGAGCAAGCGTTTCTGATCGTCATAAAGATAGTTCAGCGTGGAGACGGGCCTCCCTTCGACATGCCAGGATTTTTGCTCGATTCTGTTGTCCTCGGTCCATTTGAAACGGGTTTCCAGGCGGTCGTTATAACGCTTGATCATCCGCCCCGCCGGGTCGTATTCCATATGGAGTTCGGTTCCGTCCGGGGTTGTGTAGCGCAACGGATTACCCGCGGCATCGTATTCATAGCTGAATGTTCCAGCCTGACTTTCTATCGATGCAATGGCGAGATCGGCTGTGTAGGAGACCGTTACCGGATGCTCTCTGTCAAACACTATCTCATCGATCTTGCCATATGCGTTGTATGAAACCTGCTGGGTGGTGCCGTCATGGTTGGTTATTGTCTTCATGCGTCCCAGGGAATCTCTTTCGATCTGGGTGATGCCCTCTATCTGGCTCAAGACACCATCGATTGCGTGCATCTGTGCTTTACTATCGTAATCCAGTTGCACAGCACGTGTAATCGGCTTGAATCCCCCTTCAGGCAGCGGGGTAAAGCCGCTCTCCTGGACTTTCTCCGGGCTACCCTGAGCGTTGTAGTCTATTTCCCTGACAAAATCGGCACCGGATTTTACACTCGGCACACTGATCTCGATCGGCAGATCCCGCTCCGCAAGATACTTGATGCTTGCCACCCGCTGCTCTTTGCCATCGACCGATTTGGTCAGCGCTGTGACACGCCCCCTTTCATCGCGTGTGTAGTGCAGGGTAGTACCCTCACTGTTGGTCTTTGCGATGATCTGGTAACCCTCGTTGTAGCGGTAGCTTATATTGCCTTGGCCACAGCTGGTGCAGCCGGGCCCATGAATGGCGGTGACCAGGGCCACGCCGTTTCTGATCTCAGTCTTGTAGGTACTGACCTTGCCCTGGCTGTCGGTGACTTTTGTTTCGCCGGGGGTACTGAAGTCGAGTTTGATCTGGCCCACCTGATCGGCATGGGTGGAGAGGATCGCCCGATCCTTGGCGTCGTAGGCCCAGGTGGCGTAGCGCACACCCCGCTCATCGGTGATGCCAGTGAGGTTGTGGCTGTCGTGGGGATCAGTGTAATGGTAGACCCGGGTGGCGCCGTCGTGGCTGGTGACCTGTTGCAGGTTGCCAACCTCATCATAGCGGTAGCGAGTTGCCTTGCCACTCGGATCATACATGGCCTTGAGACGGCCATTGGGGTAGTGATCCATGCTCAATTCCCGGCCTTGGGGATCACGCACCAGGAAGAGCTTCCCTTGAGGGTTGTAGAAGAGGCTCAGGGTCTGACCGTTGGCCAGTACGAGACGCTGTAGCTGGCCCGTCGGGCTGAACTGGAGCTGCCGCCCATCCCGCCAGTGCCAGGTGAGCTGTTGCTCATTGACCCGCAGCCAGCCGTCGCTGATGCGGGGGGCTGTGAACATATCTGTGCTTTCAGTGGGTTGGAAATGGATCACCCGGCCGTCACTCTGGCGCAAGCGGTAGCCCTCACCTTCCGATTGGAGACTCAGGTCGTAGCTGTGGCTCCAGCCGTAGCCCAGGGGACCTTTGTATTTGCTGTGGCTGTTGTAGTGGCGCTTGAATAGCAGACCCAGAGAGCCGGGCAAGGGGCTGAGATCAGGCTCTTGCTGGTATTTATTGCCGGTGACCACATGGATCGGATTGCCTTCGTGGCTGCCGGCGATGCCGCTGGTCTGAGAGGTGGGGCTGAAGGTTTCATCCTCAGGTGTCTCGGGTATTTCACAAATGGCTGGACCGTGATCATCACCATCGCTGATTGACGGGAGATCGTCTCCATCACTGATCGGTGGCAGATCATCGTTATCACTGATTGGCGGCAGATCATCGCCATCACTGTTGTCGCTATTGTCACCAGCTTGGGTATCGCCAGATGATGGGGGATTCGTATCTTCTGTATCCTCTGTATCAGCCCTATCATCCATCTCCTCATCGTCACCACCCTGACCCGCTTCGTCAGTTGGGGTGGCACCACTTGACTCCGAATCATCCTCTGCGGATGGCGGGGTACCGCCACTACCCGGTGGCTCCATATGGACATTGTTCTCATCCCGCCAGGCATCCGACTGCATGCGTACCGTCGCCACCGAGGTGATCGGTAAGCGCCGGGCGTTATAGTAGGTGAAATTATCTGGATCGAAGAATTGCATCACGGCGGGGATGACCCGGTCCATCAGCGGCACCTTGAGTTGGTAGCCGTAGGTGACCTTGATCTTCAAAAGGTTGGCGTCCTGGATGTTGACCCCGCTGCTGCCGGGCTCAGGATCGCGCCAGCGCAGGTGACTGTTGGGGATGCCAAAGTGGGCATCACCACTACGGGGATCAACGATATTACGACCGAACTCATCGAAGGCCTCGATGGTGGGGTTGATGATTTCGATCTCGGTGAAGCGACTGTCCTGCACGTCGAGGCTGGCGCGGGTGATGGCTGACATGGCCCTCTCTGCGCTGCCGTCGCCGCCGAACAGGGAGGCCAGACGCAGGCCCAGTTCCTGGCGCATGGCATCACTCTGGGCATGGTTGACGGCACCTTTGCGGGCCGCTTCGAAAGTGGCGCTGTTGATGATGATTTTGGCGTCGAACAGCAGGGCGGTCTGAAGGCTACCCAGGCCCATCAGTAGCAGAGCCGGTAGTGACACCAGTAGCTCTGTCATTGCAACACCGCACTGCCTCTTGAACAGCCGGATCAAGTTCCCTTTGATCTGCATCCGGTACTCCTAATTCAACCGATGCTGTTTGACCAACACATGGTTCATCGGTGACGGATCCATGCTTTACAGGATCTTATAAATCTCTGATAGAAACCAAACTACCATAATGAGTTCCGCACACTCTCCACGGCATTATCTACAGCCGCTTCAAGCGTCTCTTGCATCTGTCCCGTTATCTGATCAACTACCTCATCTTCAAATTGATCGATTGTCACTTCTCCCGCTTCCTCGGCATACTCTTGGGTCAACTGCGCATACTGGTCGACTTGAACTTGCGCCGCTTGTGCGGTGCCCTGATTCATCTCTTGTTGCAGGCCTTCGGGCAGCATCTGGGGGTTACTTGTGGTTGATTCCAGGTGTGAAATCTGATCATTGACCGAAACAAGTTCAGCTTCCAACTCTGCACGTCTGTCTGCATCCACTGTATTATTCATCTGATCCTGGAGAGAGAGTTCCAAATCTCTCAACCGGGTGAGTTCCTCCTGCCTTTCGTGAAAGTAGTGCTCGATACCCGCCGATATGCCAGATGCACCATCGGTCAACAGGTTTTCATCTCGTAATGCCCAGGACATGAATACTCGTTCCATAGGTGTATCAGTCAGACGCACTTCCCAATAGGGGCTGAAAAGATTTGCGATTTCATATCGTCCTCGCCTTCTTGCTGGAATATAATCATCGGGAGGATGAAAGAAGAGCTCGCCACTGGCGATTACTGCCATACCTTCACCCGCCATCTGATCTTCAGTGCCAAACACCCCTTCGCCAATTCCGTTCCTCAATTCTTCTTCAGGTACGGAATCGGATCCCAAACCATCGATCTTCGATGCAGTTCTGATATCGGATTGGGGTAGTTCCACTTCCAAGCGCAATGCTACTCGGGGGTCTCTATTCTGCCGACTCAAGTTTCTCAAGTCATTGTAGGCACGTATACCGTTATACTCGGCATCCAGCTCTTCCTGTGCCCGGTTGGCCATCATCTCGGCCCGCCTATTTTCACGGGTATATCGCGGACAGCCGTCATAGGAATTGCGCCACGGCCACGAACGTCCTGTTTCTTGTTCTAGTTCACATTCAAAATCACCGTTGACATAGCGAGACCCCCAGCCCAGAGGAATTTCACGATGAACCCACCTTGGACCTCTACGGGTTAACCTCAGGTCTTCTCTATGCAGGGAAAACGTATCCTTACCCTTCCACTCCCATTGTGTAGAACCGCCTTCGGCTTCTGATATCAAGTTTGTTCTACCCTCTTTTCTTAACCATAATCGCGTTGCACCAAGATTCAGTACATCTGGCGTTTCAGGTAGCAGTTGACTTGTTCCAAGATCTCTTCCGTTGGTGAATTCATCTTTTGACCGATTGACAACATCCGCTTTTCGCTGCAATCCATCCTCATCTTCATAGTGCCTTACCAGGTTTTGCCACGCGACAATGTTTTCGCCCAAACCAATTACCGCATAATCTGTAGTTACGTTGTAACGCTCATCATTTTCCTCGACCACCTCTCTTACAATGGCAGGCGTTGCAGCAAAGCTCGCCACATAGACTGCCTGCTGAATCCTGGTCAATATACCATTAATGCTGTCGATGACCGGGATAAAGGTCTCAGCTACATTCACCATAACATCATCGATTGATTCAGTTATCCTCTCCGCTGCCTCGATGTATGGCTCGACAACCGGGAAATACTCAGTTATGTAATCGATATTCCGAGCAAGGACATGCGCATATTGTGTCCAGGAGGTCAGACTCACCAATTGCCCAATCGAGACCTGATTGGCCACCATTGCCCGATTGGTATAGGCCTGGAAGTTGAGGGCACGTGCCTGCCATATGAGGCCACTATAGACTGCCGCATCCGCTGTATTGATAAGACGCGATCTTTCTGAGGCCGTCTGACCGGTATTGAAAAGCACCAGGCACAATAATATTGAAGACATGAGAAAGGCTATACCAAGGGGCATCGCCTGGCCTACTTCCCTGTTTCGAGGCTTATAAATCTTCATGTTGACCTCTTATTCCAAGGTATCATTTGACATATGCATTTGATACCGGACAGCTATTGTAATGACTATGCAATGTGTGTCAGAAAACACTCGACAGGTCACCATGTATAAGTATTCGAGGTCCCGTTACTGGTAGTAAGTACATATTCATCACAACTAATAAACTCAATGGTCCCTGATGATTGACTAGCGCCCGTAAAACGCAGCCTGCCAGAGCCCGGATGATCATTAGGACAATCCAGTGTGAAGGGAATTTCGGTGGTCACATCGACGTAACCATAATTCGGATCGTAAATTCTGCCAGAGGCCGTATAAGTTGAGTTACCATCCTCAGAAACCTCAGCATCGGTCACACGATACGCACGACCATCGTCACCCATGTAATCAGAAATATTATTGCAATTTTGCCTCTGATCACCGCAACCATAGACACGGTAAATATCCCGTGTTACTCCATCACTGGTGGTTATTAAACCATCATGTATCAAAGTAAATGGACTTAAGACGTCATCACCATATACATAGTGATACATCACACCTGTAAAGGTATAGGTATGAATTCCTTGACCATAGCTGCAATTGGTTAAATGGAATGTATGTATATGCCCGGTGTCATCATCATACTCCACAATCGCCTCGCCACCATGTATGCACATTTCAGAACTTGCATCAGCTGTTCCCATCATATTAATTGAAGCGCTTGAGATGAGATTTTTCCCTGCGGATTGCATCGGAAACGCATAATCGCTTTCCTCAACCGCATGGATGATTCCGGAAACAGCAGTTACGGCAAGGTCCTTGGCGTTATTCTCATCGATAAATGCCTGGCCCTCACTACCTGTATAATTATCTGAAGCATTGTCAACAACTTCATCGCTGGCAGTCTGATCCCCTGCATCTGTTGGATTTTCAGAGGAACCACCACTGCCGCCGCATCCTTGCATTGAAAGTGTAAAGAAAAATAGCATCGAGTAAACAATAACCGTGGAGTCTTTCATGTCCTTATGACCTTTTTGTTACAGCCCATCCTTGGGTGGTTAGAGACTAACTATTTTTACTCAGGCAATGGAACAGGTAATCGAGTAGCGGCAACGCCTTTCAGAAAATGACTACATGAGAGTGTGGCGTGAATCACACCTTTAACACTGTAATATAAATAGCGGATCTTCAAAGACTTCACAAATTATAAATGAGATCACGATTTGATAAATGGTAGCATAAAGGAAGGTTCAGAGTGTCCTTTCTCTATACTCTAAAAAAACCCACCAGTGACGACCTCTATCGGCTTCTCCTCCAGAAACAGATACTAGGTAACACTGTCGTCGCGGAACTCGCTGACCAGACGGCCCCGCCACGAGTAGATAAATTAACTCTACTAATCTTTTTTTTAGCAGTCCATACTCTATCAGTTGGCTATCTGACAATTCACCTGTAGACATTGTAATTTTAGTACTTACTATGGTCAGATCAATCTCAGGTAGTATATGTATAATCCACTCTCCATCTTTTTTATCTAAATTAGTTTCAAATATTGAATAAAAAGGATATTCATCGGCATTTTTATCTAGTCTAAATGAAGATATAGCATTACACTGTACTACTACTTTTTTTCTTTCAATATTTGAGATAAACACAAGAGTTACAGAAAATGGAATCGAATTAAAATCAATTGTTAAATAACAATCTGATAGTAATTCTTTACAAATTCGTCGAACTTCATTTTCCTGCACATCAATCATATAACAATTTCACCTGTACTATGAGAAGCATTATCTGGGTTATAAGGTATTCTAACCCCGTTTTGGTCAAAGCATTAATCAGGAAAGGCATCATTTGAAAGAAGAAAATGGACTCCCCAGCTTCCATTTGTTTCTGTTGGAATAAAATTATGGCCGCCATCGGCTAATCCAGGAGGTTTAACCGATTATCATCTTCAAATTGAGTGGTCTAGATGAGGATTTCCCGAACAAGGCACAAGAAGCTTCCTGCCAATACGCTTTGATTGGCATACATGACCCAGACTGGGTTTGAATGATATCAGGCAGGCGATGTCTGATAGATCTGCAACGAATACCCACTCGCGCAGAACCACTTTCTACCGCTACCTATGGCTTGCGTGAACTGCTTGATCCCTTCCCTTGTTCCTATGACTGTGTTGTAGTTTTTACCATAGTTTTTGACGCTATCCAGCCAGGCTTCCGGGTCGATATTCAAGCGCTCCAGGATTGGCGCCAGTTCTGAAGGAATGGCACCTGATTTATCTTCTCTGATGGCTCGTCCTGCCCAGTCGGTCAGTGCCAGGTAGTCTGGCAGGCTAAAGTTCAAGCCTGTGGGTTTGTCTTGATGCTCGCCACCCACAAACGGCGCTAAATGCGCTGGTGCTGTGGTTGCGGTTTCTGCATGATTCCCTCTTTGCTCAAGTGTTTTTTGATAATGTCTGATGCGATCCTGAATGGAGGTGAAGTCTGATGCTTCCGGTCGATCGGCTATCTTTGCCCGGATCGGGTTGAGATCAACGTAACTCATGCAGGTCAATAGGGCGGCATCGTCAAGCAGGGCCTGGCTTTTGAACCGGCCTTCCCAGAATTTACCTGTGCAGTTGTCCTCTTCATTGGCCTGCCTTGCGATACTTTCATTGAGATTGCGCATGAACCAGCTGATATCGTAGAGTCTGTGGCGCCACTTTTCGATATCCTCGGCAACCACATCCAATTCGGCCTTTGTTAGCTTTATGCCAGTCAAATAGCGGCCTACGATAGGGCTTGGCTTGTAGAGCTGGGTCCATCGGGCAATGACTTCATCATCACACCAGTTCAAAGCAGCTTCCCGAGTAACCAGGACAGGCATCATTTGAAAGAAGAAAATAGACTCCCAAGTTCCCATTTGTTTCTGTTGGAATAAAATTATTGCCGCCATCGACTAACCCAGGAGGTTTAACCGATCATCATCTTCTAATTGAGTGGCCTAGATGTGGTTTTCCCGAACAAGGAATAAGAAGACTCCTGCCAATACGCGTTGATTGGCTTACATGACCCAGGCTGTGTTTGAAAGGTATCAGGCAGGCGATGTCTGATAGATCTGCAACGAAAACCCACTTGCGCAGAACCACTTTCTACCTCTACCTATGGCTTGCGTGAACCGCTTGATCCCTTCCCTTGTTCCGATGACTGTGTTGTAGTTTTTGCCATAATTTTTGACGCTATCCAGCCAGGCTTCCGGGGCGATATTCAAGCGCTCCAGGATTGGTGTCAGTTCTGAGGGGATGGCACCGGATTTATCATCTCTGATGGCTCGTCCTGCCCAGTCGGTCAGTGCCAGGTAGTCTGGCAGGCTAAAGTTTAAGCCTGTGGGTTTGTCTTGGTGCTCGCCACCCACAAACGGCACTAGATGCGCTGGTGCTGTGGTTGCGGCTTCTGCATGATTCCCTCTTTGCTCACGTGCTTTTTGATAATGCCTGATGCGCTCCTGGATGGAGGTGAAGTCTGATGCTTCCGGTCGATCGGCTATCTTTGCCCGTATCGGGTTGAGGTCAACGTAACTCATGCAGGTCAATAGGGCTGCATCGTCAAGCAGGGCCTGGCTTTTGAACCGGCCTTCCCAAAACTTCCCTGTACAATTGTCCTCTTCATTGGCCTGTCTTGCGATACTTTCATTGAGATTGCGCATGAACCAGCTGACATCGTAGAGTCTGTGCCGCCACTTTTCGATATCTTCGGCAACCACATCCAGTTCGGCCTTTGTTAGCTTTATGCCACTCAGATAGCGGCCTACGATAGGGCTTGGTTTGTAGAGCTTGGTCCATCGGGCTATTACTTCTTCATCATGCCAGTTTAAAGCAGCTTCCCGGTCGATCTTCAGCACCGTATGGGTGTGATTGTGCATCACGGCATAAGCACAGATGGAGACTGCGAATACCCCATCCAGCTGCTTCAGTTTTTCCACTATCCAGTCTCTACGGTGTTCGTAGCTACGGCCGGTTAACTCATCCGCTCCGCACAGGTAGGCGCGGCGCACACAGCGCGATACACAGTGGTAATAGGGGGTTTCTTCAAGACAGATCTGTTGCTTGCGCGATATCGTCATGGCCGGCTCCATGGCTTTGAGTACATTCCTTGTACCGGCTGACTTTAACTCACTTGAATGCTCTTTTCAAATGGTGACTGTCCATATATACACATATATACATAGTCCATATATACATAATTCAAGATCGTCGAAAAGACGATAGAACTCGCCTCGAAGGTAAAAGACGGCAGGAAGGCACACAAGACCTATACCGCGGCACTCGCTGAATTGAAGTCGCGTAAACCCAACACCGGATGGCTGGAAAAAGGCTTCGGCTACGGTTGGGAAATCCTCCTTTCAGCATCGGACCCCAAGGATCTCATCGTGGCCGCTGTCGGTATCGCCACCGACCTGTCCATCGACACGTCTGACAAGATTGCCGGCAGAGTCATCCAACAAAAGTACAAAGTGGGTAAACACTAGTATATATTAACTGTCCTTATATATATTATATATAATAAATACTTATATATAATAATCCCTAAAGTAGTTGTAATAATACCCCGACTCCCGATCATGATACTGCCCAGGTAATTTTGCGCTCTACAGTCAACGGTTACGTACCTGAATAAACATCCTTTTCTTTCGTGAAATACTTAATCAAAACAAAAACAACAATTGAACAAGCATAAGCAATAAAGGGGCCAGGCACTCTAGAAATTGCGTCATGATCTTTTATTAGCATATATGCTAAGGGAAGTGTAAGTAGTGCATATACGACGATAAACTTTACTGTATTTTGTAGAATTATTCGTACCTTAGCGATTGAGCATAATATACAAATAAGCCCAAACAAAAAATAAAAGCCACCAATTATCCGTGATTCCAGGGGTGCATTTCCATCAGGACCGCCAATGATGAACATTATGCCTAGTAGCACTACGACCATTCCTGATAGCACACCACCTATTCTGAATAAAGTAACTAATACAGTTATCACAATATCTTTTGGATCATTCACTTGATTCATATTTATTTACTTGACACACGGACAGTTCTTATCCCATTCTTCTACCCAATATTTTGTTTCTTTTTCTGCATTTTGCCATGCCCGTCCATTACGGTCAGGCCATTGGCCACCAAAGGCATGTCCCAATGTCCATGGCCATCTATATCCTGCGTCATAATGAGAGTATGTATCTTGTAATTGATGCATATATCGTTCGAACATATCTTTATCACAATTATCTATTGCTTCACCCAGATCTTTTATCAAACTTTTGTCTCTTGGTCTGAAATGAGAAGAAGGGTCAAATGTGGGATTATCCCAAGTCGGTAGTGGCTGAGTCCTAGGATCATGATCTTCTCGTGTATAGTCAAATCTATTACTATCAGTGAAGTCACTATGCCCCCAATGTCCTTGTGAATTATGTTCTGGTCCATATGTTCTGCCATCACCAAAAAGACCAAAACGATCTGTCCATATCATTGGGTTCTGATAGACATAAGCATAGGTATTAAAGCCACCTTTAAGGCCTATCGGATCAGATTGAAGATATCTTCCAGTGGCAGGGTCATAGTCTCTGAAGTAATTGTAATAGCTCCCGGATTCCTCGTCGTAATACTGCCCAGGATAACGCAGGTTCAAGGTATATGCTTCCCCATCGCCATCCACATCCGTCAACTCTTCCACTTCACCAAACGGCTGGTAATGGGCCTGCCAGACCACCTCTCCCGCCTCATCACTCACCGCAACCGGCGCACCACGGTGCTCAAAATGGATATATGCCAATTGCGGGTCATCCGTCTGATCCAGTGCCCCTGGTCCAGCGCCTTCACTACTGAAATACCAGGTCTTCAAGATCCAGAGGTCCAATCCATTGATGGCTTGGTCGTTGTTGAAGTCCATCATCGGGTTATATTGTCTGCCATTATCCCGACCGCCAACCAATCTCGTATTGTGGGTCTGCAGATAAAGCGTCAGATCAGCATTGTCGACTATGCCGTCGTTATTCAGATCTGTATCGCAACGGTTGCCGTAGCCGTCTCCATCACTGTCTATTTGGGCAGGGTTTTCCAGGACACTGCAGTTATCTTCATCATCGGGTATGCCATCATTATCCCAATCACCTGCCGATCCCATGAATCCTCCCTTGGTGATTGCGATGGGCTGCTGATCCAGATAGAGATACTCGGTCACCTGACCGTTACGAATCTCGCTCACCAGGCGTCCATACCAATCATAGACATAGCGAGTCTGCGGACCGGTGCCCAGGATCTTTTCACGCCGCTGACCCAATGTATCATACTGGTAACGCCCCAGACTGGCCCCGCTGGTCTTGACCTCGCTCAGACGGCCGTTACTGGCATAGGTAAAGGTTTTGTGGCCCTGGGATATCCGATTGCCCGCTTCATCATGACCGATGTTACCGTTGTTGATACCGGTCAGTCGGTTGCTGTCAGTGGCATAGAGGTAGGTCGTGGTGGCCGAATCCTGTTGCAAGAGCGTTCGGTTTTGAACCGGGTCGTAGTCATACCCTTCGGTTCCATAGCGCCCGCTTGCCTGGGTCAACCGGTGCAATAGGTCATAGTCGAAGCTCTGGTTTTCCTGGGTAATATCATCAAGAATCACGGTAATGTCGTTGACACGGTTGTAGTCATAACTGAATCCCGACTGGATCAGGAGACCGTTTCGGGTTTCCATGCCGGTAATTCGACCGTCCAGGTCGTAATCAATAGTGAAAGTGAGTCCGTTGCCATAACTAAGCCCGGCAAGGGGTCCATAAGGCTGGTAGAGCACATCACTGACCACGGTTTGCTCTGGGGTACTTCCATCCACCTGGGTGGTGATGGCTGCAATGCGGCCCTGCTCGTCTCGGGTGTAGGTAAGGATACGACCACTGGGATAGGTTTGTTGAATCAGGTTGTTGGCCAGATCATAGCGATACTCTAGGGTCAACACTTCCCCGTTACGGGTATGGCTGTGGGTCGCTATGTTGCCACGTTCGTCATAGGCCAGGCGTGTGACACCACTGGGGTCATTGATGGCCGTTAAACGACCCAGGCCGTTGCTCCCCTCGTCATAGGTAAAGCTGACGTTTTGCTCGGGGTCGGTGGGATAACGGATACCGGTTACCCGGTTCAGCAGATCGTAATCATAGATGATCTCCACACCGCGTGCGTCCACCTGGCGGGAGCGGTTACCCGCCTCGTCGTAATAGTAAGTTGTTGTACCACTATCCGGGCTGGTTTGCTGGATCAGGTTATCGAAGCCGTCATAAACGTAACCTGTGGTATTGGCCCGTTGATCGGTAACGGCACTGACGTTGCCCTGGGCATCGTACTCGAACTGAATAAGATGTTGCAGGGGATTGGTCAAGGTAGTGAGGCGCTTGAGACCGTCGTGGTTTAATAGAGTCTCCGCCGTGGTGACGTCGCCCTGTTCGGTTTGGCTGATGCGATTGCCCGCGGGATCATATTGATAATCAGTCTGCTGCGTGTCTGCTCCCAACAGGCGGATAACACGGCCCAGTTCATCGTACACCCGTCGCTTGGTCTGGGTAATCGTTCCATCACCGGAATGGACGATCTGTTCGGTCCATTTACCATCCAAGAGACTGGGTGTGTACTCAATGCGTTCGCCCTGGTTGTTGACAATCGCTATGAGATGATGAGCAGTGTTATATTCAAATGACAGGTAACTGTCGTCCGGTAGTGTGACCCGGCTTATCAGACGGTTTGGATGGTAGGTAAAGTGGGTTATTGCAGCGCCTTGCTGGGTGAGAACACGAGCTTCAGTCAGCAGGCCCAGGGCATTATAGCTCATCTCCGTGATCAACCCATTGGCATCGGTTACCCGACCGGGACGACCCTGTGCAGTATGAGCGCTGTGTTGAATCACATGTCCCAAGGGATTGGCAAGTCTTGTGAGGTTCCCCAGGGCATCGAAATTGTAGCTTGTAGAATCACTTACCCCCAGCAGTGGCCCGTCTATGCTCAGGGACTCGATTTGGCGTTCATCGACATCGTGAAATGTATAGCTGTAGGTCCAGGCACGGGTGTTGCCATTTGTGCTGTAGGGTTCTGTATGTTGACTGGTATCCGTTTCAATACGGCTGGTCAGACGGTCGTTCTGATAACTGTAGTTTGTCGTTTTACCGGGTTCACGTCGTTCACTCGGTAGATTGAGGGCTGGCGCAGGTAGCCAGTCGATTTCGACAACTCGCGTCTCGGGAACTGGTTCAAGGTTGTCATCCACCATGACCAAAGCTTCGGTACGGCGAATAAGTTGTCCTCTGCTGTCATAGTCGAGATCGGTGTAGTAATCGTTTTCGTCTTTTATCAGGTCCTTATTGCCATTCGCATCATAAAAATAGCTACTGTTCGATGCGGCACAACTAGCTGTAGCTTCGCCATCCACTTCCAGAAGTTGACGCATGGTGCTCGCACCGCTGCCGCTTGTGCCGAAACGATAGACAGTCTCTTTGCCAAGCGCATTACGTGTACGCACGCTTTCGCCGTATCGCAATACCTCGAAACGCTCAACCCCATTGCCATGCTCGCTGAGTATGGTACGACCCTCACCATCATAGGCATAGGTTGCGAAACGCTGTCCGCTTTCATCGAGAATGCCTGTCAAATGGTGGGGATGTCTGGAATCCTCGTAAAGATAGGTTTTGGTAGCCGTATCACTGGCACTTTCAGAGGCAGCACCTGGATAGGTAACGCTAACCAGATTACCCGTCGTATCATAGCCATAGTTAAAGGCCCGTCCATCCGGTGCAGTAACCTGCTCTACCCGGCCATGCGTGTCATAAAGAAACTGTAGTTGCTGGCCATTGGTGTGGGTGATTGTATCCAGCCGACCATCACTATCATAAGCATAGACGTGCTGCAATCCACCACGCCACTTCTTCCACAACAGCCGGGAGGTATAACGCTGGTCATCAATAAATGCTTGCTGGTCGAAATCGTAGACTTCGTGGATGCCGTCGGGAAGTCTCAACACCCAGATATGACTATCCTGATAATTATATAGGGTCAGAGATGCCTTGGTATCCGGCTTTATCGGCTGTGTTGTACCTCCACCCCCACTGATCCATGTAAACTTCAAGTAGTCGCCATTTGGCCGTACTACTGTGTAGGTATCTCCCTCGTTAGCGTTTGTGACACTGACTATTCGAGCGGAATCTGTTCCTAGCCACCCTTCACCCCAGCTACCGTCTGGCATGGTCCAACCAGAGCTGTAGTTACGCTTTAATGTCAGTGGAAATTCACCTGTGCCTTGGTAGTCAGTCTCAAACTGGAGTTTTGCCCCACTGGACAATTTAACCGGATTACCATCACAAACATCCTCTTCCGCATCAGCACAGTATCTACGACACCAATTCTGTTGATGCAGAAAATTACAGGAGAGCATATTGTTTGGCGGAACCCAATGCAATTGGGTTGGACAGGTCGTTATGCAGGTCAGATAGGAATCCGTTGGACTCACTGTTACTTCATCATAGGTGCATTCGTAGGCATAAAGCGGCAGGTTAAGGAAACCAAGGGTAAAAAGGCTGAAAGCCACCAACTCCTTAATGTTCCAATAATAACGATTCGATGTCTTGTGAGTATCCCTATCCATACAATTTTCCCTATCACTAATAAAAGTGTTTTACGTATACATGTCTGATGTAGCCAATTGAAATCCGCTTGATGAGTATGAAGTCATGCTTGGTTACACAGTGAATTTTTTTAGGAACGAGTAATGCCTGATCCCGATAAGCGAAACATCCACACCAAACCAAACACAAACAACAAGGCTGCCGGCGGTAACGGCACAGCTGCGATTGAAACTTGGCTATCACTAGCGTCAGGCACAATAGTGTCAAAGGGGCTATAAAACTCAGAACTATTGAGAATTGAAAGGACCGAGTGGCCTGGTGACAGCGCTTCAAATACGACCGTCCCTATTGTAACATCACCACTAACTGGCGGATTCAATAATGTATCAAACTGGATATCGGACCATATAGCAGGCGATTGAGCATAACCGGAATCGGCAAGATCCCAATATGGATTAATAGTAACTGAGTGTACTTGAAGACCGGCATCCATCCCTAGATCGATTAATCCACTATTAAGTTCTATAAATTCACTACCGATAATATCGATTGATAACAGATCGCCGACATTTACTGTAGAGCTGTCAGGGTATAGTGAGACCGTGGCAGCCTGGGAAGACCCCCAGGATAATAGTACCAGTAAGACTGCAATACGAATGTTTATCATATGATTCCCCTTGTATGTATCCATACACCACATTAACTGTTCCAAAATATATACAATTCAAAAATGCCCATACCTGTTTATCAGTAGCACTACCCCATGAAACAGATAGACATTGACTCCAAATAAAATTATTTACAATCGTAAGCGCACTACAACACCTATGTATAAAAATCCTACATTAAGTGAAATAGTTTGATTAGTGGACGGAGTACCCGCTAAGGCACTTGGCTATATTTCTTAGATAATAACCATTGATAGGAATATTAGAAGACATATTTAAATCATCCCTGAATTAACTTAAACCGTTTACTGACAATTGCAAACACTCCACTAAATCCTTTTCAGCTTAGTGCTCCCTGAAACAACCCTTTTTAGAACCTTGCTGGAATGCATAACCTAACTACACATGCGCACGCCATTCAACAGATAACAATATTTTATTTCACTATTGGCCGCCGCACTAAGAAATGCCGCATACACAAATGCGCGCTATTCCACCATTCATATATTATGAAAATCTTCGGCCCATTTACCCATCTGTCACCACTCATGCTGCAATATCCATCTATAATCAGGTGATCAAAACAACCATGTCGTTACACTGAGTAAAAAATTATTCTGGATCTTTATCATGTCCTTATTACCTTTTTTGACACCCCATCCTTGGGTGGTTAGAGACTAACGATAATTACTCAGGCAATGGAACAGGTAATCGATGACTAGTAGTTCATTTCAGAAAATAACTACATGAGAGTGTGGCGTGAATCACACCTTTAACACTGTAATATAAATAGCGGGTCTTTAAAGACATCACTCAGGTATGGATGAGATCACGACCCGGTAAGCGGCAAGGTAAAACTAAAACAAGCCCCACCCCCCTCACCATTGGCCACACTTATCTCCCCCCCCTGCAGCGCAACCATGCGCTGAGCAATGGCCAAGCCTAGTCCGGCATGGCCGCCCTCTTTGCCTGCCTGGCGGTTTTTGTAGAAGGGTTCGAAGATGTGGGGTAGATCTTCTTCATCGATGCCTTTGCCGCTGTCGGTGACGCTGACCACCGCCTCCTGGTCTTGCCGGGTGATCGCCAGTTTGATGGTGCCGCCCTGCTCCACGTGATCCAGGGCGTTGCCGATGAGGTTGTCCAGGACCCGTTCGGTGAGGGCGTAGTCGGCGTTGACGAAGGGTGGGGATTCAGGGATCTGCCAGGCCAGGGCGACCCCTGCCTGCTGGGCGCGGAGTTGGAATTTCTGAATCACATCCTGCACCAGCTCCGCCAGGGGCATGGGTTCGCAGACCGGTTGGGTCTCCCGGGCATCCAGGCTGGCCAGTTCGAACAGGTCTTCCACCATGCGTTTCAGGCGTTCGCTCTGGTTGAGGGCGATGGCCAGGTATTCGTCCCGGCGGGCCTCGTCCAGGTCCTCGGCCTTCATGTTGACCGTTTCCAGGTAACCGTGCAGCGCGGCGAGTGGGGTGCGCAGGTCGTGGGAGACCTGGGCCACCAGCTCTCTGCGCAGGCGATCCTGCTGCTTGAGTTGGCCCCATTGATCGATGATGCGGTTCGCCATTTCGTCGAAAGCCTCGCCCAGGCGGTCCACCTCATCGCCACCGGGTCCCGTGTAGGCCTTGGCGAACTGCTCGTGCTCGGTGAAGTTGCTTTGCTGGAAGGAGGACATGACCTGGGAGAGGCGTTGCACGCGCCGGGTCAGCCAATGGAACAGCAGCAGGCCGGTGAGGAGTCCGAATCCCAGGCTCACCGCCACGGCGCTGGCGCTGTAGCGCAGGGCATAGCTCTCCTGCACCGCCTGTTCCGCATTGTCATACTCCTCCCCTCTCAATACTACATAGAGGTAGCCCGCCGGCATGTCACCGGCGGGTACTGGTGTCACCGAGAAGGCCTTGCGTCGTTCATGGGAGCGGGGATCATCCCCCAGCAGAGGAAAGCCCTCCCCGTCCATGAAGGCCTGAATGGGTTGCAGATCGACCCGTTTACGTTTCACCTTTCCCGGATCGGCGGAGAAGGCGAGGATCTTTCCCTCTTCGTCCAGCAGGTAGATCTCTATACTGGGATTGATGTCCATGTAGACGCTGAAGGTCTTTTTCAGCGCCTTGTCATCCATCTCGCCGTCGATGACCAGCAGCCGGTCCGCAACGATTCTGCTGGCAAGATCGCGATTGAAGTGCTGGGTGATCTCCTGCAGATAGCTCTCGGTCATTGCCGAGGTGATCAAGGTGTAGAGCAGCCCGGTCACCATGAACAGACCGATAAGGGCAAGCGAGAGACGGGCGTAGAGTGTATGCAACATATGACTGATCTATCGTTGAGTCATGAGTGGCGGCGCGGCGGATTCATTCCTGATCCTCGCTGAACTTGTAGCCCACACCCCATACCGTGAGTACATAGCGGGGGGCGGCGGGATCCTCCTCGATCTTGGCCCGCAAGCGGTTGATGTGGGAGTTCACGGTATGTTCGTAGCCGTCATGGTTATATCCCCAGACCTTATCCAGCAGTTGAATACGACTGAAGACACGCCCGGGCTGGCGGGCGAAAAAGAGCAGCAGGTCGAACTCCCTGGCCGTCAGGTCAGCCAACTTGCCATCGACCTTCACGATCCGTTTGGCCACATCGATACTCAGACCGCCCCGCTCGATCACCTCTTCACCACCACTCTCGCCACCACTGTTCTGCAACGCCTCCATACGCCGAAACAGGGCCTTTATCCGCGCCAGGAGTTCCGGCACGCTGAAGGGCTTTGTGAGATAGTCGTCCGCCCCCATCTCGAGCCCCACCACCCGGTCGAGTTCGGTGGATTTTGCGGTCAGCATGAGAATCGCCACATAGTCACCCGCGCTACGCATCTTACGACACAGGGTCAGACCGTCCGTGTCGGGTAGCATCAGATCGAGGACCACCAGCTGGTAGCCGCCCTTGTTGAACAGACCCATCGCCGCGGCGCCATTGCCGGCGATGTCGGCTTCACAACCGATATCGTTCAGGTGAGTCTGTACCAGATGAGCGATATCGGGCTCGTCTTCAACGATAAGTACTTTGCGCTGCATAGAATCAATTTTCCCGTGTGTTGATGCTGATTCCATCATACACCGATGGAGAAAGGTTCACGGAAATCTCACAAATGGATCACGGACGAAGAATTTGAATTAAAATCCCACATCCGGACGCTCATCCGTCAGCCAGTAGAAGTGGAATGGTGGCACAACCAGTTGGTCCTTGAACAGCCGGGGCGACTCCCCTGAATAGATATCCTTAAGATTGCCATACTCGAACATGCCCCGGTTGCCCAATGCGGAGAGTTCCATGTATTGGGGTGAATCATCGAAGTTGCACACCACCAGTACCGACCCCAGGGGCATAAACGGGTCGGTGCGCCAAAACACGAACAGGTGGGGGTTCTCCACATCCACCAGCTCCCGGTTGTTGAAGTCGGCAAATGCCGGGATACCCTTGCGTGCGGCGATCATCTTCTTCAGGGCGCTGAATATCCGCTGCTCCGGGGTGCCGTGCTGATGCCGACGCTCCGCCCTCTCCCAATCTATTTTCGGTCTTTGCAACCAGCGATTGTCGCCGGCCTTGTTCTCGTCCTCCAGGTAACTGCGGTCATTGAGGGTGCCGATCTCATCGCCATAGTAGATCAGGGGTATGCCGCCAAAGGAGCAGATCATACTGTGCACCAGCAGAATCATCTTTATCGAGCGCTCGATTGCCTCATCGTCATTGCTGTCGATGGCGCTCTCCAGCCCCACCAGGGAGGCCAGTGAGCCGGATATGCGCGCATCCCCGGTCTTGTGATTGACCCCGAACGGCTGACCCCTGGCCGGGGAATCGGCATATTGACCGGTGAAATAGTCCACCAGGAACTGGCGATGGGCAGCGGGCTGATAGCCGGCGCGCACGATATCGGCATCGTCGAAACCCAGCCCGATATCGTCATGACAGCGTAGGTAGTTGAGCCAGGTGGCGCGATCCAGCTTGGTGGGCAGGCTCTGAATACCCTGTCGGAGCAGCTGCGTGTTCTTGGTGGCGACCGCATCCCACAACAGCGCCATGAAGGTGGCGTTATAGGCGATCTCGCACTCCTTGGCGATCACCGCATCCTCACCGAAATATTTTGTGATCTCCACCGGCGCCACGATCGCCTCGGCGATGAACAGCACGCCCGGCGCGGTCACCTGGCAACAATCCTTCATCAATTGCAGGATCAGGTGCGCCTCGCGCTCGTTCTGAGAGGTGGTGCCGATCTTTTTCCATAAGAATGCCACCGCATCCAGGCGCAGGATATCCGCCCCCTGGTTGGCCCAGAACAGATTGTTATCGAGCATCTCGATAAACACCGCGGGATTGCTGTAGTTGAGATCCCACTGGTAGTGGTTGAAGACGGTCATCACCCACTTCTGCATGGTCTCATCCCAGGTGAAATTGCCGGGAGAGGTTTCAGGGAAGATCTCCGGCATGTTCTCCTCGAACATATCCGGCACATCCCGGTTGTCGAAGATATAGAAATAGTCCTGGTAGCGCTTTTCACCGGCGCGCGCCCGCTGCACCCATTCATGTTCATCCGAGGTATGGTTCAGCACCATGTCCAGTATCAGCAGCATGCCCCGTTTACGCGCGGATGCAGAGAGGATATTGATGGCGTCCAGGTTGCCGACCCGGGGGTCGATGTTGCGAAAGTCACTCACCGCATAGCCGCCGTCACTGGCCCCCTCGGGGCAGACCATGACCGGCATGACATGCACCATATTGATGCCCAACTCCTGCAGATAGGGCAGCTTGCTCTCCACACCCAGCAGATCATCGGCAAAACCATCCGCATACAGCGCCATGCCGACCCACTCCTGACTGAGGAACCAGTTGTGGTCTTTCTCCCTTTCGCTGTCGAGCTGCTTGAGTGCGATATGCCGCTGGATGTAACGGGTCGCCATCACCTCCACCAGGTGGATCATCTGCTCCTTGAAGTCCTCCCGCTTGCCGTAGAGATAGTGAAACAGCTGGTGGATGACATAGAAATTGGCGCCGAGACGGGTATAGAAATGGCGCAGATCCCGCTCCCGGATCTCGGGCTTGATCTCGTCGAGAATCTGATTCAGCAGGGAGTGGGAGACCTGTTCATACATGATTGCGAACCTGGAAAATGGACTACATACCGTATCGGCTGCCAGTTGTAGGAGTTTACACGCTTAAGCGAGAGAAGATAGATATGGGTTGAGGAGAGATTATAGTTCGGTAACCTCGAGCTGAATACAAGAAGCAGGCCTATGCAGTACTGGGGTAATCCGCCTTGACGACACAATTGCGACCCTTTTGCTTCGCTTTGTACAGGGCCGCATCGATGCGGTTAAGGAGTTCCTCAATTGATTCTCCAGCTGTATATTGAGCAACATCGAAACTGTCTGTTACCACCGGCAGATTCGACTCCCTTGACTGCTCTGGCAATACCCATATTTTCTCTGCAATAAGTCCCGTCGTGACTAGATAAAGCCAAGATAAGAGCGCTTTTGTGGACGTCGCCATATGTTTAATTAATTTGTCATTAACTTCCTGTTACAGACAGTGCTGATTGCTTGATAATCGATAGCTTCGATTACCACTTCTTCATGTCATCACACACTAGCAAGAAAACAGTTTTTGACAGACAGAGCCGAATGGCACGAGAACCAAGATTTATGATTACTCATCTAGCTGCAATCAATATAAACAAATATAAACCATCAACCTCTTATCAAAAGAGACATCAGTGTAGATCATGTTATGTGTCAAGGTCATTAGATAATATGAAGAGCCGGTAAGTATCATTTCTGATTTCGGGGCATGCAGACATTAAACCTTCCACATATGACTTGACAGCAAAGTATTACAATTCAGTATCGACTGGATAGGCTACTGACTGAGCCATTCATCCATATTGCGTCGTTCACCAATATTAAAAGCACCAACCGGTTGGCTGTCGATCGATGCAAAAAACAGACGCTTTCCCTTGTTACCAGCACTTTTTATTATTTTTGTTTTAACCTCTTTGGCTGCAAATTTTCTTTGAAACTGCTCTGCATACTCCATCACATTCGGTATATTTCGATAAGTGCCTGTAAAATCTACGTAACCCGCGATCCAAAAGACCATCTTTTCACTTGGAGAGTAATACAAATTATCCATTTAGTATCTCCTCGTAATTGATACCTCACATCTTAATCCGTATGCACTGATTATATCTTGAATACAGTTCACACCGCGACATGAGCTGAGACTGAGACTCACCCCTGCCACGCATCAATATGACACTGTAATTTTCACAAGACTGTAATCTAACTGAGGGATCAGGCAAGCTGCCAGGCGTCGATATAGCTTTGATAAAAGGCGGGATCATCGACGACGGCCCCACGCTGTCCCACGATGGCCGAAGCGAAGCCCTGGGCACGTTCCAGGGTCAGTTGTAAAGGCCAATCGAGTTCCAGGCCCAGGATCAGCACGGAGGTCAGGGCGTCCCCCGCTCCGACCGTGTCGACCAGGTTCAGATTGACCTCGGGTTCAATCCGAGCGGAGCGGCCATCGGCGGTCACCGCCAGCACCCCTCGCGCCCCAAGGGTCACCACCAATCCCTCAAGCTTGTACTGACGCCTGAAGCTGGTTGCTGTGGTCAACAGATCATCGCTCTCACCATGGAGCTGTAGCAGTTCGTCCTCATTAAGCTTGACCCAGTCGGCCTCGGCCACCCAGTTCAACACAGACTCCCGCTGCCACCAGGGGTCACGCAGATTGACATCCATGAAGATGCGTTGGGGGTGGTTTGCCTTCAACCTGTGCAGCGCCTCCCTGGCAACCGGATTTCGCAAACCCAGACTGCCATGATAGAGAGTGGTCGCCTGAACCTCCCCTAAACTGGCCGCATCGATGAAGTCATAGGCCACATCGGCCACAATCTCATAACTGGGCTCCCCCGCTTCAAGGGTAATCGCTACCCGTCCCGTGAGGTGCTGCTCATCCCGTTGCAGGTATTCAGTCTGCATCCCCCACTGGTCCATGGACCGCAGAATGACATCACCCTCGTCATCCCTGCCGATACGGCTTATAAACAACGGCGAACGGCCAAATGCCTGAAGATGCCAGGCGACATTGAACGGTGCGCCACCCAAAACCTGTTCTCCCTCGGGAAAGCAGTCGAAGAGCACTTCACCAAAGACCGCAATGGCGTGTCTGTTCATGACCCTGCCGACTCACACGGCCAACAGCCGGGCGATCAACTGCGGATGGTAGTGAGCGGCCCCTTCGATAATGCCGGCGCTGTAGTTCCCGTTCATGGCCATGAATCCCCCCTTGGCCATGTAGAGGCTGCCACCATTGCCATTCGCGTCCACCGACTGCTGCGCCTGCTGTCTGACTTCGGCCTGGGCATTCGCTACCAGTACCGCGGGAATCGGGCTGACCAGCACCTCCATGTCGTTCCCGCTGTCTCCGGAAAAGACCGTTTCATTCAGCCCATAGCCCAGGGACTCCCTGAGAAAATCGATGGCGTGGTACTTGGTCGCCCGCTCAGGCAGCACATCGAGCAAGCCCATGTTGGCTGTCTCATCGATACTCCAGACCAGGCTCGCGGCCACCGTCTCCCGTTGCAGGCGCAACCCCATCTCTTCGAGTATCGGCTGCTGGTCCTGGTCAGGTGAGAGGTAGTAACTCAATTTGAAGCGGTTCTGTTTTTCATCCTCCTGCAGACGAAGGCCTGGGATATCGGAAAACAGCTGTTTCAGATCCTGGTGCGACCTGCCGTTCCAGTCTTGACTGATGTGTTGATGCCAATTCGCTTGATGACGCCAATCATCCACGGACTCCACATGGTAGAGAGAGGTGCCCACATCACCGATGACATAGTCCGGCTGCGGCAATGTATAATCGGCGATTGCGTCTCTCACCAGCGACTGATCCCTGCCACTGACATAGGCAAGCAGCACCTCATCGCTGTCACACAGCTGTTTGAATCTTACCCTGGCCTGCTCCGACTCGGGTTGCGGGCCATTGGGAATAAGGGTTCGATCTAGATCTGTGCAGACTAATAACCTTTCACTCATTGCTCTTCTTGCTCTTCTTGCTCTTCCGGAACGTTACAGCGTTGAAAAAAATCGTAATGATCGATGGCTTCCAGGATGCCCAAGGCGTGGGAGCTATTGGCCAGGTAGATGCGTTCGTGGTCGACCATGTGGGACAGCTCTTCATGATGACGGTTGGCCACCACCACCGCCAGGGTGTTGCCCCGCATCATGTCCTCATCGGCGCCTGAACCACCCGCCACCAGAATGTTTTCCAGCGGAATATCCAGGCGCTGGGCCACGTAGCGCAGCGCCTGCCCCTTGGAGGCGCGTGAAGGCAGGATATCCAGGAACTGGCCGAAGGCGTGAATCACATTACAGGTCAGCTCCTCCTTGTGCAGCAGGGTGTTGATCTCATCCACCGAGGGCGCCTTGTTGGGATCGTAGTGATAGGCAATCTTGAAGTAGCTCTGCTCCCGCTTCGACTGCGCCTTGATCCCCGGCAGGTTCGCCATCACCCGGCGCACACTCTTCGGTTGCCACAGATGATCGATATGCTCTATCCAGAAGTCATCGATGGAGAGGCCCTGGGTATAGTGAATCTTGGTACCCAGGCTGGTGATCAATACATCGGGGATGGGTATGGAAAACTTCTTCATCACCGTCAGGGCATCGTCCAGGCGCCGGCCGGTGGCGATGCCGAATGTGGCGCATTTTCTGTTTTGCCGTACAACCTCGATAAACTTTTTCAAGCCGGAGGGATTGCCGAGGAGATTTTGATCGAGATCGGTAAAGATGGCGCGATCCCGATAACGATGCTTGACATGTTTTGGCGGCTTGGTGGGCAATCGATCGTACCCGGCCGGGAGCGGTTCGATCCTGGAAAAATATTTCTGGGCATGGGCCTTCCAGGAGTAGTGTTTGCGCACCCCGTTCAAACCGTTGCGGGAAAACTTCTGCCAGAGCGTATTGTCGTGCAATATCTTCAACAGGCTGCTGCGAATGGCCTTCTTGTCCAAAGGGTCCACCAGCAATCCGTTGTTACAGTTACCGATGATATCCACCGGCCCACCATTCTCCGTCGCAATCAACGGCAGACCGCTGGCCGCCGCCTCGAGCAGGGTCAGGCCAAAGGGTTCGGTCAATGCCGGGTTGACAAAAACCCCTTTTGACAACGCGGCCAGGCGGTAGATGTCCGACACCTCTTTGGCCAGGTGGCGCTTCGGAATCGCCACATGACCGTACAGGTCGTAGAGGTCGATCATCATCAACAGTTCGGTCATCACCGATTGCGGGCCACTCTCCATATCCCGGATATCGTCGCGATTGCCTGCCACGATCACCAGATTGGCCGCATTCTGCAGTTGGCTGGATTCGCCATAGACCTCCAGCAGGGTGAGGATGTTCTTGCGTTCATCCGGGCGTGACAATGCAAGGATGATCGGTTTATCCGGCTGCTGTAGAAAGCGGCCCAGGCTCTTGGCAAAGGGAATCTCATTGGCGGTCGTTTCAGGCGGGTAAAACTGGGTCAGATCCGTACCCGGCGGAATGACCGCCATATTATCCGGCTGATAGTAGTTGTAGAGACTGTACTGCTCATCTATCTCATTATGGGTGCTGGTGATTACCAGGTCCGCATTCGCCAACAACTCCTCTTCCGCCTCGATGCGCCGATCCATGTTGTAGCGCTGATCGATCTCACGCCCCGACAGTCCCTTAGCCAGCAGTTGATGGCGTTTGTCACGCCCCAGGGAGTGGCCGGTATGCACCAGGGGGACACCCAGCAGGTGAGAAAGCCGGACCCCCACATAGCCTGCGTCGGCATAGTGGCTGTGGACGATGTCCGGCATACGCGGTTGATCGTTGAGCCAGTTGAGCAGGTTATCCATGAAGCTGTCGAGATGATCCCACAGGGTCTCTTTCATCAGATAGCCATCGGGACCCGCATCGACGCGTACGATTCTCGCCTTGGAAGAGATGGGTTCGATCAGCTCGGCATAGTCGTCGCTGATGTCCGGATCCACCACCCGTCGTGTCACCAGGTCTACCTGGGTGACCGCGTCCAACTCCGCCAGTGCCTTGGCCAGATCGACCACGTACTTGGTTTGTCCCCCGGTGTCGGCATCGCGTCCAAGCTCCAGGTCGTGTCCTCGAATAAGACCGTGCACGCTTATTAAGCAGATATACATAGCGTATTGCAGGTATGGGTAACCTGCAGATCCATCCTTCAGGTTCTTGGTTGTCGTTTAGCCCGACATACAACCAATAGCTGTCTGGGGTTTGCCGGGCGGCTGTTGTTTTTTAATTTTGTGACGAATATGTTAACAAAGTTAAGAAGATATTGCTGAGCAGGATTATGTTCTATTGAATATCCAATAATTCGGCCGCTGTCTGCCGGCAGCTGGTCAATATCCTTTCAGCAAGCCGCTCGTCGTCCACCACACGACTCAGGGCCACACCGCCAACCATTAAGGCAGTCAGGGCGAGGACTTCCTCATTCTGCTGATTTGACGGATTATCCCGGTAACGTTCGATCAGGCTATTCATACGCCGATATATGCGCGTGTAGGTCTGACGAACTTGCGGCTCCCTGTTGGCGATATCGGTGACAAGAAATGCCAATGGGCATGGCGTCTCTTCCCCCGCCAGATGATCCAGACTCAAATAGCCCTCAAGCATGGTCATGAGCCACTCAGACCCCCTTTGCCCGCTATTTTTGTGTGACGCCAAGCGGCCATGTGCCGCTGCATAGAGCATCGCCTTATCATAGAGTTCGCTCTTACTGCTGAAATGGGCATAAAAGGCACCACGGGTCATACCCGCATCGCGCATGACATCATTGATACCCGTTTGCTCATAACCCTTGTGCAGAAAGCTTTTGGCCGCGCTCTCGAGTATCCGCAGTCGACTCTCTTCTTTATGTTGTGGTGAGTAAGGCATGGTTAGGCAGTTTAACCTCGTTGTTAAATATGATCTTGATCATATTTTAATGCCCGCTACTATCCTGGAACAGACCTATAGCCCTCAAGATAACCGGATTGGCGAAACGACACACCCTGCTGTCAAGGATAGTGCACATGAATCAGCATCACATACTCTACCCCATGATAATCCTGGTACTGTTCACTGGCCTGGTTGGCATCGCAATGCTTGTCGCACGCTACAGGGCGGTACGCGAAGGTTCATTGCGAATCTCCTATTTCAAATACAATCGCGGTGGTAAACAACCTGAATATCTGCTCAAAATCAACCAGCATTTCGATAATCTGCTAGAGACCCCATTGCTGTTCTATCTCTCTCTCATCCTTATTCTGCAGCAAAATCGGACTGACGTGGCATATATAGCTATAGCCTGGGCATATATCGCCAGTCGCTTCCTCCATGCATGGATACATATGGGTACGAACAATATCCTGCATCGTAAAAATGCCTTCATTCTCAGCTATGTACTGATCTTTACTATCTGGATACGGTTGTTCTTACAGCTCCTGATGGATTCTCAGTAACTGCCATATTACGCTTGAGTTTGGCGGCCGCAGTACAGTGACGAGCTATTGTTGCGCCTCGTTAGACAGATAAAATGTAGGCTTTATTTGTATTCCGGGTTTAACTATAAAGAGATTCTAAGCCCACCCAATATGGCTTTTTCGAAGTTGCATAGGTCATAGGATGGAGAAAAGCCACTCCCGGGAGATGAGATGTTAGAGCAAAAGCAATACCCGGCCAAACCCGAGAAGGTCTATTTCTTCGCCACCTGCCTGATGGATCTGTTCTACCCCGAAGCCGGGCTTGCCGGCATGCAGCTGATGCGCAGGGAGGGTGTGGAAGTGATCTTTCCCCAGGACCAGACCTGCTGCGGACAACCGGCCTGGAACAGCGGCTATCGCAGCGAGGCGAAAGCGGTGGCGCTGCAACAGCTGGCATGCTTCAGTGAAGACCATCCCATCGTGGTAGCCTCCGGCTCCTGCGCCGGGATGCTGCGTTACCACTATCCCGGGATGTTCGAGAAGAGCGAGGAAAAGAGCCGGGTCGAGGCCTTCGCTGCACGGGTCTACGAACTTACCGAGTTTTTACTGCACGTCCTCAAGATCGACTTGAAGGATCTGGGTTCACCGGTCAAAGTCGCCCTCCACACCTCCTGCTCGGCACGCCGCGAAATGGGTGTCGCGGAAGAACATGAGGTCCTCCTGCAGCAGCTGTCGAACGTGGAGCTCGTGGAGCAGGCACGCAAAGCGGAGTGCTGCGGCTTCGGTGGCACCTTTGCGGTCAAGCAACCGGCCATCTCCGCCGAGATGGTGAATGACAAGGCGAATGCCATAACCGCCACCGGGGCGGATGTTTTGGTCAGCGGAGATTGTGGCTGCCTGATGAATATCGGCGGTCATCTGGAACACCGGCAGGAATCGATCGAGAGCCAGCATATCGCCAGCTTCATCTGGGAACGCACCGATGCAACAGAGCGCTGATTTTCATATCCGGGTCGAACAGGCCCTGGCCAATGCACAGCTCAAAGCGAGCTTGCGTTCCGCCATGGATGGATTGATGGCCAGTCGCAAGGCCTGTTTCCCCGACGCCGACGCCCTGGAGAAACTGCGCCTGCGAGGTGCCCAGATCCGTGCCAACTCCCTGTCAAAACTGCCGCAACTGTTGGAGCAGCTGGAACAGCGCTGCACCAGCAACGGCATCCATGTGCACTGGGCCGAGAGTGTGGATGCGGCGAATGAGATCGTCCTTGGCATCATGCGGGCCCATGAGGCCGAACTGCTGATCAAGGGTAAATCCATGGTCTCGGAAGAGATGGCGCTGAACCAGTATCTGGAATCCCACGGCATCGAGTGCCTGGAGTCGGACCTGGGTGAGTACATCCTGCAGCTTGCCGGCGAGCCCCCCTCACACATCGTTGCGCCGGCCATCCACAAGACCCGCCAGGATATCGCCCAGCTGTTCAATGAAAAGTTTCCCGACATCCCCTATAGCGATGACGTGGACACCCTGACCCGTAACGCCCGGGGCATTCTGCGCAAGAAATTCTATGCCGCCAGGGTGGGCCTCTCCGGGGTCAACTTTGCGGTTGCCGAAAGCGGCACCCTCTGTCTGGTGGAGAACGAGGGCAACGGGCGCATGTGCACCACCGTGCCGCCGGTGCATATCGCAGTCACCGGTATCGAAAAGGTGGTGGAGAAAATGGCCCACATCCCTCCCCTGCTGAAACTGCTCACCCGCAGCGCCACCGGGCAGCATATCACCACCTACTTCAACATGATCAACTCCCCGCGTAAGCCGGGAGAGAAGGATGGGCCCAAAGAGGTCCATCTGATCCTGCTCGACAATGGCCGCTCGCGTATCTATGAAGACAGCGAGTTGGTCAACACCCTGCGTTGCATCCGCTGTGGTGCCTGCATGAACCACTGCCCCATCTATACCCGCATCGGCGGCCATGCCTACGGCACCACCATACCCGGACCCATCGGCTCGATTCTCGAACCGCAGAAGGCGGGAGCGGATGATCTGGGGGAACTGCCTGTCGCCTCCACCCTCTGTGGCGCCTGTGCCGAGGTCTGCCCGGTGCGGATTCCGATACCCAAACTCCTGAATCGGCTGCGATACGAGCGCAATCGGGCAGACCGGGACGGCACCACCCATGGACAGGGCAGCGGCCGCAAGTTCATGGAAGCCACGATTTGGCAAGGGTGGAGCTGGCTGCATCGCAATCCGCGTCTGTATCGCCTGGCAACCACCTTTGCCACCCGTATACGCAAGATACTGCCCATGGGTTTGGGCCCCTGGACCCAGGTGCGCGAGGCGCCACGTATCGCCCCCAAGACCCTGCATGAGCGAGCGCGGGAGGAGGGATTCAATGACCACTAGCGCCAAACAGGCCATTCTGCAACGTTTGCGCATGAAACAGCCAAGCTTTGACACCCCGAGTCAACCCGTAGACATAGACAATCCGACCTGGCCGATGGCAGCACGCATCGCCCAATTCAAATCGATGCTCGAATCAGTGCGTGCCGAGGTCCATGTGGTCGACCCAGAGAACTGGACCGACAGCTTGAAAAGCTTGCTCGCGGATAAACAGATCAACAACCTGCTATACGCAAAACAGGGGCCGCTGGCGCAAGGGATCGAGGCTGCCTGGGGAGATACCCTTCTCCCCGAACTTGTTTGTGACGAGAGGCCGGTGGATGAGTGGAAAGAAGAGATCTTCTTTCACACCGATGCGGCAGTCACATCAGCCAGGGCCGCCATAGCAGAGACCGGAAGCCTGATCCTATGGCCTGACGAATTCGAACCCCGCACCTGGTCCCTGGTACCGCCGGTACATTTCGTTGTGGTGGATAGCGAAAAGCTTTACAACAACTTTGCCGAGGCGGTCGAGGCCGAAGAGTGGGCGCAACAGATGCCGACCAATGCACTGCTCATATCAGGACCTTCCAAGTCGGCGGACATTCAGCAGACCCTGGCATATGGAGTGCACGGGCCCACTGAATTGATCGTGTTATTGCAATCGACCATTCAGCCAAACTGACAGGAATCGTTTCTTTGAAAGCCTGGTAATTGTGACCTACAGTTACCACAGTAGTCGTATAGACAGCCAATCCAACATCGACTTCAACTATAAATTATATATTTACAGGGAGGTATCGAGATGGAGCAGCGTAGCGTAAATAGATCGAGCCCGATCGGTTTGTTGATTCTCGTGTTATTAATTTCGGGGTGCACCACCACCAACCCCTATCATTCCAAAGAATGGAAAGAAGGCAACTGCAACAATCCGAATAGCAGCGATTGCAAGCAGAGTTATTATCAGGAGTATCCGAATTATGATCTGGCGTTCGCCGAATATACCGAGCGTGGCAATGCCTTCAATGATGAATGGATACACGAGGTTATATCAAAAATAGAGGAGCGCCGGGAGACGAACGGCGTAGTGACCATCGTTTTCATTCACGGCTGGAAACACAATGCCGACGAAAGTGATGAGAATCTCAGGGACTTCAAAAAAACCCTGGAAGTGTTATCAGCCTCCGCACAGCTGATAAACAGGCGCCTGGTCGGTGTCTACATAGGATGGCGGGGGCTCAGCATCGAAATGCCCCTGCTCAAGGAAGTGACGTTCTGGGATCGTAAGGCAGTGGCACAGGAGGTCGGCAAGGGTGGGGTAACTCAGCTACTCCTGGAGCTGGCTAAGATCGACCATAAAGATCCAACTAATGTATTGGCGATTGTGGGACACAGTTTCGGCGGTGCGATTGCGGTTAGCGCAGCAACAGAAATCATCTCGGAAATCATAATCAATGACAGACAGGGACAGGAACCTGGCGGAACGATTGGGGATGCGGTAATCGTGCTCAATCCGGCGATAGAAGCGAACCAGACATTGAACATGGTCGAGGCGGCGGTAAAAAATAAAATCACCGGCCCGAGCAATCCCCTCTTTTATTCAATCAGCACTGACGCGGATTGGGCAACCCACTACGTCTTTCCTGTCGGCCAGACCATCGGCCTGCTGTTTACCTGGCGTCAGATGGATCTGCAACGATCCTACTACCACGACCGTCTGACTCAGGAATCGTTGATACTGCGGGAAGAACATCTCGACGCCACAACCACCGGTAACTTTGCACCCTATTTGACTCACCGATTGAAAATGGATACCTCCAGCGAGATACCGGAACCGACTCTGCACAGCTGCGAAGAGCTACCGGACGCGTGTGTGCCAAAAGGATTGACAACGCTCGATGGGCACCCGGCTATCGGCCCTCTCCCTGAGAAATATCCACTCCAGTTTATTAAGACGGATAAAACGGTAATGGCAGGTCATAACGACATATTCAATCCAGAGATCCTGACCTTCATATACACCCTCATAGACGATGTGGTCCGCTATGCGATTAGTGACCACCCCGACTATGAGGACGATGGTATAGCGACCGGAAATATCCTTTCCAGACCTGACGATCTCAAAAACCGTTTCAGGCAGTTCTATCCGACAATAGAGTTGAAGATAAGCGAGGTACCATCAAACAGCGCTAAACCATGAGTATCTCGACAAGAGGAGCGAGACGGATTGTTGGCCGCGAATCCATGGCATTGAGCGCCGTCTACTCTTCTTGTATCTGTCCTTGTTCCTGTTCGGCTCTATACAGTGGCACCTCATCACAAGCAGATCCCAGATAGAGGAAGAATGCCGCTGTATCAGAGATCTCAGTTTCTGGGTATGTATCCAACCAGTCTGTAATCTCCTGCTGTCGCGGCATGACACGACTCTCTAATTCAGAAAGCTCCTCGAGTGAAGCGGCTTTCATGATATCCCCCCTATCCGCGTCACAGCCGATTCCGAACTTCCTGGCCAAGGGTATCAGGTCCCGCAGAGATTCAGGTACTTCAGCTTCGATCAAGACGGGCGGCTCGACAACCGTCGCCGGTACAAAAACTCCGATATCCTTACCAATCAACAATACAAGCAACAGTTCGACAATGAGCACGGGGAACAGAATTAGTAGCAGGAGACCAAATCCAAGCTGATACCAGACCCCTGCATCCCTGAGCCCATATACCTCAACCTTATAGTTGTCGATTTTTCCCGCTACGCATTCAAGCCTCTGTCTAAAATCCATAATCCTTAGATCCGAAAAACATCATGCCGATCAACCCTTCTTTTCACGACTTGGATACTGAGTCAGGTTGAGAGACAATGATAACTCATTCTAAGGTTACTGGTGTTAACTGATGATTTTCTCAAGGTCTGAATCCTCACCGCTTTATGTATCCCGCACTGACCCACTCGATATACTCTCCAGCTACTCAAAATATGGATTTGACCTTGACGGTGACACCTGGCCCTCCGTGGAACACTACTACCAGGGCATGAAATTTGAGCCGGGCGAGTTGCGCGATGCGATTCGGGAATCAGACCATCCGGCGAAGGCAAAAAAACTCGCTGAGCAAAACAAAAAACTCATACGCAATGATTGGCAAAAGATGAAGGAAGTGATCATGACCCGCGGCATCTATATAAAATGCCGCACCCACGCGGAAGCGGCCAATAGATTGATAGCCACCGACGAGCAGAAGATCATCGAGAACAGCCAATTCGACTACTTCTGGGGCTGTGGCCGTGACGGACGCGGCCACAACACCTTTGGCAAGGTACTGATGGCGGTCAGGGACAAACTCCGGCAAGAGCTGTCAGGTAGTGAAGGGCCATAGCTCTATTCCATGCCACAAAAAGCCGACGGACAGGAGCATGCATAGCAGTGTGACAACTGCATACAGCGGTTTCAATCCAACCGCCAGAATCTGTTTGATCCCTATATAGGCCCCGATGGCGGTGACAAAAAAAGCAAACTCACTCACCACGAGAAGCGTCAACAGGGGGATGGCCGTAGCCCCATCAACCCGGGTTTCACCCCCTTTCATCACAACCAGCAGTAAAATCAGGCCGATACCCAAGGCGACAAAGGGGAAGTTGTTTTTATTCATCGGTATCAATCAGGCTTCATGAAACTATGGTTACAGGCCCTAGGGCCTGTTAACACTAATCCAATACGTCCTGCTGGGGCTGTTTTTGTGTCCAGCAAGGCAGAATGAGCGTCGTGTAGCACGGCTACATGAGCGAATGATAACGCTGCTGGGCGCAAAAACAGCCCCAGCCCTTCGGGTTGCACCTGAAAAAGCGCCACTCAGCGTTGCTCGTCGTTCATTTGGAGTGACCAAACTTCTCTCCTCGCGCCTTGATTGGCGCTTTTTCAGGTTCAACAGGGCGCATTGGATTAGTGTTAACAGGCCCTAGTATACACATCCAAAGCCTGACCAGGGTGGCAAAAATCGTAGCACAAGCGATCTTCTCCGGTGCGGAAGAAAAGATGTAACCGATACCAACGACGGCCTCGGCGATAGGGTTAATGCCTGGTTTCTCTCACATCCGGACGGGTATGAGGAATTGTTTTTTCTTCTAGACTTCAAAGTAGGAGTGAAGTCGGGGTAAAGCATCTGCATCCTGAGAAAAATGACTGGCAACACCGGATGATCACATACCATTCGTGTGCGCCTAAAATACTTTTATGTTGTCACAGCTTATGTGAAGCACGGTTATAGGATACAAACCTATGGGTAATCGACTCCCTGAAGAGATGGATACCCGAAAAACCGAGATCACGGCGGATGATCTATTGGGTGTGATTCAAGGATTGATCGATGAGATGCCCACGAACAGCCACTACCGGCAAGGGTTGAATCTGGACTGCCGTCTGGAGTACGACCTGGGCCTGGACAGCCTTGCACGGACTGAGTTGGTGGCCCGTATCAACAAGCGATTCACAATCCTCATGCCGGACGAGGCACTACTCGCTGAAACACCCCGTGCGCTGTTGGCGCTACTGGCGCAGACAACCGGCATAGCGGAAGCTGAAGAAACCACCACTAGGCAGGTACTCCCTGGTGGCGTCGCCGCCCTTCCGTCTGCGGCCTCGACCCTGATGGAGGTATTGGCCTGGCATCTGGATCACCAGCCGCAACGGGCACATATACTGCACTATGGCAGCCATGAAGATCCCGATGAGCTGAGCTACCAGGATCTTTGGCTGGGCGCAGCCCGGGTGGCGACGAGCTTATGGGAGCGATCGGTAAGACCGGGCGACCGGGTGGCGCTGATGCTACCCACCGGCGAGAGCTATTTCTTCAGCTTCTTCGGCATCCTGTTGGCAGGGGCCGTACCGGTGCCCATCTACCCCCCCACCCGTCCCTCCCAGCTGGAGGAACATCTACGCCGCCACGGACGTATCCTGCAGAACGCAGGAGTACGCATACTGATCACCTTCCAGAAGGCGCACAGGGTCGCCCAGTTGCTCAGGACCCAAGTGCCCTCCCTGCAACATATCCTCGACTGGGCCGAGCTCGACAGCGGACCGAGCACACCCCCATCCGTCGCCAGGAATGGGGAGGATATCGCCTTTCTGCAATACACCTCGGGCAGTACCGGAGATCCCAAGGGTGTTGTGCTCAGCCACGCCGATCTGTTGGCCAATATCCGCGCCATGGGTGAAGCGGTTAAGGTCACCCCCGAGGATGTCTTCATAAGCTGGCTGCCTCTCTACCACGACATGGGCCTGATCGGTGCCTGGCTCGGCAGTCTCTACTACGGGATGCCGCTGGTGGTGATGTCCCCATTGCGCTTCCTGGCGCGTCCCTCCCGCTGGTTATGGGCCATCCACCGTCACCGGGGAACCCTCTCCGCCTCCCCCAACTTCGGCTACGAGCTTTGTCTCAGCAAAGTGCCCGAGGAGGAGATAGCCGGGCTCGATCTCAGCTCCTGGCGCTTCGCCTTCAACGGCGCCGAGCCTGTCACCGCCGCCACCCTGCAAGGATTTGCCCAGCGCTTTGCACCATACGGACTGAACGCAGGCGCCCTGGCCCCGGTGTATGGCCTGGCGGAGGTGGCCGTGGGCCTGGCCTTCCCACCACCAATGCGAGGACCCGTCATCGACCGGGTTAACAGAGAACGCTTCATGCTCAACGGCGAGGCCCTACCGGCGGCAGAGGGCGATCCTGATCCACTCAATATCGTAGCCTGCGGGCAACCCTTGCCCGATTACAGGGTTCAGGTAGTGGATAGCAGCGCCAATCCTCTGCCCGAGCGCAGAGAGGGGCGGTTGGAGTTCCAGGGACCCTCCGCCACCAGCGGTTATTTCGACAATCCGCAAGCCACGGCACGCTTGTACCGCGACGGCTGGCTGGATACGGGTGATCGGGCCTACATCGCCGATGGGGAGATCTATATCACGGGACGCATCAAGGAGATGATCATCCGTGGCGGACGCAATATCTACCCCTACGAACTGGAGCAGCAGCTAGGCGAGCTGCAGGGTATACGCAAGGGCTGCGTGGCAGTGTTTCCCAGCAACGACCCCACCACCGGCAGTGAACGCCTGATCGTTGTGGCAGAGAGTCGAGAGACGGACCAGGAACGCAAACTGGCACTCCTGCAGATAATCCGGGAACGGACCACCGATCTGTTGGGGATACCGCCGGATGATCTGCTATTGGTGCCCCCGCACACAGTGCTTAAAACCTCCAGCGGTAAACTGCGGCGGGGCACCGTGCGCACCCTCTATGAACAGGGACGCCTGGGACGCGGCCAGCGCCCACTGCCACTGCAGGTGTTGAGCCTGCTGCTATCGGGCGCGGCAAAACGGCTCCGCGGCATCCATCAGGGTGCGGCACGCTACCTCTTTGCAGCCTATGCCTGGATCACCTTCTATACCCTGGTCCCACTGGTATGGCTTTCCGTGGTGCTGTTACCGCGCCTCACCTGGCGCTGGCGTCTGATCCGTTGGGCGATTCGTATCCTGCGCGGCCTTACCGCCACGCCACTGGAGGTAGAGGGTCTTGAGCATCTGCCATCCACCGACCGACCCATCATCCTGGTGGCCAACCATGCCAGCTATCTCGATACCCTGGCGCTGATCGATGGCATACCCCGGGATTTTATCTATGTGGCCAAACAGGAGTTGGCGGAGAGGTTCCACTCAAGGCTGTTTCTGCAACGGCTCGACACCCTCTTCGTGGAGCGGTTCGATACGCGTCGCAGCATCGACGCAATCAAGGAGGTCACAGACAAAATCGGTGCCGGCCGCTCCCTGGCCTTCTACCCCGAAGGCACCTTCCGTACCGAACCCGGTCTGTTGCCGTTTCACATGGGCGCCTTTGTGGCAGCGGTGCAAAGCGGGGTACCTGTTGTACCGGTCACCATCAGGGGCACCCGCGCCATCCTGCAGTCCGATTCCAATTTTCCCCAGCATGGCGCAGTGCGGATCATTGTAGCGCCGCCACTGGTACCAAAAGGAAACGATTGGGCAGAGGCTGTGCGCCTGAAAATCGCCGCGAAAGCGATAATTGCAAGTCATTGCAATGAGAAAAATCTGCAGCCGGAGGATCAGGCCAACCCAAAATAACAGCTTCTCCAATTGTAACTATTCAGCCCAAGTACGAAGAATAACCAAAGTAAGCATTGGTTGCCCCACAGCTATCAGAAACTGTTGTCCGCAGGGACGCGGACATCAAGCGCCCAGGGATGGGTTTACAGCGAGTTTCTGATAGCTGTGGGGCGACCAACGCGGGATGATTCCACCCGGGGGGGAGTCGTTACCAGTCTCCTACTTAAACCCACACCCAGAGGCAATCCCCGACACTGTTCTATTGTTACGCTTTACATTGTGCTCACTAAGGTAGGTCATGATACTTTCAGCCGTGAACTTGGTGGCGGGAAAAATATCCATTCCAATACTTTTTATGCCTTTTGCCGTCCATTCATTACATGTGTTCAACAGATGGTAGTTGCCAGCTCCCTTGTAGAACTGACTATCCCCGTAAATACCTTTGCTAAGCTGTTCCACCTCACCCGATCTGTTTTTTCTGAAGCTGTTAGAAACGAAGTCTACCAATGATGTAAGCTCTTTATCACTCAAACACAGCAGTTCCATTTGGCTATTAGCGAAATAATCCCTCACATTTCCCGGCACTGCCACTGCATGAACCACTGTTTCAGTTGGCCATAATATTGCTCTTATTTTCAAGCCAGCGGTTATTTCCTTGGCCTGATAGAATTTCTTGTCACCCCAGCCGAACTCGATATTGGCACTACCTCCAAATCTATCTTCCAATGAGGGAACAGCCTCATAAACCTTGGTTGAGGGAATCACAAAGCCGGTATGCCATGCGTGACTGACCACATAGACTTCGTTTTCACCATGTCCGGTGTAAGAGTCCGGGTACTGGACGATTTTTGGGGTATCGGAACAAGCGGAAATAGATAGTAATAAAATGAGCGAGACATATGCCTTTATGCCCTGGGTTATCGTAACTCTCTGAGCCGTGGCGGCCACGGCCACCATCCATGTTGCGACGGATAGCTTCACAATCACTAGCCTATGGGTCCTGTCCAGGCCAAAAGCAGAGCGTGCACAGCAGCGACAATATTGGCATATGGAAAAATTGGGCTCATTTTAATCTGCCCCTATTTGAATCTACTTACTATCAAGTTCATGGTATGCAATCTGCATATTACGAATCTTAGACCAAAGCCATAACGAAAATGCACAGGGCATCCAGATAATCAGTGTAAAACACCAATGACCAAGTAGTGACGTGATATCAATTATTGCTCACATCCGAGTACTTTAGATTCCGCCAGCAAACGACTTTGGATTATGGTCACACTTTGATCTGAATTTTTCGGGATCAATTGCGGTTGACACTACGGTAGAGCTCAACCACCTCACCCAATTGGGATGGCCCCAGATCCGCCGCCATGGCGGAGAAGCCGATGACCGGGACACCTGTCCAAACACCATACTCGGCACCGATACGCGATTCATGGAACCTGACCTTGACCGCCTTATAAAGCTCCGTGGTATTGGTGATGGTGAGGTTGGTGATGAAGTTGTTGTTGACGGTGTAGTACGGCAGCAGCGCGATTTGACCGCTGCCGTCTGTATTGAGGTGGACGGCTTTGACGCTGGTTGAAAGGATGGTTAGCACTAAGACGGCGAGCAGCCAGGATTGTCTTGACACTGTTGTGTCTCCTTTAGCTTTGCGTATAGAGCAAAGCAATTTCCCTTGGCTGATTATCCGATGAGAGATAACCAAACGTTCAACCGAGCTTCCAGTCTACCACTACTCCTGGGTCACCGCTTCCCGCTTGACCTCCGGCAAGCCGAACGAAAGCAGAGCCGCCACCAGTACGAACCCGGCCGACCACCAGAGACAACCGGTAAGGCCGTCGAGCTGATAGATCAGCCCTGAGAGCACTGTACCCAGCAAGCGCCCGCCGGCATTGGCCATGTAGTAGAAGCCCACATTCATGGCCACCTTATCATGATCGGAGTAGGCCAGGATGAGGTAGGAGTGGACTGCGGAGTTAACGGCGAAGACCACACCGAACAGGATCAGGCCGATCACCAGCACAGTGTCGGCGGGCCATCCCATGTGCAATCCCAACGCGATGGCAATCGGAAACAGGGCCAGCAGGAATGCCCAAAATCTTGCCGTACCTCCGCCCGGACCCTGCCCGTGATGGCTGCGCCGGACCAGCCTGGGAACACTGGCCTGAACCAGGCCGTAGCCGATGATCCAGAGCGCCAGGTACCCCCCCACCTGGGTGAATGACCAGCCGAGCACTTGGTAGAGAAACACCGGCAGACCTACCACGAACCAGACATCCCGGGAACCGAAGAGAAAGAAGCGGGCCGCTGCCAGCCAGTTGATGGCCGGGATGTTGGAAAAGACCTGGGTGAATTTGGGTTTCGACTTCATCTTACCCAGGCCGGTGGGCAGGAGTATGGCGGTAACAATCAGGACCAGCAGCAACATCACCGCCAGAACGGCCAAGGCACCACGGAAACCGATCAGTTCCAACAACGCCGCACCGATGAAGTAACCACCGCCCTTGAGGGCATTCTTGGAGCCGGTCAACACCGCCACCCACTTGAACAGGGTGGTCTCGCTGCCGTCTTTGACCATGGTCTTGACGGATGCCTTTGCCGACATCTTGTTCAGGTCCTTGGCGATCCCCGACAGGGCCTGGGCAAACATCACATAGGCCACGGAGAGCCAGGGATCGGGGACGGTGAGTAATGCCAGTGCCACAACCTGCAGCCCCATACCGATATGCATGGTCAGGTTGAGGCCGATACGCGCACCCAGCCAGCCGCCCACCAGATTGGTGACGATGCCGAAGAACTCATAGAAGAGAAACAGCATCGCCACTTCGAAGGGCGAATAACCCAGCAGGTGGAAATAGAGCACCACCAGCATGCGGATGGCGCCGTCGGTGATGGTGAAGGCCCAGTAGCCCCCGGTAACCACCAGGTAGTTGCGCAGACCCTGATCCATTACAGGTGTTCCACCACCTTGCGGGTCAGATCGACCAGGCGATTGACATAGCCCCACTCGTTGTCATACCAGGCGTAGATTTTGACCAAAGAGCCATCCACCACCATGGTGGACGGGGCGTCGATCACGGAGGAGCGGGCTTCGTTGACATAGTCGACGGAGACCAGGGGACGCTCCTCGTAGCCCAGGATACTCTTCAGCTCACCTTCCGCCGCCGCCTTGAAGTAGCCGTTGATCTCCTCCGCCGTCACCTCCCTGGCGGCCTGAAAAACAAAGTCGGTCAAGGAACCGTTGAGCAACGGCACCCGCACCGCATGGCCGTTGAGCTTGCCCTCCAGCTCGGGGAAGATCTTGGTGATCGCCTTCGCCGAGCCGGTGGTTGTGGGGATCAGGGACTGGCCGCAGGCGCGGGCCCGGCGCAGGTCCTTGTGTCCCTTGTCGACGATGATCTGGGTATTGGTGATGTCATGGATGGTGGTCATGCAGCCTTGCAGGATGCCGACCTGTTCGTGCATCACCTTCACCACAGGCGCCAGGCAGTTGGTGGTGCAGGATGCTGCTGTGATCAGGTGGTGCCTGTCCGGCTCATAGCGGTCGTCGTTGATGCCGTAGACGATGTTCAATGCTCCCTCGGTTGGAGCGGCAACGATGACCTTCTTCACCCCTTGATCGAAATAGGCCTGCAGGGAGTCCGGTTTCTTATGGTGTTTGCCGGTGGCCTCGATGACGATATCGCAGTCGGACCAGTCTGTGGCGGCAATATCCTGATTCGCGTTGTAGGCCAAGCGACTATCCCCGACAACGATCTCACTGCCATGGGCAGCGCAATTCACATCCCAGGTGCCATGCACCGAGTCGAACTGCAGCAGATGGGCCGCGCAGCTGGCATCGCCGGCAATCTCGTTGATACGGCAGAATTCCAATGATCCTGCATCCCATCCGGCTCGCAACGCGAGACGCCCCATGCGGCCAAAGCCGTTTATGCCAATCTTCGCTTTCAAAAGGAAACCCTCGGTAAGAAATTATGTTCAGGTTTTTGTTTATCAATATATGCCGCAGCATACAGGTACCGCAATCGGAAGCCCATCGACACAATGGCCGGACTGCTGCTGCATTGGCTAAGTACCATATCTTTATGACAGAAATATGAAATTCAGATCAGGGAGGAAGAACAGAGAAGAGATAATCCGCAAATGGACGCAAATCACCGCGAATCTACGTAATATATATAATTCCTTTGAAAAATTCGTTGGCGGCAGTACATGATAAAAGACATTAACTTATTGAAATAAAATAACAAAATACGATTCATTAGTGAATGTCTTATTGATTGTCAGTTATGAATAACTGAAGCTACTAAGTAACAAACAGGCTGATATCTTATGACTACGTCATTTTTTTGATCATGTCATTTTTAGAACCACGTCATTTTTAGAACCACGCCATTTTTAGAACCACATCATTTTTAGAACCGCGTCATTCCGGCGCATGCCGGAATCCAGGGATTAGGCAAGGGAGGTGGAATGGAACCCTATACACGAGTGTTACATCTAACCTGCAAATGAGGATTTGGGAACATAAGAATAATCTAGTTGAAGGCTTTACCAGTAAATATATCGTGCATACTTTAGTCTGGTATGAGATGCATGAGACGATTGAAGAACTTAATCCTCGCTGGCGTGATTTGTATCCAGACCTGGTCTATTAAGATATTTTCTTTTTTGAAAAACAGACGCTCGACAATCGTGTGGTGCATCTGGATTCCGGCATGCGCCGGAATGACGAGGTCAGTCGGTGCGACGAGGTCAGTCGGTGCGACGAGGTCAGTCAAGTCTACCCACATATTCTCTGGGCAATCTAAAAGATTAGCTACATGACTTCATTCCAACTTGGACTGTCACTATTAATAAGCGGATTTTTTAATCGTCCAGCTAATATTTGCGCGTATTCGCGTTGTTTCACGTCTATTTACAGTTAAGTAAGCAAAAAAGGCGGCCCGAAGGCCACCTCGATAAGGGAGTTTCTTAATCCATTAAGAATTCACATCCCTGTCAATTGCTCTTATCTATCTCTTTTACGGCCATCGTTCTCGCGGTCGTCGTCCTCGGCGTAGTTCTCCTTACGGTCTTCACGGCTGATGGCCCAGGTGCCGTCGCCGTCGTCGTTAGCCGAATGCTGGATGTTGACATACAGGATGTTGCGGTCCGCCGGGCTGAAATAGATACCGGTACCCTCTGCGCCAGGGTCGGAAAGGGAAGCGAACAGGGAGACATAGCGGGATGCACCGAACTCGTTGCTCACCTGACTGGCGAACCAGATATCGGACGGCTTGTTGTCCTCGATCATCACCAGGTCACCATTCGGCGCTTCAGCAAGGTTGTCCACACTGTCGAAACCTGTCTGATGACCCGCTTCACCCGGCTTACCGATCTCCTTCGGCACATTCACACCCGGCTTGACGAAGTCGGTTACCATCATGCTGTTGAGGTTGATGGCGATGACACGACCTTCGTAGAGCTCCGAAGTGAAAACAAGCGCACCGCTCTCATCGGTCTTGGTATCTCTCGGGCCTTCGGTGATGGCCACATAGAGGGTATTTCCGATCACTTCCAGATCCTCAGGACGCTGGTAGCTCTGGCCACCGGCGGCGCTACCGGACTCACGAGCGGTCATAGGATCGATGGGACCGACCCACTCGCCCTGGCCAACACCATCTGCACCATTCACCTTCAACGCATACAGAGATCCAGCCGAAAGATCACCGGCAGCATCGGGTACGAACTTATAGACGCCACCGCCACAAGGGACTACACCGCTGCAGCCCGAGGTACGGCCGCGATGCTCATCCACCACATAGACATTACCATCACTGTCGAGATCTATACCTTCATGGGCAAGACGACCCACAGCCGGTCTGTCGACAACCTCTTTGGCGGTCATCAGATCGTCTTCCAGGTAGATCTCAAGCAGGCGACCGCCAGTGATCTCTTCTGCGAACAGGAGAGTGCCCCAAGGTGTCCAGCGGATACCGTCCAGGGCGTCGTAGCCGGGATCCTGGGCCAACAGACGGGTTTCACCGGTCTGCAGATCAACCACACTCACAGAGCCGCCTTCCGGCTGGTTGGCAGGGCTGCGCAGTTCGTGGGTCCGGTACATGAAACGGCCCTTCATGGGTCCGGTCTCATTGACCGTATTCATGTCATGCCAGTCATCACGTCCGTTATCGTAGATATTCAGATTGGTCTCGTCAGAAACAACCCACTGCTTAAAGCCCTTTGGCACTTTCCAGGGAGCGGTTGCGTCCCAGTCAGCAGCATTGGCGGACTCTTCAAGGGGTTTGAAATTATAGCTTTTAATACCACCCGCAATTGCCGAACCGGTAAGCATCACGGTTGCCGCAAGCGCGATAGTCAATAGTTTGCGTTGAAACATTTACGATCATCCTCATCTAGTATTTGAGGGAAGCTTTGAACTGGCCTTAGACGGACATTTTGCAGCCAACAGCTTCCGGTGTTTATGCGGCGCTTATTCAGTCCATTTCGTTGCGCCCCACTCTTCCTGAGTCGGCGCCATTCTGATGAGGCTATGTTTCAGTCACACAACTGCTACGATTACATTTTTGTGATGCAATGATAATAATATGTTTACGATAAGAAGACCTTGAATAAATATACAACAAAACAGATAGTTGGAGAATTCTCCGGCGCCTTTGCCGACCTCGGCACCTTCCTGCCCATCGTAATTGCGGTGCTCACTCTGCAACTGATCGATCCATCCGGATTGTTTATCGGCTTCGGGCTGTTCGCCCTTGCGGTAGCGGCGATCTATCGCCGCCCGATCCCGGTACAGCCGATGAAAGCGGTGGCTGCGGTTGTCATCGCAGAAAATCTCAGTGCCGGCACCATTGCCGCCAGCGGCCTGCTGTTGGGTATTACGGTTCTCTTGCTTACCGTCACCGGCGTTGCCTCCTATTTGGGCAAAAAATTACCTCAGGCTGTACTCAGCGGGATACAACTAGGTATCGGCCTGATCCTCGCATGGGCCGGTGCAAAACTGATGCTGCAGGATCCCCTTACCGGCCTGGCGGCGATGGTGCTTTTACTCCTGCTGCTGCCAACGCGTTTCAAATCCTTCAGTGCCATCCTGGTCATTCTCGGCACATCCGTATGGAGTGCCGTTGGCCAACCCGTGCAAATTCCAGAGATAGCAATTGGATTCTATCTGCCCCAGTGGGTCAGCTTCGACTGGTCGGATGGCTGGAAATCGGCTGAAACGATTCTGCTGCCACAGCTCGCCCTGACCCTGACCAATGCAATGATCGTAACCGCCGCCATCGCAAGGCACCTGTTCGTCGATCAGGACAGATCGATCACGCCGAATCAACTTGGCATGAGCACCGGCGTGCTCAATCTGCTACTGGCCCCACTCGGCGCCTTTCCCATGTGCCATGGCGCAGGCGGCCTGGTGGTGCAGCACCGCTTCGGTGCCCGCACTGGATTGGCACCTGCCATTTTCGGTATCACCTGTCTGTCGATCGGACTCCTGTTGGGACCGAATGCGTTACAACTCCTGCTACTTATACCCCTCGCGGCGGTTGGCGCACTATTGGTCTTTGCCGGTATCGATCTGGCTATGAGCAAAGAGCTGATGCATGGATCACGGGAGAATTTGCCAGTCATTATCATCACCGGCCTTGTCTGCCTGCTGTTCAATGTTGCGCTGGGATTATTGGTGGGCATTGCGATTGAATATCTGCGCAAGCGGGGACCGATTCAACATCATTGATGGTGGGGCAGGGCCCCACCCTACCTATTACATTCATTTCACCATGATGGTGATCTTGTCAGAGACGATGGGCGGATCGAAGGGGATATGATCCTTATCACCCAGCACCAGCTGCAGAGTGTGGGTGCCCTTTTCCAGATCGAGCGTCACCTCTGTCTGGCCACCACCGAAATGGCGATGATTATCATCTGAAGGCAAGGGTTTATCCATTGCCGGCATCTCGTTTACATCGATGAGCAGATGGTGATGTCCGGTCTTTTCACGCTCGACCCCGGCGGGCGCGACACCCATCCCCCGTAAACCGAAACGGACAGTAACAGGACCACTTCCCTGTTCACCATTCATGGGTGAAATGATATACAGTTTGACGCCGTCAGGCGCAGGGGTGCCGGCATTGATCTGTGGCGCATAAAAGCCAAGCAGCAGCATGGCGAAAATCAGTCTTCTTATAAAAGAGGGCATAAGGACCTCCAGGATGTTGTTAGATTTGGGATTTTGAGTGTAGGGCATCCGGAGCATCAAGCAGCACAATACCCGGGCAGTCCCATATTGTGTAAGACACATTAATTACAGCACATATTGAATATCTATAACCCTTTAAAAAAGGGCATTTCGCATGCACAGACGATCTCTATCCAACTGACTCCCTATTGCTGAATTTCAAGGATACCGATCTTGGGAAAGGTCAGCTTATGACTGATTCAGTACCAATTCCTCATCGACAGCGACCGACAACTGTGCCGCATTCGCCGTCGCCAACCAGACAGCCTATATCGAGCTAACCGATGTTGAGGTCAACAACAGCTGCCCCACCAAACATTGCCTCATATAGTAAACAGATTTGAGAGATTATGGCCTGCCTGGCAGAACAATACAGCGCCTGTAATTTTTCCTCTCAAGCAATTGTGCGTTTCTTGCGCAAAAGAGCTGGTGCGGCAAGCCGCACCCTACAGACTTTTTAAATTAATGCATTTTATTAGCGTTCATTTGCGTTCATTTGCGGACTTTTTAATTTTTCTTAGGCTTGGCAACCAGATGCTCGGCCACCAGTTCGGTCAGGCTGATCACCTGGGTATCCATTTCGTTATGCTCTATCCCCTCTTCCAGGATGATACGGCAATTGGCGCATGCCGTGACCATGGTATTGACTCCTGTCTCCTGTAACTGCTGTTTCTTACGCTCGAAGACTCGCAGGCGCAACGGCTCGGCGCGCTCGTTGGCACTCACGCCACCACCGCCGCCACAGCACCAGTTCATCACCCCATGGTCCTTCATCTCGACAAAGTTTTCCGCCACACTGTTGAGCAATTCCCGTGGCTGGTTGACGACACCACCGCGACGCACGATCTGACAGGGATCATGCAGGGTCATGGGGGTTGTATCCTTACCCTCCAACTGCAGGCGTCCCTCCGCCTTTAACTGTTCCAGCAACTCCAGGATATGCACCACCTCGAAGGAGTATGGACGACCGATCAGGTTCGGTCCTTCCCAACGAATAGCGGTATAGGCGTGGCCACATTCGGGACTGATGACAGTCTTGACACCCAACTCTTCCGCGGCGATCACAACCCGATTCACAAGTTCCGCTGCTGCCTCCTTGTTGCCGATCTGGATGCCGCTGTTGGTGGCCTCGAAGGCATTGCTGTTGATTGTCCAGGAGACTCCCGCTGCATCGAAGATACGCGCGATACTCTCGATAAATTCCGGAAAATTGACCACCTCCATGGAGGAGAAGAGAACCATGTAGTCGGCGCCCTTTTTGTCCACCGGTATTTTCAACCCGCTATCCTTCTCCACATGGGCCAGGGCAGCCTGGAGTGTCCTGAAGGTAACTCCCATGGGACTGCCGATCTTCAGCGCCCGCTTGGTCGCCTCTTTCATGCCGTCCGGCGCATAGCCCGCGACGGAGAAGCCTTCCCGCTGTTTACGAATCATGTAGGTGATGTCGTTACCCACCGGGCAGATCATGGAACAGCGACCACACATGGTGCAGCTGTCGTAGACCAGGGTCTCCCAATCGGCGAAATCTTTTTCGGTTACAGGCTCACTCAGACCGAACACTGAACCCAACTTACCCCAGAAGGTATGCTCGCGCCGCCAAAGCTTCTTCATCGGCTCGAGTTTGTAGATCGGCGTATAGCGGGGATCATGTGTCTCCGTATAGAAGAGACAGGCCTCGGCGCAAAGCCCGCAGTGGACACAACTGGAGAAGTAGGATGAGATGCGGGAATCGATCTGTTGACGTAACGCCTCTACACCCTGCTCAAACTGTTCACTCATGCCGCCCCCTATGCGTTGATACCTTTGCGTCCCATGGTTGCGCCGGTATAGCCGCGACTCATAACGAAGGTAAAGGTATGCATCAGCTTGCTGAATGGAAAATAGATCAGCAGCAACTCGGCCAGTAGCAGATGGATCAGGCGCAGCGCCTCGAAGGATTGCGCCAATGCCAGGCAGCCTGTCAGCATCACCAGAAATACCAGGACACTCCCCACATGATCATCCAGGTCCGAGAGCAGTCTCGTCACCGGACTGAGCAGACGATGGATCCATAACAGCAGCAGGCCCAGAAACGCCAGTTCGGCGGAGAGGATAAAGGCCCAATGGGGCATGGCCGGCCAACTGAATCCGGTGATCCTCTCGGCGTAGAAATCGATATGGGGTTGGGCGAAGAAGAGCAGCGCAAACAGCCCAAGGTGGAACAGATAGCCGGCGATCTGCAGCAGTCTGCCACGGGTGGCGGCAGTGCGCTCATACAGGGAACGGCTGACGATAGTCCGCATGGCGCCGGATGCTGCACTGCCTTTTGGCGTCGCAAGGTCCGTCCTATTGCCCGCCATGAGAATCATCAAGATACGCCATACAACACCGATCACAAACACGCCCAGGGAAAAGATCCACAAGGGCCCGTCGATGAACTGGGCGATCATTTGCCTGCCTCCCCAAGCTCTCGACCGAGGGATCTGTTGGTATCGGTGTCGCTGAACCGGTTCACTTCTTCGTTGGCTATCGCCTCTCCCCGCTTTTCCATCTGTGTCGCCCACAGATCGTGATGCTCCTTGGCCCAATTCAGGTCGCAGTATCCTGACTTCATACCTTCGATGGCGCCCTGCATACCGATGCTGCCGATATAGATATGACCAAGTATCACACCGATCATGAGAATCGCACCGATGGCGTGACCCACATGGGCCAGCTCCATCCACTCCCGACTCTGACCGAATATGGGAAATACCAATACCAGACCGGACACCACAATCACTGAACCCACGATTATCAGCATCCAGAACATGCTCTTCTCGCCCATATTGAAAAAGTTGGACGGAACATGTTTTTTACCGATGATGCCACCCCCCCGCAACAGCCAACTCATATCCCCCTTCTGATAGATGTTGCGGCGAACGAATTTTATAAACACCAGGATCAGGGCAATCATAAACAGGGGCCCCATCAGATTGTGCCCCTCTTTGCTGGCCGATGCGATAACCGAGAAGATCTCCTTGCCGAAGAGGGGAATCAACACTGGTCGACCGAACAAAATGATCAGACCGGTAATGGCGAGAAACAGGAAAATCGATGCCATAAACCAGTGGATCAAGCGTTCATAACTGGTATAGCGGGGCAGCTTCCTGTCCGACTCTCCACCGACAATCTTCACTTTGCCGCGGATCAGGTAGAAAAGGATTAAACCTATACCTATGCCCAGCAACAGGTATCCACCTATGGGTATCAACTGCTGCATACGGAATTTTCGCCACTTGTCCCCATTGGCATTGATCAGCACACCCGTGTCCACACCCCTTACCTGGGTGGTACCGGATGCGGGCATATCCCGCTGGCGCACATCCCGCCACAACTCCGCAGCGGGATTGAGTACCGCTACTGAAGGCAGGCCTCTCGACTCCTTGGACTCGGCAAAGCTATGCAGTGGCAGGACAATCAACCACAACAGCAACAACCATGCTGCGGTGTTACTGCCCTGACCAGCTGCAGATAGGTTGCAGAACCTGTTCATAGCGAACCAACTCTCCCTATTGCGCTGCTTCACTCTTTGGCGCTGCTCTTGCCGGCACCACTGGAGGGTGCGCGGAAAGAGGCATCGCGATAGGAGACACCCCGCGCCATCACACTCGCACTGCGATTGATGACGCGTTTGCGATAGATGTCTGAAATCGTATCCGAGTCTCCGGCCAACAGAGCCTTGGTGGAGCACATCTCCGCACATAACGGCAGCTTGCCTTCGGCGAGACGGTTTGAGCCATACTTTCTGTGCTCGTCGGAGCTGTTGTCGGCCTCCGGTCCACCGGCGCAGAAGGTGCATTTGTCCATCTTGCCCCGGGTGGCGAACGCCCCATCCTCGGGAAACTGAGGTGCGCCGAAGGGACAGGCGTAGAAGCAGTAGCCGCAGCCGATGCAGATATCCTTGTCGTGGAGAACGACCCCGTCCTGGGTGGTATAGAAGCAGTCCACCGGACAGACCGTGGCGCAGGGAGCATCCGAGCAGTGCATACAGGCCACCGACAACGAGCGTTCACCTTCGTCACCATCGTTGATGGTCACCACCCGGCGGCGGTTGACGCCCCATGGAACCTCGTTCTCGTTCTTACAGGCGGTAACGCAGGCATTGCACTCGATACAACGCTCAGGATCGCAATAGAATTTCATTCGTGCCATGTTGATATCCTCTGTTTAAAACTCGTTTACGCTTTACTGATGCGACAGAGACTGCATTTGGTCTCCTGCATCTGCGTCACCGAGTCATAGCCATAGGTCATGGCCGTGTTACAGGCTTCGCCCAGAACATAGGGATCCGCACCCTCGGGATACTTACTGCGCAGATCCTTACCCAGGAAGTGGCCGCCGAAATGGAACGGCATGAAGGCCACACCGGCAGCAACCCGCCGGGTCACCATCGCCTTGACTTTGATGCGGGCGCCCTCGGCGCCCTCCACCCAGACATCCTCCCCGTCACTGACACCGGCATTGTTGGCATCCCGCGGATGCATCTCGATAAACATATCCTGCTGCAGCTCCGCCAACCAGGGATTGGAGCGGGACTCATCACCGCCACCCTCATACTCCACCAGACGCCCCGAGGTGAGGATGATGGGAAAATCCTTGGAGTAGTCCTTGGCCTGAATCGAAGCGTAACGGGTCGGCAGGCGATAGAAGGACTTGCGATCCTCATAGGTGGGATACTTCTCCACCAGATCACGCCGGTTGGTGTACAGGGGTTCCCGATGTACCGGCACCGGATCGGGGAAGGTCCAGACCATGGCCCGGGCCTTGGCGTTACCAAAGGGCGCGCAGCCATGCTTGATGGCGACTCGCTGGATACCGCCGGAACGGTCGGTCTTCCAGTTCTTGCCCTCCGCCAGTTGCTTCTCTTCCGGGGTCAGGTCATCCCACCAGCCCAGTTTCTTCAACAGGTCGGCGGTGAATTCCGGATGACCGTTCTTGATCTCGTTGCCCACCGGGTAGGATCCCTCGGCCAGGAGGTTTTCACCATTGCGCTCGACACCGAATCGGGCGCGGAAGTTGAGACCGCCCTTGGCCACGGGCTTGCTGGTATCGTAGAGATTGGGTGTCCCCGGATGAGCCATCTCCGCGGTGCCCCAACAGGGCCAGGGCAGACCGTAGTACTCACCGTCGCAGGCACCGCCCTCCGCCAACAGGCTGGTGTAGTCGAAGGTACCCCAGTTCTGCTGCTGTTTCTTCATCCGCTCGGGGCTCTGGCCGGTATAACCGATGGTCCACATACCGTTGTTGAACTCGCGGGTGATATCCTCGATCAGGGGTTCGTCGTTCTCCACCTTGATATTCTTGAACAGCTCATCGGCGAAACCGAGCTTGTTCGCCAGGCGATACATGATGGTGTGATCCGGCAGGGACTCGAATATGGGCTCGATGACCTTGTCCCGCCACTGCAGTGAGCGGTTGGATGCGGTGACCGATCCATAGGTCTCGAACTGAGTGGCGGCGGGCAACAGATAGACCCCGTCGGTCCGGTCGTGCATCACCGCGGAGACCGTGGGATAGGGATCGATGATCACCATCATATCCAGCTTCTCCATGGCCTTCTTCATCTCCGGGCCGCGGGTCTGGCTGTTGGGCGCATGCCCCCATAAGACCATCACCCGAACGTTATCCTTCTGGGCAATGTTTCCCTTCTCTTCCAATACACCATCTATCCAGCGGGAGACAGGGATACCCTTGGTATTCATGGGCGACACATCCTTGCCCTTGGATTGTTCATAACTGCCCGGATCGAAGCGGCCGGCCACCCAGTCGTAATCCACACCCCAGACCTTGGACCAATGCCCCCAGGCACCCTTCGACAGACCGTAGTAGCCCGGCAGGGTATGGGATAGCACGCCGAAGTCGGTGGCCCCCTGTACATTGTCGTGGCCGCGGAAGATATTGGTGCCGCCGCCGGAGGTACCCATGTTGCCCAGGGCCAGCTGGAAGACGCAGTAGGCGCGGGTGTTGTTGTTGCCGATCGTATGCTGGGTACCGCCCATGCACCAGATGAAGGTGCCGGGGCGGTTGTCCGCCATGGTCTTGGCGGCGGCATAGACCTGGTTCTCGGGGACACCGGAGACACGCTCCACCTCTTCGGGTGTCCACTTGGCGATCTCCTTCTTCACCTCCTCCAGACCGTAGACCCGTTGCCGGATGAACTCCTTGTCCTCCCAGCCGTTCTTGAATATGTGCCAGAGCATGCCCCAGATGACGGGCACGTCGGTACCTGGGCGCAGCCTCAGGAACTGATTGGCATGGGCGGCGGTGCGGGTGAAACGCGGATCGATAACGATCAATTGGGCATTGTTCTGTTCCTTCGCCTTGAACACATGCTGCAGGGAGACCGGATGGGCCTCCGCCGGATTACCACCGATGATCAGAATCGACTTGGAGTTATGGATGTCGTTGTAGGAGTTGGTCATGGCGCCGTAGCCCCAGGTATTGGCAACCCCGGCAACGGTGGTGGAGTGACAGATGCGGGCCTGGTGGTCCACATTGTTGGTGCCCCAGAAGGCCGCGAACTTGCGGAACAGGTAGGCCTGTTCGTTATTGTGCTTGGCCGATCCCAGCCAGTAGACCGAATCGGGGCTCGACTGCTCGCGCACCTCGAGCATCTTGTCGCCGATCTCGTTGATCGCCTGCTCCCAGGAGATGCGTTTCCATTTGCCGTCCACCAGCTTGGTGGGATACTTCAGGCGTCGCTCACCATGTCCGTGCTCCCGCACCGAGGCGCCCTTGGCGCAGTGGGCACCCAGGTTGAAGGGATGATCGAAGGCCGGCTCCTGGCCGGTCCAGACACCGTTCTCGACCTCGGCGATGATGCCGCAACCCACCGAACAGTGGGTGCAGATGGTCTTGATCTGTTCCGCCTGGCCCTTTTCGGTTGTCGCCGCCTCGGCTTTTTTCATCATGCCCGGGGTAAATCCGCTGGCCAATGCGGCGCCACCTGCCACCAGGCTGGAGTTGCGTAGAAAGTCGCGACGGCTCATGCTCTGACCGGCGGACGCTCTCTCGGGTGAAACCGAATCACTACTGCTGTGGTTCACCAGATCGGAGGTTTTATGCAGTTTCATTCAGATATCCTCTAAAAACTCAGCTCAGGGTGGACTTGTAGTAGGCCGCAATGTGAGGTGTCAGACGGTAGCCCTTCTTCGCCTTTGGCGTTTCGCTATCGGTTTCATCCACGGAAGCTGTCGTCAGACCGGGCAGGCTGGCTGCGACGGCGACACCAACACCGGCACTCGCAGTGCTACGCAGAAACGCCCTGCGTTTCGGATCTGGTTTCTGCTTATGCTGTTTTTTCATGAAATCATCCTCCGGTCGGATTCACAGTTCAGTCATGGCATCATCGATAAAATAGGTTACACAGGCATACTCAGATAACGTTTCTCCATCGCTGCGAATGCGGCGCCGAAACGCCCCACCGCACGATAGAAGACAGCGGTTTTCGCCTCACTCAAATCAGCGAAAAAACGCTCCAGCCAACCAGCCATGTGTGATTCGTAGAAGTGTGATTGCTGCTGGAAACTGACCCCCTCAGTGATCAACATCGCCATCACTTCGCACAGCGCGGCAACATGATCCTCCGGTTCGGTAACACCCTCCTGGCGCTGGAATCCCAACATGGCCAGGTCGTCCCGCAGCTTTCCCAGGGGCTTCTCCATCAGGAAGCCGGTGAGATACCAGGAGCCATAGGGCACCAGCTCGCCGCGACCCATGCCGATGAACAGATCGTGAAACTCCACATCCACCGCTTGCGGTTTAGAGTCCGAAGCGGAGAGTCCCAACATCGACATCGCCAATGCCAACTCATCCTTGGTTGGCTCTATGCCTGCGAAACCGGCGACCTGGTCGAGCATCGATTGATCCGGGGCCTGTCGCAACAGTTGCGCCAGCATGCCGTAGGCACCGATCCGATAGTGCTGTTCCTGGTCCAGGTCGACGCCTTGAGCCGCCTCAGCCGTTGCATCAGGCTGCTGGCTCTTTGGATACTCATTGTCGGGTTGAACAGCTTGGTTCAAATCGGTCATCACACTCTCCTCAGCTGAATAGTGTTTGCAAGCAATGGACCAGCTCTGGTGGGAAATAAATGACAAATTGGACTGATATCGACCAAGTCTCCGCCCTCCCCACCTGTCAAACGGTGCCGGCCTGTATCTGACAAGGGGTCAAAATGCGGCGCTACTGTCGAAACCGGCCATCCAGGTCACCCCCCATGGCTTCCGAGTCCTGCACGATATCCACCACCCGGCAGGCGTCACACAGGGTCAGGCGCTTGAGTGCCCTTTCACTCTGGAACATATAGTGATCCTTGAGCTTGCTGCGCATCTTGTCGATCACGGAACGGGTTGCGAAGGGTTTACCGCAGGATGTACAGCGAAAGGGTTCCTCTTCCCGCAGGGTGCGCGTCTGGGTGCGACTCTCTGACTCGAACAACAGGCGCGGGGTAATCCAGATGGCATCCTCGGGACAGGTGCGGGTACAGAGTCCGCACTGCAGACAGTTGGCCTCGATGAATTGCAGCTGTGGCAGACCCTCGCTGCCGCTCTGCAGCGCCTTGCCGGGACAGGCCCCGACACAGGACATACACAGGGTACAGGCCTTCTCTTCCACGTAGACCGTACCGAAGGGGGCACCCGTAGGGAGGTTGGCCATGGGTTTTGACCGCTCTGCCTGGGCATACAGATGATCGAGAGCGAGATAGATCGATTGACGTTTGCTGCCGATCCCCGAGTAGGCCGCTGCCTCGATCTCGGGCATCCCATCCCCCGCCTCCTCCACGAGTTCCGTATGCTCTATGAGTCGAATCGATGCCTGGGGATAACCCATGGCAGTGAGGATTTCACCACTGATGCTCAACTGTTCCTGCAGAGCACCCATCACGGATGGCGGTATCCCACCGCCGTCCGCCAACAATACCTGCCTGGCGCCATAGGCCAGGGAAGTCAGCCAGACATCCATGCCGATGCTGGCCAGCTCCTCCACCATCACCGGTAAATAATGGGCGGGGATATCATCCGGCAACACTTGATCCGATGCAGCGTGAAACACCACCACCGGGGAGCTGCCCCCCTGCTCCCGATAGATGGACAGTAGCTTGCGCAGTCGCTGCAGGTTGTCTTTGACCGAGGGATAGACATAGCGAATCGCGCCGCTGGGGCAGACACTGGCGCATGCCCCCCCTCCCTGGCAGAGGTAGCTGTTCACTTCGATGGTTTCCGCCAGGCCGGTGATCGCATCTGCGGGGCAGGCATCGATACAGCGGGTGCAGGCGGTGTTACCCGAACGACCATGGGCACAGATCGCCGGATCGTAGTCGAAATAGCGGGGCTTCTCGAAATTACCGGTCATCTGAGCCACTTCTTCGAGCACCGCTGCGAGCTGATCCTCCTCGATACTGGAGTGGTAGTAACCGGGCGGGTTCATACCCCGGCTCATCAACGGCTGCCGGGAGAGATCGAGAATCAGATCCACCGCCAGGGTCTCCCCATTGGCGCGGCCCGCTTCGCCCAGGTGTATCTTGAAGTCACCCAGATAACCCTCTAACCGCAGGGTGCGGCCACCCACCGGCACCACCGGGGCTCCCGGCTCCTCCGCACCTTCGGTCAGGACCACGATCGGACTCAGTCTGTCATTGAGCCGCGGCGCAATCTCCAGCGCCGTTTGATCACCGATTACCGCCACCCGACCCCGGGACTGATAGTTCACCAGACTGGTCGGCTCCACAGGGATTCCCTGCATGGCATGCAGTGCCTGGTCCCGGGCCCGGCGGTTGGCCATCGTATCAGGGGATATCTTCGATTCACTCATGTTTCAACCTCATCACTTGGATCCTCTTGCTGCCCGGTCAGGGGAGGTGCCGGCTCATCACCGGCCTCATCGTCCGCAGCTACCGCCCGGCTGGGCATAGGGTCGTCGCCATCCCTATCCAATGCCTGGGCCTGGGCCAGCTCATCCTCTTCGGCCTGTTTTTTCAGTGCTTCCTGCTCAAGCCTGTGGCGCAGATCCGCGGTCATCACATTGCCCAACTTCTCAAAACTGGTGAAATCCTCCGCGTAGTCATCCAGACCGTCGCAGACATTGAAGGCGGCACTGTGGAAAAGCTTGTCCAAGGCCAGTTGGCGCAGCTGCTCGGATACCTTGGGGGAGAGAAAACCGCTGTAGTCGGAGTCTTCATTCAGACTCTCCAGTGGCGGCATATCCGCGTCGCTGGGCTGCTGTTCCTCGTCGACCGGTTCTTCCTGTTCCACCACAGGTTGCTGGGCGGCCTGTTTTTTCTCGGACCAGCGACGGTAGAAACCCTCATCGCTCTGAACGGTTGTCTCCGGCGAATCCTCAGGCTTCATGATCATCCGGTCCCGGAGTCGACGATTTCCAGTCGGTGCGCTTGCGCTTGGTGCGCTTCTGCGGCACGTAGTGATTCAGCACGAAGGCCTCTGTCCACCGATAGAGCTCGGCCGGCAGGGGCACGGTATAGACCGCGTCATCCCCTTCCAGGTAGGCATGGGCCTCGTCGTAACTGAGACTGACCAGGAAGGGCTCCGGCTTGCCCTGGTCATCCAGATTCGCCACCACATAACAGTGGGGCTGAATCGAGAGCAGATTGTAGTAGTAGCTTTCACACTCATCTTCATGCAGGCGCAGGGTGAAACCGGAATAGAGATAGCGATTCACCGAACCCTCCTGGTGAATCAGGCTCGGTGCGGCCCTGTCGCCCCGCTCCTCGACCAGGTCGCTGATGATGCCAACCGCCTCCCAGTTGTTCTCAAGCCATTGAGAATCGCTGGGTGATTGCTGCATGATCACAGAAACATTGAATTTCGAAGGGTTATCAGCCTTCGCCTGGTCGTTATTGGTCGCTGTCATGGTTCAATACCCTGAGCTTATCCAATTGTGCTACCGCAAGTTGCATACCAAACCCCTGCCGGGGCAGAAAAATCAGACAAGAGTCGCAATGGGAAAATAGTCTTAAAAACGGAAGAGGAGAAAAACAGGGCAAAATGTCCCGTTTAGTCTCACTGAAGTGGGACATTTCACACCATTTGTCACCCCCACGGGGCATCAGGCTTAGATAATCGTCCCCACTGATGCCTATCCCTTTCCATCCTCGGGATCGGAGATGGACTGTTCTGTTTCCCCGGCCAATCCCCTCCATTTCCAACGCTAATGGCTCCAGACCCTGGTAACCAAGGGGTTTGCCATGGACCCGCTGATGAACAGGTATCAAACCTTGATCGAAACCCGAGTATTTACCCGTCCATCAACAATCCTGTTCAAATCAGTGGGTACGGTATTTGCGTATCGAACTGGATAACCAGCCTGTGAGGTCGCGTGTGAATAGAGAGAGCCCGGAAAATCAGACCCAATCCCCCCTCGTGGATCGCTTCGATCGACAGGTCAACTATCTGCGCATCTCGGTCACCGACCGCTGCGACCTGCGTTGTGTCTACTGCATGTCGGAAGATATGCAGTTCGTACCCCGATCCCAGTTATTGACCCTGGAAGAGCTCTACCGGGTCGGCAAATCCTTCGTCGATATGGGGGTGAGAAAAATACGCATCACCGGGGGTGAGCCTTTGACCCGGCGCGGCATCATGCAGCTGTTCGAGGCCCTCGGTGGGTTGGACGGATTGGAAGACTTCACCCTGACCACCAACGGCACCCTGCTGGGACGCTATGCCAAGGCGTTGCAAAAGGCCGGGGTGACCCGGGTCAATATCAGCCTCGATTCCCTGCAGCAGGAGCGCTTCAAGAGGATCACCAGGATCGGCGATGTGAAGCGTACCCTGGCCGGTATCGATGCCGCCCTCGAGGCCGGCTTCAAACGGGTCAAGATCAACTCGGTGATCATGAAACACCGCAACCATGACGAAATCCCCGCGCTGGTCGCATTTGCCGAACAACGGGGCATGGATATCAGCTTTATCGAGGAGATGCCCCTGGGGGAGACCGGGGATCACGATCGGGGGGAGCTCTACTACTCCAGTCAAGAGGTACTACATGATCTGCAGCCCCATTACGACCTGATCGCCACCACCGAATCAACCGGCGGGCCTGCCCGCTATTACCGTATCAACGACAGTGACACCCGGGTCGGTTTCATCTCACCCCACAGCCACAACTTCTGTGATCACTGCAACCGTGTACGCCTCACCGCCGAAGGGCGTCTGTTGCTCTGCCTCGGCCAGGAGCACTCGGTGGATCTGCGCCGCGTGGTGCGGGCCAACCCGCTGGATGATGAACCGTTACGCCAGGCGATCATCGACTCCATGGCGATCAAACCCAAGGGACACGAGTTTGATCTAAACGCCAAACCGGTGCTGTTCCGCCATATGAACGTAACCGGCGGATAGGCCATACCCATGGATACCCTCTACCATCAAAAACGACCCCTCATGAGCGATGAGGGACTGGCTGCCGCGGTAGAGGCTGTTGCGGTTGATGAGTATGGCGATATCAGAAACGGCCATGTGGCCGCGGAACGCGCGCTCACCCTCTATCTGGACAAGCAGGAGCTGGTGACCCTGATGACCCTGGGCACCCGCCCGGAGATGTTGGTACTGGGATGGCTGCGCAATCAACGACTGGTGGAGGATATCGAGCAGATCAAGGCGATACAGGTCGATTGGGAGACCGATTCCGTCGCCATCACCACCTATCAGGGGGTGCAGGGATTGAAGGAGAAGATGGCACGCAAGACGGTCACTACCGGTTGCGGTCAGGGGACGGTGTTCGGCGACCTGATGGATGATCTGGATAAGATCGAGCTGCCACGGAGAAGCATACGCCAATCCGAGATATACCGACTCCTGCACACCCTGAACGAACACAATCAAGTCTACCAACGGGCGGGGGCGGTGCACGGATGTGCCCTCTGCAGTGAGGAGCAGATCCATCTCTTCATCGAGGATGTGGGCCGGCATAACGCGGTCGATGCCATCGCCGGTCACATGTGGCTCGAGGGGACCGACGGCAGCGACAAGCTCTTCTATACCACCGGTCGGCTCACCTCGGAGATGGTGATCAAGGTCGCCCAGATGGGGATCCCGATCCTGCTCTCCCGCTCAGGCATAACACAGATGGGATTGGAACTGGCGAAAAAGGTCGGCGTCACCCTGATCGCCCGAGCCAAGGGCAGACACTTCCTGGTCTACAACGGGGCGGAACAGATAAGTTTCGATGCAGTGCCGGAGGTTCGCCCCCGCAGCACCGGGTCACGACATGCCAGTCAGAGCAAAAGCCGATAAGGGGGATAGGTTATGGTAGCAGTGATGACCCAGGATCAACATGTCTTCATGAACGTCAAACAGGTGGCGGAGTATCTTCATCTGAATGAGAAGAAGATCTATTCCCTGGTCAACGAAGAGCGTATCCCCGCCACCAAGATCACCGGCAAATGGTTGTTCCCGAGAGAGCTGGTGGATCGCTGGATGCTCGACTCCGCCCACGGCGGCCTGATGACCAACAGGCTGGTGATAGCCGGCAGTGACGATCCCCTGCTCTATCGCCTGATCATGACCTTTGCCGAGGAGACCGGCTCCCATGCCCTGATCAGTTACTCCCCCACGGGCACCCGCCTTGGTCTGGAACTGCTGCAGGCCAACCGCATCGACGCCTGCGGGATCCACTGGGGACCGAATCAGGAGAGCCATACACGCCATCCGGCGCTGCTGCGTCAATATCCTCAGTTTCGCCATTGGGTGCTGATACGTTTGTTTCGCCGTGAACAGGGATTGATGGTGAAGCGCAAGATCGAACAACAGGGGCTGCAGCCGGAACACCTCTTCGACCAGGGATATCGTTGGACCATGCGCCAGAGCGGTGCCGGTGCACAACGTTTTCTGATGGAGGTGCTCAGCGATTACGGCACCAGCACGGAGAGGTTGAATTGCGTCACCACCGCCCTGTCGGAACGGGAGGCGGCCGCCAGCATCGCCATGGATCATGCGGATGTGGCCCCGGGAGCACGGGCCGCCGCCAATGAGTATGGACTGGGTTTTATTCCCTTCGGCTGGGAGTCCTTCGACCTGACCCTGCCCCGCAGCATCTGGTTTCGGCGCCTGTTCCAGGATCTCATCGGACGCCTGCGTTCAGCCGAATGCACGGTGATGGCCAAACAACTGACCGGTTACGACCTGCGAGAAGCGGGAGAGCTGGTATGGGGGGACGAGTAATCTACCCAAACCCACCTGAATACCCAGAATAACCAATCTTGGAAAAGTGCGCGCAAATCGCAAGCTGCCGGGAAGTTTTGAATTCTTAGTTTTGAGTTTTTAGTTATTCGGCCACGATTATTTTTCTTTGCCGCTTATCAATTCCACTGCGATAAGAGTACAAAATCACACGAAGAAATATCTACTCAAAACTCAAAACTCAAAACTCAAAACTCAAAACTCAAAACTCAAAACTCAAAACTCAAAACTCAAAACTCAAAACTCAAAACTCAAAACTCAAAACTGCAGAGCATAACTTGTATAATGGTTGGGTTAACTGAGTAAACTGATTAACCAATGAAGACCGGCTATCTAACCCTCGAGACCCACCCGGAACACCAGGATTTTGTGCGCGTCCTGGTCAAGGATGAGCTGCCAAACACCCAAGCGGCCACTCACGGATCGCAAATACGCTATATCGCCCGCTTCAACGATATCGATGCGGGCCAGATGCATCTGCATAATATGCTGCATAACAACCTGGTTGATCTGGACAACCATATCTATCGTATCGAACTGAATAAGGCCATCGCCGCCGTCGAGGCGGATGACCTGAACCATACCCGGGTGTGGATCGATCCAGAATTGGATGAAACTGACAGATCCCTCATCGACGATCAGACCACCAAGTTCAAACTGCGCCATAAAAGGTGGAACAGGATTTGGCTTATCGTTGGCGGTCTCTTCGTCGTCTACTTCTTCTTCATGACCATGTTCAGTCAGATATAGGATGTGAGGTACGAATGTGCTCCACGACTATTTTTCAATTTCATCACTAAGTTTAAGCACGTAATCGAAAACCCCGTATACGACTTGTGCCATCTTCCCATAGTCAAGACGCGCGGCTGTATCAGCTTCCGAATGGTAAGCTCGATTTCTATAAAATGCGGTATCGGTAACCATCACAGCCGGATACCCATAGCGCCAGAAGTTCAAGTGATCTGAAAAATCCACACCCGGAATGAATGTGGGGGCGTTAATCGAATACACAGGAAGGTCGATGACCTGAGCCATAGCCGTTTTCATTCGCTGGGCCTGGGTAGACAACATTTTATCGACCACGGCAATATAGTTTCCGATCCTGGGATAGTAGAGGTTCAACAACAGCATGGGGTAGTCTTGACTTCCCTTTGCCTCCGAATAATAGCCAATCATCTCCAGCGCAATCATCAATTTGACCGCAGCACCAGTCTCAGCGAGAGACCTCGCATATACCGCACTACCCATATTGTCCGATCGGAAAAAAGGCGGCTCTTCCAGAGTGAACGCTACCAGTGCGATCCTTGTTTTAAGCTCTTTTTCTGCGAGCAATCTGCCGATTTCGAGCAACCCCGCCACACCGCTGGCGTTATCATCCGCGCCCGGAAATTCCCCCTTGGCATCGTAGTGAGCACCGATGACGATGATTTCCTGGTCCGGTGGCCCATATTCCCCAATGATATTTTTGTACTCAACCCCATCAACCTCGAATAGTTGTTCACTGACGCGCGCACCTGAGGATCTTAGTGAATCCGCAATGTAATTCGCTACCTTGTTCAGGTTGTCTGGATGTGTGTAATCTCTTGGTGCCAGCTCCTCGGACAACATCAATATGTGTTTTTTCAGTGCAGGTTGGTCAACCAGCTGAGGGGAGGCCTTTGATGCATCTTTGAAGGAAATACTGGGTCTAGCGAGAAGCAGCCATAGCAAGCCGAGAATGACTATGAGGGCGGCTGCGATTCGACTGATCGATGTCAATAGGTTTAAAAGCATATTTAATTACTATTATATTTCACTCTCCGAAAACAATGGATTTTGGCAAAACCATTACTGCCTCAGTATGAAATTTGAACTCAGTTGCCACCCATTTACCAGAATTGGACCGGTACGACTGAAAGCGCCCAAACAATGGTCCTTTAGTGTAATTCATCACGAATACTATCATGTGCACTCGCTTGGATAGCTGATGATCTTTTACAATATCGTACCCTACGTATTCTCCATAATAATCCTCTACCTGCCTAAGCACATTTGCTTGAGCCAACGCCTCTTTACTGCCTTCAAGCCCGCTATCCTTTATCCAGCTCTCGATGGCTGCCTTTGCACCACCCTTGGTATACGCTTCGAGTCCTCGTGTAACTATCGAGATGGCGTCATTGTTTTCAGCAAAAGAAGTCAATGGAGTTAGTAGTGATAACGTGAGAACTAGTATTATCTTATTCATCATTGTCTTCTCCCTTGAAGTCTAAATTAGCCAGTTGTTGTAATATATGGTTCATGATCCTTAGTTAGCTCATCAAAAGAAACGGATAGCGCTATTATCTCTATTGCCAACAGCATCAAGCTGGCAATAAGCAGTACAATATCCAAAACAATATTTATCCCAGATAGAAACATTGGCACAAGAGAAAGTATTGCCGGAAAAAAGCCAACGATAATAACAAGGCGCCATCCATTGCCTTCTGTTACATCCCACGCCCAGTTCCAAGTTGTTACATGTTCAATTGCAGTAGCTGGAAAGAGAATACTCAATCTTGCAAACACATAAATACCGGGCAACACAGTGATACCCAATAATGCCATGAAATAATAAGAGTTATTACAGCCTGGTACAAGTGCTGTAAGTGAACCAGCTAAAAACATTCCCAACACTGCGAAAACATATAAATAAAAGTATGCAATGAATGCCCAGCCTGCATAGCGCCACTCTCTATAATTCCATTTCAAAACTCCGTATTTCGTTGTTGATCCTGTACCTAAAAGAATATTTCTATGGCAGGTAATTGCAAAGATGACAAGTAAAATACCGGATATAAGGAAATAGATGATACCGGTGACAGTGTTATGGGGCACAAACCCATACTCATAAATAAGATCGAGTGCAAGCATTGCTATGCCTGATGGCAGCAGGGCCATAGATAAGGTCTTCCACCTTAGAATAGGAATACTTATGGCATGTTTAATGACCGACAATATATTGAGTTTGTTCTTGATAGGATCATCCATGTTTTGTAATGCAATCGTCCAGTCACAAGCACGTCGTGTAAACGTGAATATATGGAGACTATTGTTATACAACAGTTAGTTTCAGTTTTTTCACCTGCTTGAGATTTGTATTCTTTCTAGCATGCTAAGAATTATATTGGTCCTGCATCTCCAGCCTACTTTCGGTACTTCGGCCCAGAGCCTTGGACATCTGTTACTATTCCTGAGCGTCCCCCGTCATTTTTTATCTGATCAGGGCTGAATTTCGCGGGTTGCAAGCCACCCATTTTAACCACAGCCTTGTCTTCTAAAACCTCCTTGACCTTGTACCCGGCAACGTTAAATTCAAGAAAGTAATCCCGATCAGGTTCTGCTGTAAATTCAAAGAGAGGCTGTTTTCCCGCTAATTTACTGAGCAAGCTACGCAGAACCATTATCTCCGGTATTTTTTCGAGGGCCTTGATTTCAATGGAGCCCGGATCGGTAACAAAGGTGCAATAACTACCATTGATGAGTTGGCCGGCATACTGATTGTTGATGAAAATTTCCGCCTTGTTTACAGCTCCCACAAAACGGGATTCGCGATAAACGTAGATAACAGTCTTTGAGGGCTCGACAATCGTCGGAGTAAATGCGACAGCCGTCTCTTTAGTCGAAGCACACCCACCTAAATGTAATGTAGTGACAATAGTTAAAACCAAGAGCAGTGCAGGAGAGAGAGATATGCGATCCAAGAGGAATGTTAATGACTGTCTACGGTACTTCATGTTGATGTCCCCTATTTTTTAACTATTTTTAATATTGGTTATTCATCCATCTAATTTGTTGTATGAATCAGTTATAGTGGTTCGGTATGCCTCATAAATAAGAGGATTTTCCGCAGACCCATGATTTGAGATATCCTCGTGCGAATACAGTATCGTTAGATCAACCCTGTTCTTGTGTTCCATTCGAAATAGCATCCCTGTGACCGAGGAGAAATTGAACCGGCTTTCTTTTTAGAACATCCAGCAATAAACCGCAAGGAAATTAGGTGAAATAGCAGTTTTATACCTTTAGATACCCGGTGCGGCAAGCCGCACCCTACGCTTCTATTTCTCATGCAGCCTCGGCATCAACTCCACCAGATTGCAGGGGCGCGTTCTGTAGTCGAGCTGGGCCGAGATCAGCTTGCCCCAGCCATCCATACAGGCGCCGGTCGATCCTGGCAGGCAGAAGATAAAGGTGCCATTGGCAACACCTGCAATCGTCCTCGATTGCAGGGTCGAGGTGCCGATGGTCTCATAGGAGAGCACCCGGAACATCTCGCCAAAGCCATCGATGACCTTGTCCAGTAACGGGGTTACCGCCTCCGGTGTGCCATCCCGTCCCGTGAGACCGGTGCCGCCGGTGGTGATCACCACCTGCACATCGCCATCCGCGATCCATTTTGAAACCACTTCGCGGATGCGATAGATATCATCAGGAACGATCACCTTGTCCGCCAACCTGTGCCCGGCATCCTCCAGCAGGCCCTTGAGTTTGAGACCAGATTTGTCATCCGCTTCCGTTCTTGTGTCAGAGACGGTCAGCAGCGCGATGTTCAATGGTATAAATTTTCGTTCTTCACTCATTTTCTGTTATCTCCTTTGGTGGCGTGAGTAAGCACACTACTTTAGCTGGATTGTCGCGGATGAAAAACCAATAGAATGTAGGGTGCGGTGTGCCGCACCATATATACATTCGATTGTTTACACTCGTTCCCACGCTACTGCGTTGGAACTAGAAAATATATAGGGGGGTGATTGGTGGGGCTGGGCTACACGCTAGAGGAAATGGTGCGGCTAGCCGCACCCTACATAAAAACAGTTGCGTGTATTTGCAAACTTATCACTTTGGCCTCTTTTTGTAGACCTCATCGAAGAGGGTCTCGAGGATTTCATGGCTGCCTCGTATGCCGTCTATCACCTGCTTGGCCCAGTCGAAATAGGTCTGGCTTCTCTGCAATGACCAACCGGCAGGGGGACTTCTGTCGATGTCACGCAGATTGGCGATCTTGTCCGCGAGTTTGATCAGTTTTGCCTTGTATGTGAGGTCCGGTGCATGTTTGATCTGCAACGCCTTTCGCTCAAGCTGCGGCAAGGTTCCGTCATCGGTCACCTCCATCACCAGGCTGGCGATGGTGGGCCCGAATTCGGCCTGGATCTCCTCCACGGTGGCATCGGTATCCTCGATGGTGTCGTGTAGCAAGGCGGCAAGCAGGGTATCGAGATCAGTTATTTCACCCTCGTTGACAAGGATGTCCACCAGAGTAATTGGATGATTGATATAGGGCGATGCCTCGATATCCTTACGGCGCTGATGACGATGCTTTTGAGTAGCAAATGCCAGGGTTTTTATCAGTTGTTTTAGTTCCGGGCTGTTCATTCTTCTCTATTGATCATAATTCAATTTAGCCTTATTTGGTGGGGCAGGGCCCCACCCTACGTTCTACCCCAATGTGTAGGGTGGGGCCCTGCCCCACCATAACACGCTGGACATCGACTAAAACCCACATGGACATCGTAATCTAAAACTCTTTATCAACACTTACAGTAGCTGGCTTATGGGAGAACCATGATGGTTCTCAGCTACCCAATCAGGCTCTCCTCTTACTTTGACTGAATGACGACTCCGCTGCCTGCGTCGATTGTAACTGTTCCATCAGTGCCGACTCCTCTTCCACCAAATCCGGTTCCTGAAGCAGCCAGACGCTGAACAGAGATCCCTCACCCTGACCCGAACTGACGGTGATATCCCCGCCATACTTCTTTATCAATCCGTAGCTGACCGACAGCCCCAGACCGGTACCCTCACCCACACGTTTGCTGGTGTGGAAAGGATTGAATATCAGATCTATCTGCTCCTCTTCGATGCCGACACCATTGTCCTCAATCTTGATCACCACACCCTTCTCATCCCAGTCTTCTGTGCCAAGGGATATGATTCCCGCGCGCTTATCCAATGCATGCGCGGCATTCACGAACAGATTGACCAGGACCTGCTGTAACTCATGGGGGTTGACCTTGATCGGCCGTGTCGCCTTCAGGTCCAGGCGTATCTCAAACTGTTTCTGTTTCCGCAGATAACGTACCAGCGCCAAGGTGTGTTGTATCACCTCGTTGACATCGATCACCGACAGGGCTTCGGTAATCTGATCGGGACGGGCATATTGCAATAGATTGTTGATGATATCCTTGATGCGAAAGATCTGCTCGATGATCAGGTCGATCTCACCCTTTACCGGTGCCGCGCTATCCCCCAGCTCTTCCACCAGCAGGTCCAGATTCCCCAGCATGACCGCCGTGGGGTTGTTGATTTCATGGGCAACCCCCGCGGTCAGTTCACCCAATGCCGCAAGCTTTTCCGCAGCGATCAATTGGGCCCGTGTTTCACGCAGGATTTGGATGGTGGTCAACAGTTTCTCATTCTTCAGCTTCAGTTCCGCAGTGCGTTCATCCACCTTCTCTTCCAACTGGTCGGCCCACTGCTGCACCTGCAGATTGCGCTCCTGCAGCAGGTCGAGCAGGAGGTCGAACTCGTTGGCCAGGACACCGATCTCATCCATGGATGAGATCTTGCCGATGCGTTTGGTATAACCCTCACGGGTAGCGCGAACCACCGCCATCATCATCTCCAGGGGTTTGAAGATCGACTTGGCGCCACTGATGGATAGAATCGATGAAAACAGCATCAGTGCCAGAAACAGCAGGATCAGAACACCCAGTGCCTGCCACAGGGCGTTGCGCGAGGGGGACTCCAGGAAACCGGCGTAGAGCATGCCCACCCGTTCACCATTCACATCGATGATCGGTTGATAGGCGGATATATACCAATCGTTGACCACAAAGGCCCGGTCTATCCATTTCTCACCATGATCCAACACCTGAGTACGCACCTCATCGGAGACCCGGGTACCCAGGGCCCGCTGGTTGGGGCTTCGGGGCACGTTGGTTGTGATCCTCACATCGTTGAGGAACACGGTCACCGTGCCGATGCTCCCCTTGGGCAGACTGCCCGGACCGTACACCAGGTCGCGTATGGTATCGACGAACTTGAAATTGGCATTCAACAACACCCCGCCATCCAGCACGGCGACCACCTGTCCGCGGGAGTTTTTAACCGGATAGAGGGCACGAATCATCATGCCGCGATCCTCCACACGCTGCTGGGTGGGTCTTGCCCTGGGCGTATCCAGGAGCGAGAGCTCGATCTGCTTGGCCAGACCGGGAGACTGTTCATCCAGTGCCTCGGCGCTGAAGATCTCTATCTCCACCCGGGGGTTGCCCTGCAACGCCGCCAATAGGGAGGCTGATGGATGAGTGCGTTTTTCAGCTGCACCATAGGGCAGGAACATATGCCTACCCTGGACCCCAAGCAGATGCAGATAACTGAAACCGGCTGCCCTCTGCAACTCTTCCAACTGCTGATTCACTACCTGGCCGCTCCTCGACTCGAGAGCAGTGTAGAAGGCATGGGATTCCGCCAGACGGCCCAGGGTATTCAGATAGTCCTCCTGCAGGCGGTAAAAATTGTCTTCCGCCACAGAAAGATCGGTGTTGACCTTGATGAACAGCTGCTCGTAACTGAACTGGGATCCCCAGTAGATGGCCAGCCCCAGGGCGATAGGCATGATCAGGAGAATAGGAAACAGTACCAGGACCAGCAGCTTGTAACGCAAGCTGCTGCGTATTGCATCGATGATCCTGAATAGCGACATCAACGTATTTCAGGGCCTGTTTACAGGCCCTAGTTGACGCCCCAGGCCTGGGTCTTTCGCTCCAAAGTCTTGCGCGATATACCAAGCACCCGGGCCGCCGCGGATTTGTTGCCGCCTTCAAGATCCAGAACCTTTAGGATATGTTGTTTCTCGATCGCCTCGAGCAGCATGGTCTTGCTCGGATCAAAGGCTGTTGCCTGACTCCCCACCGCCTCGGAACCCAGCAAGCAGAGACTGGGAGACTTGTTGAGCAACAGGCATCGTTCGATCACATTCTTCAGTTCACGTACATTGCCCGGCCAGTCATAGTCGAGCAATCTGACCAGTTCGCTCTCCCCCAGGTGTGGCGGCGCTATACCCAGTTCCGCCGACAGGATCTCGACGAAGTGTTCCACCAACAGGGGAATATCCTCTTTACGTTCACGCAATGCCGGTATGCGTAGAGAGAGGACGTTCAGACGATAGTAGAGATCTTCACGGAATTTACCCTGGCGCACTTCCTGTTCAAGGTCACGATTACTGGCGGCGATGATCCGCACATCCACCGGCACCTCACGGTTGGAACCCACCGGACGGATGGTACGCTCCTCCAGGGCACGCAGCAGATGTGCCTGCATGCTCAGCGGCATCTCTCCGATCTCATCCAGAAACAGGGTACCGCCGCTGGCGTAGGTGAAGAGGCCGTCCCTGGAAAGATGGGCACCCGTAAAGGCACCTTTGACATGACCGAAGAGTTCGCTCTCCAGCAGTTCCGCGGTCATGGCGCCGCAATTGACCGGCACAAAGCTCCCCGATCTACCACTCATCTCATGTATCGCCCGGGCCGCCAGCTCCTTACCGGTACCCGATTCACCTTCGACAAGCACCGTGGAGGGCATGGGCGCGACCCTTTTGATGACACCGCACAGGGACTGCATCTGCTGACACTTTCCCACCATCCCGGCGCTGTCGTAGATCTGCTCCACCTGGCGTTTCAGGACGAAGTTTTCGCGCTGCATCTTTTGCCGCACAAGATAGCGTTCCACAGCCGCTATCATCTGCTCCATACGAAAGGGCTTGAGGATAAAGTCCTCGGCACCGGCACGCAGGGCGGCTATCGCCGTCTCCATATCCGCATGGGCAGTCATGAAGATCACCCCGGTGGCGCCCCCCTGGGCCCGCAACTCCTTCACCCATTCGACGCCGCCGGTCTGTCCAGGGAGCCGTATATCGGTAATGATGAGATCAAAATGGCAGTGTCGTCTGAGCTCTTCGGCGGTTGCCACATCTTCCGCCGTTTCCACCAGTCCAAAGTATTTGCGCAATCCCTTCTGTAGAAAACTGCGTATTCCCGGCTCATCATCCACGATGAGCACGGATGCCATACGCACGGCGGATCCCTCCTTGCCGGTGGTCTGTTTACGCTCGATACTCTCCGCTAGTTCTTCTGCGTTTGTATTCATTGTATTGTTCCAGTCTTCATGCTGCTCAATACCTGAAATATGTACTGCGAGATCAGGTCAATTATGGGTCAAAATGACTAAACCTAGTGCCGCCGTTTTGCGACCATTTGTCGCACAATAGACGGCTCTCCTCCTTCTTTAGGAATTCCCACTGGCTTTTGAACGCCAATTACGTCTCTTTATTCCCGATAACATTCACATAGTAGACAAAAGAAATCCACATACTACTGCATTTGGCCATTGTGACGGGCCATGACTTATTATGGCACCTCTTTTGCAGACGATAGATACGATAAAACAACAAACTGAGGCAATTACCCTATGTTTAAGCGTCTTTTTACCCATCTGGTTCGCATAGTTTGCATTAGTATTTTGCTAACTACTGGGTACAGTTATGCGGAGAGTGTTCAAAAACAGACCATTCGCTTGGCAACAACAACCAGTACCGACAACTCGGGTCTGCTCGCCGAAATTCTACCCGCATTCACCGCAGCGACCGGCTATCCGATCCACGTGATCGCAGTCGGCACGGGCAAGGCATTGCGTATGGGAAGAGATGGCGATGTGGATGTGGTGCTGGTCCATGCCCGCGCGGCAGAGGATACATTTGTCCATGAGGGCCATGGTGTAAAGCGCTATGGAGTGATGTATAACGACTTTATCCTGGTAGGACCTGCGAATGATCCGGCCGGTATTGCCAAAACAGAGAATGTCATCAGCGCACTGCAGAGCATCGCCGCACATGAGGCCAGTTTCATCTCCCGTGGAGACGATTCGGGTACGCATAAAAAAGAGCTTGGACTTTGGAAAAAAAGCGCTATCCAACCGGCCGGCAAATGGTATCTCGAAGTGGGCCAGGGGATGGGTAAGGTATTGCAGATCGCCTCGGAAATGGATGCCTACACCCTGACCGACAGGGGCACGTGGCTGGCCTATCAGGCCAAGTCGCCGCTGAAAATCGGTTTTCAGGGCGACCCGCTGCTGTTCAATCCCTATGGCATCATCGCGGTCAATCCCCAGCGCTACCCCGATATCAATCTGGCTGGGGCCAATGCCTTGATCAAATGGCTGATATCACCCGACGGTCAGGAGCGAATCGGCAACTTTCGCATCGGTGAGAATCAACTCTTCACCCCATCCGCCGATGCCGGAGCGTTTGCCTCATTCGATCGACCCTATTGATGGAATCACTCGGCGACACCACCTTAGCGGCGTTAAACCTCCTGGTCAGTGGTAACCGGGAGTTGTGGGAGATCATCGCGATTTCGTTTCGCGTCTCCGGCGTCGCCATACTGGTTGCCACACCACCGGCTCTGCTGGTGGCGTTCCTCCTGACCTATAAGCGCTTTCCCGGGCGTCGCCTGCTGATATCGGTCAACTCCACATTCCTCTCTGTCCCAGCCGTGGTGGTGGGCCTGACCTTCTTCATTCTGCTCTCCAGGCAGGGGCCATTGGGTGAGTGGAAACTGCTGTTCACCCAAACCGCCATGGTATTGGGGCAGATAGCACTCGCCTTCCCGATACTGGTGGCGATGGGGCATTCGGCGCTGCAGGCCTCAGACGTGCGCGCCTGGGAGACCGCCCGTACCCTCGGCGCCAATCCGGCACGGGCCCTGTTGACCATCATGCGAGAGGCACGCTTCGGACTCATGGCGGCACTGCTGGCAGCTTTCGGCCGCATCATTGCCGAAGTCGGCGCATCGATGATGCTCGGAGGCAACATCCTGCACTACACCCGCAACATACCCACTGCCATCGCCCTGGAATCGAGCAAGGGTGAGTTTGCCCAAGGCATCGCCCTGGGCCTGGTGCTATTGACCCTCGCCTTCTCACTCAATACCTTGCTGCAACATATCCAGGGTAAGGGGCATCCTGCCACATGAGCGATTCGGTCATTCTCAATGTTTCCACGATGCACAAACGCTTTGGCAGGAGAGAGGTGCTCGACGGTATCGAACTGACCCTGCAAGCGGGAGAGTGCACCCTGTTGAGCGGTGCTAACGGTGCCGGCAAGACAACCCTGCTGCGCATCCTTGCCGGGCTGGAAAGGCCGGACACCAGCCAGATTACCATTGCATCTGACTCACCCAGATCCTGGCGCCGATGCAAGGGTGATCTGCATAAACAGATTCTCTATCTGCATCAGCAACCCTATATGTTCGACGGCTCGGTCAGATACAATCTTGGTTATGCCCTTACCACCGGTTTGGATAAACCTTTACGCAATCGTATGATCGATGCAGCCATGGACTGGGCGGAACTGCACCACCTGCACGACACACCCGCCAAGTCACTCTCCGGGGGCGAACGACAACGGGTCTCCCTGGCAAGGGCATGGTTGAGAAATCCCCGAATCCTATTGCTGGACGAACCGACTGCGAACCTGGATCAGGAGGCGAGAGAGCGTACCCTGGATCTGCTTGAATCCTTCAAAAAACAGGGTATTGCCCTGTTACTCGCGAGCCATGATCCACTCCACTTCTCTGCAATGATTGACCGCCACCTGCATCTATATGAGGGTCGTTTGGTGAAGATTGAGGAGAGTAAGCTGATGTCGATTCCAACAAACCAGACAGATAGCAACCTGAGGAGCACGGCATGAGCGGTTATCCAGCGGTCACCGCGGTCATTCTCGCCGGTGGGCGTGGTCGACGCATGGGGGGTGAGGACAAAGGCCTGATAGAGCTGAACGGCAAACCGCTGGTGCAACATGTCGCTACAGCCATCGCACCTCAGGTCGATGCGATTCTGATCAATGCCAATCGCAACCAGGATCGATATAAGCTGCTCGGTTATCCGGTATTTACCGATTCACTGCTCAATTATCAGGGGCCTCTGGCCGGTTTTATCGCCGCCATGCAGCTGATCGAGACCGAGGATATGCTCACCCTCCCCTGTGACGGCCCCCTGGTCCCACCCGACCTGGTCGAGCGCCTGCGCAAGGCACGTCAAGCAGCAGATGCGGAGATCGCGGTGGCCCATGACGGTAAACGTCTGCAACCGGTCTACGCATTGATCCCCAAGCGATTGGCCGACAGTCTGCAGCGCTATCTGGACGGGGGCGACCGTAAGATCGACCTCTGGTACGAGCAGCATCGGGTCGCCCATGCCGACCTTTCCGATATCCCCCGCACCTTCATCAATATCAATACCCTGCAGGAGCGGGACAACCTCCAGGGGAGCGTAGCATGATCGACTATCCTGTCCCGTTATTGGGTTTCAGTGCCTTCAGCGGCACCGGTAAGACCACCCTGTTGACCGGGCTGATACCGATCCTGAAACAGCAGGACCTGCGTATCGCGGTGGTGAAACACGCCAGCCACCTGTTTGAGATTGATCATCCCAGCAAGGACAGTTACGAGCTGCGTACGGCGGGGGCCAGCCAGATGTTGGTAAGCGCCCGCGGGCGCATGGCCTTGATCACTGAATCCGATACCAGACTCCCGGAGCCCGGCCTGGCACAGATGCTCGACTATCTCGACACAAACAACCTGGATCTGGTGCTGGTGGAAGGGTTCAAGAACGAGGCGATCTATAAAATAGAGCTCTACCGCCCTATCCTGGGCAAACCCCTTTTGTGTCATACTGACCCCTACATCATCGCGCTCGCCACCGATGAGGCAATCCCCGGTGTCCCTCATCACCTGCCGATACTGAATCTAAACGATCCGCAGGAAATAGCCGGGTTCATACGTGAATACATGCATCGATATGGAGAGAACGGATTAAATGACCGACCAAGCCAGCGGCTCCAGCGTCAGTTGTGCTGACCCGGAGGCACCGTCAACCCTCACCGTCGCCGCGGCCCGGGAGGCGATCCTCGCAAACATCACCCCCATTGAGACGAATTTAAGGCTGCCACTGCGGGATGCCCTGAACGCTGTCCTGGCGCAGGATATCGTCTCGCCCATTGATGTTCCCGGTCATACCAACTCGGCCATGGATGGTTATGCCATGGCAGGCAGCGATCTTCCGCAACAGGCCTATCGGGACTTCAACCTGATAGGTACCGCAGTCGCAGGCGCCCCGTTTGACCAATCCTGTGGTGAAGGTGAGTGCATTCGCATCATGACTGGCGCCCCCATGCCTGCGGGTACCGATACCGTTGTGATGCAGGAACAGACCACCCTCGTCAATGAGTCACTGGTGCGTATCTCTCAGGGCCAGCACCCGGGACAGAATGTCCGTCTGGCGGGCGAGGACATCGCACAAGGAAGCGTGGTGCTCAAACCCGGCAGGCGTTTGACCCCCGCGGATCTGGGTATCCTCGCCTCCCTCGGTTTTGCAGAAGTCACAATACGCAGACGCCCCCGTGTGGCCTTCTTTTCCACCGGCGATGAACTGCGTTCCATCGGTGAGCCCCTCGCGGCAGGAGAGGTCTACGACAGCAACCGCTACTCCCTGCATGGCATGTTGCAGAAGGCTGATGTGGAGCTACTCGACCTGGGGGTGGTAGGTGACGACCCCGACGCCCTGCGACAGGCTTTCGACAGAGCCGCCGAAGCAGCGGACATGGTGGTCACATCCGGGGGCGTATCGGTGGGTGAAGCCGACTACACCAAGACGATCCTGCAACAACTTGGGGATATGCAGTTCTGGAAGATCGCCATGAAGCCGGGAAGACCCCTGGCGTTCGGCAAACTGGGTGACAGCAACTTCTTCGGTCTGCCTGGCAATCCTGTGGCGGTGATGGTCACCTTCTACCAGTTTGTGCTGCCCGCACTCCACTATCTCGCCACCGGAACACCCTATACTCCATTTACCCTACAAGCCTTGAGTGGGCAAAACATCCGTAAGAAAGCAGGCAGATACGAATTCGTTCGCGGACTCATGCAGCGTCTTGAGGACGGCTCATACCAAGTCGATACAGTCGGCCGTCAGGGCTCGGGCATCCTCACCTCCATGAGTCGAGGCAACTGTTTTATTCTACTGCCGGAGGATTGTGACGGGATTGAATGCGGCGATACGGTGATCGTCCAGCCTTTCGAAACCCTGGCATAAAAAATACTCAAAGTTCTTTTTCAAACCTGTCTACCAGTCGCTCCAATATCTCCCAGTCCGCATCTGAGAGCCGGCCCTCCATGGCGGCACGTTCGATCCTGAGAATGACCTTTCTCGTCTTGGCTGTCAGCCGCTGTTGCATCTGATCGACCTTCAGCAACAAGGCTTGGAGCGCCTCGCTATCATTCTCGGCAATGCGGTTATGGCCGCTGGCGGGCAGGTGAAGCGGATAGCTACGTTGCTGGTGTTGTAAGTCCATATAGCCATCCGTCAGGTTCAGATTTTTTTCGATCCGCCGCGCCACTTCATCGCCCATATTTCTCCGATCGGTGACCAACTGACTGACGTGGGCAGGCGCCAACCCCGCCTTATCCGCAAACGCCCGCTGGGAACCAAAACGGGCTATCTGTGCCAGTAAATTCTCCTTGCGAATAGTCCTGATATTTACCATCCCAGAATCATAGCAATTTGCTATAACTTCAGCCATGAGCAACTTGCTATTTTATTAGCATGACGCTACCATAATCCTGTCATGGATATGAAGACGTATATCGAAACGGAAGGTCGCGACGCAGCCAGGCGATTGGCATTTCTGGCGGGAACCAACTATGTCTATCTGACCCAGATCGCCTCCGGTTTCCGTAAACCCAGCGGACGTCTGGTACTCCTGCTGGAACACCACTCCAACGGCAAGCTTACCCGACACGAATTACGACCGGACCTCTACCCGGAGACCTAACCGAAGCAGTCTCACATCCAAACCGTAGCGGCGGGCAGATCGCGCCCGGCCATGTCGAATTAATGGAAATAGCCTCATGTTTAAGGGATTACAAAAGAAACCGCATTCACTCACCGATGATCTGCACCACTACTGCGATGAGTTCACCGAGTTCAACCGGCGCTGCGAACGCCTTTGCGAGGCCCTCACCGAAATCGCCACCCATCACGAATCGATCAGCAGCTACTCTGTGCGCGGCATGCGGTATAACGCCAACTGGTTGAAATACAGGATCAACGATTTCAACCGGCGATTGCGCACCCTCTACGAAAGGGCACTCGATGAACAACTATAGCCAGGTCTGATGCGTCACTGATAGACATCTGGTGCCGACAGGTTGAAATGGCATTTGATACGCGCGCTTTACTTGATTTTCGCATTAATTAGGTATATTTTTTAATTATTGTAGAGCGTTTTCACTTTAAAGGCTTATTAACCATGAAAGTCAGCAAACAAGAGAAGGCCTTGACCCGCAAACGCATTTTAAAGGCGGCCGCGGATGTGGTCAGTGAAAAAGGCTTTAAATCCGCCTCTATGCGAGAAATCGCACGTCGCGCAGAGGTGGGTGACGCCACCATCTATAACTACTTTCCCACCAAGGAGAGTCTCCTCTACGGCTACTGTGAGGAGAAACAGCATGCGGTGGCGGAAGCGCTGAAACAGATCGATGACTTTCATGAATACACCCTAAGGGAACAGCTGCAGCAACTGACAGAGACCGAGCTTGCCCTCTGGCTACCGGACCGGGATTTCCTCTCCGAGGTCTTTACCCTGACCTTTTCCGCACCCGTCGCGGGTGCCGTCAACCTGGCCGAGACACGGCGCCGATTCAATCGCATGGTGGAGGATATGATCGATGCCGCGATCGAGGTGGGTGAGATCCCCGACCAGCCCTACCGGGAGCTGCTGGCCCCCCTCTACTGGGACTATTTCACCGGCATCCTCGCCTTTTGGCTGCATGATGACTCGGAGGATTACGCCAATACCACTCAACTGGTTGATCGGAGCGTGGAGATTATTGCAATGGTGTTGCAGACAGCGATGATCGGCAAGGCCCTGGATCTCTTCTCTTTCATGTTTCGCAGCCAGATAAGCCGCCATCTGGAGAAACTGGGCGACTATACCGCCCCCTGGAAACAGGCCAAACGTCGCTTCATGGAGGGTGATAATGGGTGACTCTATCCCCAGTGGCAAATTTGCCCGAAGCAGCATTGCCGGCAGTGCCATACTCAAGGCGGGAAGCAGGCGCCTCACCCATGCCGCCAAACGCCCCTTCCTGAGCGAGTCGGTGCGCCTTGACCGACAACAGCAGCTCGATGAGGAAACGGCGCGGATCCTGTTCGAGGCCTTCTCCCGCCTGCGCGGTAGCGCCCTGAAGATTGCCCAGATGTTGAGCATGGAGAGCAATCTCATGCCTGACTGGTTTCGTCAGGAGATGGGCAAGTCTTACCACCAGGTACCCCCGTTGGGTCGACCATTGATTCGTAAACTGATCCTGCAGGAGTTCAACAAGCCACCCGAGGATCTATTCACGCGCTTTGACCCAAACGCCTTTGCCGCTGCCAGCCTGGGGCAGGTCCATGCCGCGGTCGGCAGTCAGGACCAGGATCTGGCGGTTAAGCTGCAATATCCCGGCATCGATGTCACCATCGAAAGTGACCTGCAACTGCTGCGCAGCATCATCAGGCGCACCCGCTACGCCAAGCTGCTCCTCTCTTCCATCGACGAGATTGAACAGCGCCTGCATGAGGAAGTGGACTACCTGCATGAGGCAGAAAACACCGAATGGTTCAAAAGCCGACTGCAACTGCCTGGGGTGATTATTCCGGCGGTCTACAAGGATTACTCATCGAAGCGCATCCTGACCACCGAGCGGTTGCGGGGTCTTCATCTGGAGGCCTGGTTAGGCACCGATCCCAGTCAGCAGGCGCGCGATCACTTCGGGCAGCGGTTATACGATATATTCGTCAACTCCTTCTACGGGCTGCACGCCCTGCATGCCGACCCCAATCCTGGCAACTACCTGTTTGCCAAGGACGGCACCCTGGGCCTGCTGGACTTTGGTTGTGTCCGCTACTACTCGTCGGATTTCGTAAACCTGATACCGGTATTGTTGCATGCCTACATGGAACGGAATGCGGAAAAAGTGATCTCGACCTACCAACAACTCGGCATGGTTGCGGAAATGTCGGGGGATGAACAACAATCCTTTTACGACCAAGTCCTGCAGCCTTTCGGTGACTGGCTGACCAAGCCCTTCAAGGCGGGACGATTCGATTTCACCAATCAGCAGGCCTCATACACCGCCGAGGGTTGGGCTGCATTCAAACAGCTCAGCAAAGTTCACAAGATCAACGATCTCGCCAACGAGTTCATCTATTTCGACCGGACCTTCTTCGGTCTCTACCAAATCTTCGAGCAGATGGGCGCATGTATAGAAATGGAACATCAGTGGCTGCACTGAACAAGCCTTTAATATGGGGCGGTAGCATGAGCCTGCTAGCCGCTTTCCTGCACCTCGCAATCATTGTCGGCGGTCCGTCCTGGTACCGCTTTTTCGGCGCAGGAGAGGGGTTTGCCCAACTCGCGGAACAGGGCTCACCCATAGCGGGATCCATCACCGCCCTGATTGCCCTTGTGCTGATGCTATGGAGCCTGTATGCCTTCGCCGGCGCTGGCCTGGTACGTCGCCCACCTTGGCTCAGATCAGTCCTGGTCATAATCACCGCAATCTATCTTGTACGCGGTATGATGCTGTTGCCACTGGCTTTATTCATGCCCCAGGTGGTCGATATTTTTCTAATCTTGAGTTCGTTGATATGCATTGTAGTCGGCATACTGCACTTCAGTGGAACAAGACAAATGATCTGGGAACACTCATGAACGAAAGCAGTGACGGCCTGGTCGTCAAAAACAACCCATTTACCAACCATCAACTTCCCTTGGGCGTACGCCTGTTCATGAATGCTGCAAAACTGACCTTCCACGTGACAGGAAGGGTTTCACCCAGACTGGCCGGTGTCTTGGCACTGCGCCTGTTCATGACACCACCCAGGTTTCCCATACCGCGCAGGGAGTTGAAGATTCGTGAAAGTGCCCGTTTGACCATGTATGAAATTCATGGCGAACAGATCGCGGTGCGCACCTGGGGAGAGGGTCCCAGCGTATTGCTCTGCCATGGCTGGGGGGGACGCGGCACCCAATTCTTCGCCCTTATCGAAGCTCTGGTGGCAGCCGGTTATCGCGCCATCGCCTTTGACGCCCCTGCCCATGGCGACTCATCGGGAATACGCACCAACATGTTGATGGCCAGCAAGACCATTGCCGGTATCGTGGAGAGAGAGGCGCCGATCAGTGCCGTGATCGGTCACTCCTTCGGCTGCGGCATCGCCCTGCTTGCCATCGACCGTCACCAGATACCCTCGGACAAGGTCATACTCTTCAGCTGCTTCACCGACACCCTGTGGATTTCGCAACAGTTCGCAAAGGCATTCGCAATCAGCGATGGCGTCATCGAGGCCATGCGTCAAACAGCAAACCAGCGCTTTGCCCATCATTTCGACAAACCCTGGGATTGGATGGATCTCTCACCGGTGAATACCATCAACAAAGTAACAGGCGACCTGCTGTTGATACATGACAAGCAAGACACCCATGTCCCCTACCAACACGCCCTGAAACTCAAGCAAATAGCCCCGCAGATTCAGCTCCTGACCACCGAAGGGCTGGGGCACAAGAAGATCCTCATGAACAAGCAGTGTGTGGATGCCTGTATCGAGCATATCAGAGGCTAATTACAACTCCCCCTCATCGCCGATTATTGCTGTCATTCCGCTTGCATGATGGGACTGGTTTGATATCTTCTTACCAGAAGTTATGCGAGGAACGCCCATGAGACTACCCACGTTATCCCTAAAAACCCTATTCATCGTCTCGATCATAGGTTTAACTGCCAGCTGCTCATCAGACGAGAACAACAATAAACCCATGAAAACCGACCCTGGCGTTTTTCAGGGATACAAGGATACTTTGGATAAAGCACAAGGTGTGGAACAAACATTGTTGCAGGCAGACAAAGCGAGGCGAGAGGAATTACAGCGGCAACAATAGTGAACCAAAAATAGAAATGTAGTCGAACGGGTTTGAAAGCTCAGCTATATCTTAATAGGGATAGCGGCAATTTATTCAGCACTGATCTTCTAGTTTAACCTGTGTTCCGTCCACATCGGATCATCAGCGACGAAGCTTAGTAAACGATCGGAGGTTCGAACAACCACTTTATTTGCTGTCACCTCGATATCTTCAACGATTTCACGAACTCCAATGCGGATTTCGGTAAAGGATGAAGAACCCTTTCTAATACCGAACAACTTACCCGTCGTTGCCACAACCGCCACATATCTCCCCGATTCCGCGGCTATCAGCTCCTCGCGAATCGGCAGCCTGGTTTCAAAATAGCTGTTGGTTGAAATATTGTAGCCTATTGCACGATCACCAGTCGCCAGTAAAGCGATATAGGGGGATAAGGATAAAGTCGCAACTTCTGCCTCTTCCGGTTTTAGGCGGAACTCTTTCCATGACCCAGAAGTCGTTGACACCACATAGAAGCGGTCATTGGTCAGTACGGCGCCTAAGTGACCATTCGAGTCTGCCTTTAACACACTCTCTTTGGGCCTCAACCTTATGGATGTACTGTTCGCACCCTCAATTACAGCGTTTAATTTGCTCTCCGATTCTGAAATATAAATCTTGTCTTCTATAGTTTCGTCAGCATTGGAAGATAGAACCGCGGCAAGCAGGACAAGAGATACAATCAGTAGGGCAAATGGTTGTTTTTTGGGCGTGTGGTTCATCCTTGAATATCCTATATCTACATTACGTTCAATAGTTCATTGCAGTATGAACTATCCCTGATCCCGGCTGTTAATAATTATCACAATCCATGTGCCTGTTGTCGAGCAAACTGCTATCGACCGAAAGATAAGTCATAAAATGAAGGTTTATCAACCACGAGCCAGCATGGTGATGTTGTGAATCAGTGTATCCAGGGCCTTATCCGCCCGCTTCCTCATTATCACGGGTGTCACGTAGAGATGGATCGGGAGCTGGATCAACGGAATGCCGACACCCAAGCCAAGCGCCAGCAGCAGGGGCCATCTCTCCTCAAACAGGATCGCAAATGGGATTCCCATACCGAGTGCAAGAACAATGGCCAATCCAATAAGAAGCCTTGTAATAAATTGCTTTGCCTTGCCTATTCCTTCATACCCGGCGCTGACATAGAGGCGATTCCCTGAAACGGAAACCTTAATAGGAGAGGCGCCGTAAATGGCGTTTCCTGACTGTGTTCTTATGAATCCACCCTTGTGTTCGACTGAAATTGTTGAGTCAGAAATATCCACGATTTCATAGCCATTCTGGACAAACATGGTTTGGGCTATCTCGATTGCTTTCTGGGGTTTGACAGTAAATATTTCGTTTCTCTCATAGTCCATAATGAATACTTAGTATCTCAGTTGTATCGATATCATAAAATCGGTTAATTTTACAATATTGGAAATATCATTATTAGTATGGATAGCCATAGACCTAAATAGGCGTCATCGATTCTTTTGTCGACTCTTAGACTTGTTTTAGAAGCCATAATACTACTGCTATTTGTAGTGGATAGCCGCTGACAAAGCTATTGTATTGGCAACATCAATTACCCATTACCTGATTGTTTTGTGAGCTTTCCGTACTATCGTATTATTTCATCGTTAGTTAATATTGCTATTCGGCAGGATGCTTTTTGCTTTAAAACTAAGACTTTTACTCTTAGATTTTTTGTTTAACCTATGTGTTTTCTTCAACAGTTCGTCAATATACTCATTATCAGCTGCACTAAGATTGACATATGGAAACGACAACGTGGTTTTATTGTCGAATACCAATCTTTGCAATCTTTTTGAGTGGACAGGTCCTCGAATCGCTGATCGTCCATGTAACCACAACCCATCGATAATAAGATACCCCATCCCCACTTTTGTAGGAATTCGCATTAGCCTCTCATCAATTTTTTGAATGAGCTCATATGACCAGGAATCCTGCCTATACATTAAATCAAATACCTCATTAAATTTATCTTTATGTGATCTATTGGTCAGGAGTTTGATAATAATATTTTTAGCACGTGCTGGCATGTCCTCGCAATCCTTCATTGCTTTTTGTAACTGCTGATTGCTCAACAATAATATATCGCCACCATCATTATCATCCATAAAACTAATGACATTGAATAACACACGAGAGCAGAATAAATCCGCATGAACAGGGAATCCTTGGTCTGCTGTTTCTGATTCTATTGGTGAATGAAAAGAAATTGTACAACTTCGATCTTTACATAGCTCAGCAGACAACAAAGAGAATAAGGCGTGTAATTCTGATGCTCCAAAATCGTCAAATAATAAGTCTTGTAATAAGACAATTTCCTCACTAGGTTTAAACATGTAGAGGCAATTTGCAATTTCTTTAATAGAAGAATTTAAATTTGGGGTCATTATAGTATTAGCTATATAGCTTAACCCATACTGTTCGGAGGGCTCAATTTGCTCTACCTTCGTTACAATACCTGACAATTCGTTAGTCATATTCTTCAACATAGATTTTGCTTCATCGCTCCATGTATTCCATACATATTCAGAGCTTGAATCATTAATAGTGCAAAATAATTGTTTCACTAGATTGCCTCTGCTTATATTCATGTGCGAGATAAAAGACCATTTTCATCATAGAAATAGCAAGTCAGTGTATATTTTTGTAGCCCGTGGGTTGTTAGCACTCGTTCGACGGATTTATTTACATGATTTATGTGGTTCGACTGGGAACAGCTTGAAAAGGTCTCAATTACAATTTCTGACTCACCTTCACAAACGGATTCAATTATATCACCACCTAATTTTCCATTCATTGCCTTCGACAGTTCACGTATATAATTCTTGCGCTGTTCATCTTTTGGGTTTCCGAGTGCTTCTAAGAACAAAAAAGCTCTAGAAGCTCTATACCTATCATATTCTTCACTTGTGGGTAACAATGTATGATAAATAGTTTCATTTTCTCGTGGTTCTAGAAGGCCTGCTAGATCCATTGATTGTGAAACCACATTGATCATCCTTCGATGACCAAATATCTCTTCTTCAGATTCTTGCATCATTTTAGACGCGATCAACTTCTCAAGAACCTTCTCTTTGAATTCATTTGGATCAATAGATGAGCGAAACTTTATGAGTAAATCCCAAGTACCCATTAAGTCGTACATTGCCTCTATAGCAATAGTTGAGAAATCTGCAGCTCGAACATCTTCAACGAGAATCCTACTTCTCTCACAATCCTGAACTGATAACAGAAGAAAATATAGATCAGAAGAATCAGCGGAAAAAATATCAGAACCCTCTCTACGACTCTTTCTCTTATATATTTTCCAATCAGCGGAACATTGATCTACTTCATTATTTTGATCCTTATTAGTCATCACGTAATCAGAATCGATGTCTATCTGAGGATTCCATGCAAGACCATTTTTAGGATCGCTTCTTAGAGAGAGAATTGTTTTTGATATTTCATCACCTAGGGAAATATCCCACTTTACCTGTTTTGTGTCATATGAAATCACCCTAAGATGACGAAAATCGAAAGGAACATGGTCAACACTCTGCGTCAATATTATGGCTGGTTTTTTTAATGCGTGTGCCACTCCCAATTCATAGATAACGTTTGGATTTATACCTGTTACATCGCATAACACCACTTCACTTTCAATAATAGAGTTAAAAATATCATCAATGATTGCTCTTGAACTATAGACTTCGTCACCTCGCTCAGCCTTAAGATCTGCTTTTTCTATAGCAGGCTTATAGATTTTTTTATAATAGTCGTTGAATGGCTCTTTGAAAGGGGAAATCACGAAGCACTTTTGCATACAAATAGCTCTCTAAACTTATTGAAATATATCACTTTTATGTAAATAAGAGGCAGCTCATAGTCCTCACACATTACTATCTTGACGAATAAACTGACTACAAATTCTCATCCTTCTGTATGCACGATGTACCTATGCGGAAAGATCGTACAAGTTAACTCTGAAATGTATGTGGGAGACTGGGATTGAGGTATGCAACCTCCCTGTTTAATTATTTTTTATACTATTTATCACTATCTTACCAGTTTTTTCGAATAACTCACTTTTTTACTCGAGTATTTCAACCTGGTATCTATTAGTTGAAATTGTTTTCTTTATCAAGATTTGGCAACTATGACAATCAGCCCAGCCAGATCATGACCTGGATTCGTCGACACAAACGCACTCGACATACGGCTTCCCATGCTGTGGCCCAACAGGTAAATACGGCTAACACCCCTTTCGTTCCCCTCTCCATTAAGATAGACAGAACCATCGGGCCTTTCGGCAGAGATACTGAAGGACGATAACAACAAAATCATTGTGATGAGGGCTTTGATCATTTACAACGCAAAAATATCTGTACTTTGATAATTGTGCTTGTAGTTTAATAATCGCCACTGCTTTGACATTTTCGTAAGCGCAGGCGCAAGTTTCTGCCCTTGCGGTGAACTCAACCCCTCCATAAGTGCCTGTTCCGAATCAAACCACACCTCCGCAGTGCCGTCATATTCAGGCAGCATTCCCCTGGACGTTCTCAGACCTTCGTTCAAAGGGGTCTCTAACGTGTGAGCCTGCACATACTTTCTGGCGCCCATCGCTTCAGCGTTGCTCATGAAGAACGGGCCATGTCTGTTCATCCAGTAATCCTTGAATTCCTCACGCGTCATATCAGGATGTCGAGTCAAGCACATAACGAATTTGATCATTTTTATACCTCGTTTTTCTGAATGTTGTCTGTTGTTTCATTATAGTAATCAGTAACAGCAAATGAGCACCACAGGATTTATAAGGTAGTGACCCGGTAGCAAGTTCGCTGCCGCGAAGTCAGTGATATCGAGCAAGTCTGAAAATCCATCGAGACCATTGAAAGAGCAGAATCAAAGGGGATCAGATTAATTGACCTGGATCAATCTTTACGGACGTCACGTTAATCCAAAAGCCACTCCATACACTACACTCAACTAACTGACCAGGGGGAATCCTTTAGTGATCAGTCATGATGGTATCTCATCGAGATCCTTATCCATATGAATAGTAGAAAAAAACGGGAGGATGGTTATGGCTTTTAGAACAACCCTATTTACCACAAAGCTGATATTACTTTTGTCAATCTTTTTGCTGGCTGCCTGTGGTGGCGGCGGCGGTGGTGGTGGCAGTTCCAATCCCACAACGGCAACCGGCGTGTTCAAGGACAACAACGTTTCCGGTATCACCTATACCTCGGGTGCGCAGAGCGGCACAACGGGCAGTGACGGTAGTTTCATCTATGAGGTGGGCCAACAGGTCAGTTTCAATCTGGGCAACGTCACCCTGGGGAGCGCCACCGGCAGGTCAGTCCTTACACCGGTCGACCTGGTTGCAGGGGGCAGCAGTAGTTCCACCGAGGTGTTGAACCTGGTCCGCTTTCTGCTGATGCTCGATGACGATGGCGATTCCAGTAACGGCATCAACATATCGTCGGCAGTGCAGACTGTTGCCGAAAACTGGTCGGCGGTTGACTTCACCACCGCGAATCTGCAGTCGGAACTCTCCTCCATCATCTCCGACACGGCATCCGCTGACGGCACCAGCCACACACTACCCAACGCCACCACGGCCCGGAGCCACCTGGAATCGACCCTGCGCTGCGTCAGGGCCGGCGCCTATAGCGGCACATTCGGGGGCGATGACAGTGGTCCCTTCGGGGTTTTGGTCGATGCCTCCAACGGCCTGCTTTCCGGATTTGCCTACAGTGCCTTCGATGGCCTGCTTGTCCTGACGGGGTCCACCTCGGTGAGCTACGACCAGAGCGCCACCTTCATCAGCGGCGATGTCTCCTCCGGCGCCACATTCAGCGGTCAATTCAACAGCCCCAACACCCTCGCCGGGAACTGGAATCTCTCCGCTACAGCGGAATCCGGCACCTTCTCAGGCAGCCGTATCGGAGGTGCTGCAAACGCCACTTATCGCTTTACCGGCAGCTTCTCATCCAACGTGAGTTCGCCGGTTACCTCCAACGGACTGTTCACCTTCGATGTCGACAGTAATGACAACGTAACGGGAATAGCGCATACAGTATATGCTTCGGATGGCACACAGAACGAGACCGTTTCTTTTACCGGCTCACTCACCGGTACCTCGCTGCTTGCACAGATCATGGATGGCAACGTGGTCGACGCCACCATTACCGGCACCCTGAACAAAGCCAGCGGCATCGTCAGCGGCTCATGGAGTGATGTGGATGGTAATACCGGCACCTACTCCGGCCGTGGGTGCAAACTAAATTAAAGGAGAGGTATTTCAAAGATGTTGATTTATCGCACTGCCAACAGAAATCCAGGTGAATTTGAGGATGCAGGTGGCTTTCTGCCCAAGAATTATAGGTCTAAAGGCCAAATAAAGACAGAATTCATGGAATGGTGCAGAACCGGGAAGGTGGTCAAGATGGTTGAACGTCATCAAAGCTCTGCTTTAGGCAGCGGATACATCATATCAATGGATATGACCAAACTCTGTGGAGGATACTCGAAAAAGTTCTTCTACGAACTGAATGTATCAGGCCTTAGACGTATACCTTTCACTGCCGATGTATTAGGAGTGAAACAGCTGTCATGGAAGGGGATACAGCAAAAACCTGAGAATGTTCATTTATACATGAGCGCCACTAAACTAAAGTATGCCGAAATATTCGCGATCTCCAATATCGGTGATCGAAAAAAAGAGCTGTCCGTGTTTTCATGGGTGCCATTTAAATATTTTTCAAACTACGCTAAAAATAAAGCAGGCCCTTATAAACCAATCAAAAATCGAAAGGAATACCCAAAACCGGTGCGCGGGTCAATCAATGATCGCGCAAAGATATTTGGCAAGACAGTTAGTCGTACCCATAAATAGTAGACACTGATTAATACGTACTGCTCATAGTGTGCTCAGTGCGTGGGTAAGATGAACTGTATCCGCTGTTAACCGATATACAGATCCCGAAGACACCGAAATCACCTAACGACAACACTCATCGTTGCATAAGTCTTACCGAGCTAAGCGTTACCCAGTACCTCAGGTATTTTAGATTGAAGGGAGGGTATAAATCTTCCCAACCTTGCTAGCCAGTGGCGTTCACGTACATACCGGTAATGGTGTTCATGTAGTCCATGATACGGTCAGTGGTCGCAAATATGGTGACGGGCAACCCCCCTTTCTCAACATCCAGGAAAAATGGACGGATAACCCGCCAAAGGCGGGTAACACTGATGAGCTCCGCAGTGATCTCAGAAGTATTGATATTTTCGGTCTTCAGGATAACCATTGCTGATTCAAAATCATTAACTGCATTATTAAGTTGATTGATTGAATCCTGATCTTGGAAACCCAATTGATAGGCAATGTAGTATTTTGCAATGCGTTGAGAGAGCATACGCTGCCTGCCGGAAATGTTGACGACCTTCGGTTTTTCCAGTTTGGAAAGTGCCTCGATCTTCATCACGACATCCTGGCTGACTTCTAAAATAGTCTCGCTCAGGTCAAGTACCATGGTTGCATTATCCTGATTGTAAGGGAGACCTACCAATTTGGCATAGTCATCGATTACAATATCCAGCAAAGCCAGTACCTTCTGCACATCCTGGCTTTTTATTTCAGATTTTAACTCAGAGTGATTTTTTTTGAATTCGATAATACTGCTTTGCAGCTGTTGTTTTGCCTTGTCGCGTCTCACATGTCCGCCTAGAAAAAAGTAAGCCTTAGCGATTCTTTGCGAGAGCATTCGCTGCTTGCCTGCCTTGTTTACTGCTTCGGCCAGATCGACTTCAGCTGCATAGGTGGGAAATGAGAGGCTGAATATTATACTTAGGCTGAGGGTTAATAGATAACCTGTGATCTTCATAATATTTTTCCTGATACATCGTGGAAAAGTGATCTCACATCTTGCTCATCCGTCGTTTATCATGGCATTCATATCGAGTTGGATATGATCGGCGGTGCACACAGCAATTGAGGGGGCACACTTAACTCCTATGTTAAGAGGTCTGTCCTGGAAATCGTTACAGGACAGTTCGTTTTTCGCTCCTATAGGCCCGGACCCTTATAAAACGCATCTATTAATACCTATTTTTGTATGGATATAGAGCGGCACCGTATGGCAAAGATTTAATCAGTTAATTCACAAGGATGGTCTGATAATAAAAATATTTCACCTTTTTCTGTACCCACGGCTTATCGGTTAAACAAGTCGAAAATCTCCGATACGGTTTCAATTTAGAACGCTTCTACCTGTCAGTTTCAACTTGCCTTTCAGATCGTATCACTCACATTCATCTCGACACCCGAGTGTCGCACCTTTATCTCGTATACATCCAACTCATCTATTGTTACATAACTGATACTTTCGCATACATCCCAGTAGCCTGATTCATATCTTGTAAAAGTTTCTCCGTGGTACGTGCAACCACTGATGGAAGATATTGACCCTTATCCATTATTTTCGTCAGTTGGAAAAAACGCCACTGTTTATTCACTTTGTCGAGAACCTCCTTGATCTCCACTGTATTCAGGGATGAGCCGTTTAATTCCGCTAATGCTTGGGAATATTCCAATTCTGCTTTCTTGAATTCACTATGAAATTGTGGATCTTCCACTCCCCAAGAGAGGAATAGATAGTATTTCGCCATCCGTTGGGACAACATTCTTTGTCGTCCGGAAATGTCGACAATATGCGCCTTTTCCGTTCCAGCCTCCTGTACCAGCGCCTGCACGACTTGCTGACTCGCCTGAAGCAACTCTTCACTCAATCCGTTCAACTTTATTGCATTCTTTATATTGACAGCCCCACCCGCAACACGCCTGTAACGTTCCCATACACTCTCCGCTTCCATTAAGGCTTGCTTTGTATTTACCGAACTCGCAAAGGACTTCAAGTTGTTCAACTGTTTTTGATAGAGTCGAATGGCTGAATTCAATTGCTCTCTTGGATTGGCGAATAAAATCTGCTGACCGATCTGGACGAATGCCTTAACCATCCTTTGACTTAGCATGCGCTGGCGTCCCGCCTGATTAATGGCCTCTGCATAATCCTCTATGGGTTCTGCGCTACCACCGATTGGAAAACAAAGAGATAGACATAACAGGATGAGATAATATATTTTTTGACAACACATATGCACTTCCTTTGAGACATAGTCGAACTGACCGGGTCGCATATCACCAATAGACTCTTTACACGATCTGTCGGCATCATCCTTGATCTATGTTAAATAGCGCACTGAGTTACACATAAATAACAGTTTATTATTATTCATAAATCGGCTTTATAATTGTTGGTAGGTGAACTATTGGGAATCTACTTCTTGTAAGGATTGTAAGTTGAGTAGTTCGACTATCGAATTATCTTATATAGACAAATGTGGGGCAGCCGAAGTGACGACGCAGACTGTCCCGCTCGAATGGCTTGTTAACCGTAGTCACATGGCGGCATACTTCCTGTTTTGATGAATCGATAATATCAGTTGCCCAATAAATACCCCGAACACGCCAAAAACAAACTGTGAACATCTGTAAATGACCCATAATTGCAGCAATGTGCTTATGAAGTCTCATCCATCAAAAGTGCCGTGGCGCTACAACATTCCCCTTGTGCGCTGTTGTTATCACTTGACGGTGCTGCGCTGCAACCACAGCCGTCGTCACCTGTCGCCTTTGCCTCAGCATCCGCCACGCAGCAGGCGTCTGCATCTTCCGGGGCCGGCCCTCCACAGCAACCCTCTGCTGTGTAGCCGTATTGACTACGTATCGCTTCGCAGACTTCGTCGTTGTTGAGTTGTTTCATCTGTGTCTCCTTTAATGATTGAAATTGAAACAAAGCAATTTCTGCTTCCTATACGGGTAGACGGAGACATCACGAGAAAGACGCAAAATCAGTGAAACATTTTAACACTGCCTGCAGTTGTTATCTTTCTTCTCATAATCAACTATTTGGTTCATAGCGTTAATTACCAATTTACAGCAGTCATGAAGCATGGTTTTCAACAGCACTCTGCCTCGTTGTACACGCGACTTTGCCCTGGAAAGTGAAATACTTTCTTTTTCCGCTATCTCTTTTTGGGTCCTCCCTTCGATCTTGGAGAGCTGAACTGCGGTTGTTCTAGCTACTCCGGCAGCTCTTCAAGAGGCTTCCGGGAACGATAGAAATCAATGATGGCATTTCTTGTTATTTGATAGAGCCAGCTTTCAAGCTTGCTCCGGTTTTCAAGGGTGTCGATCCGCGATTGAATCCGGACAAAGATATCCTGAAGAATATCTTCAGCCGCTGTCTTATCATTGACCCGCTTTTGTATAAAAGCGAGCAGATTTGAGTGGTAATGATTCCATATTTCTTCAATCGTATTCATGCTGTTTCATCCAATGGCATGGCATCATAAGTGACAGGCACTTTGCACGGCAAAAAACGTTCAAGTTGCCTGCTATCGTCACATTCAACCATAGCTATCTTGATATAGGAATCCATAGACTCCCTGCTTATCGACATTCATTAGAACGATTCCTGGTGCAGTCGGTCACTATCCCCCTACGTTCCACAAGCTCAACCGCATGCGACTCCAGATATCAGCGCTTCTCTCAGTTCACCCTTTCAGCTTTCACCATCCATCACATTCATTCCCGTCACCTGCGCCATGCACCATCGATTTCTGCTAAACTGCGCCCTGTTAAACCAACCAGAACAGAGATATGGGGAGTCAATGAGCGCCAAGCGATATGATGTAGTAGTGATCGGCAGCGGTCCTGGTGGCGAAGGCGCCGCCATGAAACTGGTGAAAACAGGCAAGCGTGTGGCGATCATCGAGTCCTTCGACAAGGTCGGCGGCGGCTGTACCCACTGGGGTACAATTCCCTCCAAGGCGCTGCGGCACAATATCCAAATGTTACGGGACTTTCGACGCAATCCGCTGTTTCAGCACACCCATGACCAGGTTCAGGTTGAGTATTCTGATTTGATTCAGGCCGCCGGCAGGGTGATCAGCGAGCAGGTGCGCAGTCGTCTGCGCCACTATGCCCGCAACCGGGTGGATGTGATCCATGGACGCGCTCGTTTCAGCGGCCCCAATCTGGTTGAGGTGTTACAGGAAGGTGGCGGTATCGAAGAGATCGAGGCGGAACATTTTGTCATCGCCACCGGTTCGCGGCCCTATCACCCTGATGATGTTGACTTCAGCCATCCGAACGTACTCGACAGCGACTCGGTACTCCGTCTCGACCGCACTCCCGACTCGATCACCATCTACGGCGCCGGGGTAATCGGCTGTGAGTACGCCTCCATTTTCAGCAATCTCGATGTGAAGATGAATCTGGTCAACACCCGCGACCGCCTGCTCTCGTTTCTGGATGATGAGATCACCGATGCCCTTAGCTACCACATGCGTAATCAAGGAACGGTGATCCGCCACGATGAGGAGTATGAGCGGGTGGAGGCCCAGGATGACGGGGTGGTGCTACATTGCAAATCGGGTAAAAAATTCAAGACCGATGTGTTGTTGTGGGCCAACGGTCGCAGCGGCAACACCGAGGCCATGGGACTGGACGAGATCGGTGTCTCTGTCAATCATCGAGGTCAGATCGAGATTGACAAGACCTATGCCACCTCTCAGCCCCATATCTATGCCGTGGGTGATGTGGTCGGCCCCCCTGCCCTGGCCAGCGCCAGTTATGATCAGGGCCGCTTCGTCGGCGCCCAAATCGCCACCGGCAGTGCCGACTGGCAACTCATCGATGACTTTCCCGCGGGGATCTACACCCTGCCGGAAATCAGCTCAATCGGCCGCACCGAGCGGGAACTGACTGCGCAAAAGGTCCCCTATGAGGTGGGTCATGCCAGCTTCCGCACCATTGCCCGGGCACAGATCACCGGTCACGAAGTGGGTATGCTGAAACTGCTGTTCCACCGCGAGACCCTGGAGATCCTTGGTATCCACTGCTTCGGTGAAGGGGCGTCCGAGATCGTCCACATCGGACAGGCCATCATGGCCCAGCCGGGAGAGGCCAACAGCCTGCTCTATTTCGCAGAACACACCTTCAACTATCCAACCATGGCAGAGGCCTACCGGGTCGCGGCCCTCAACGGCCTGAACCGGATCTTCTAGGATTGTAAAAAGAATACTGTCCGCAAATAGATGCTAATGACTCTATATATGTAGGGTGCGGCTTGCCGCACCATCATACTTTCATCATCACAGATCTATCCATTTGGTTTAACGGTGCGGCAAGCCGCACCCTACACAATATTTGTATTCATACACGTTGATTTGCGGATTTTTACGCCCCTTTGAATTCGGGTTTGCGTTTTTCCAGAAAGGCCGCCATGCCCTCCTTCTGGTCGTCCGAGGAGAAGCAGAGACCGAAGGACTGGCTCTCGATCTGACAGGCACTGTCCAGGTCGAGGCCCTGGCCCCTGACGATGGCCTGTTTGCTCAAACGAACCGCCAAGGGACCTTTTTGGAGAATCTGCTCAGCCATGGCAAGGGCCTCCTGCATCAGCCGATCCTGGGGATAGACATGGTTGACCAGCCCCCAGGCCAGGGCCTCGTCCGCCTTGACATGACGACCGCTGACAATCATCTCCATCGCCCTGGCGGGACCGATGAGCCTGGCGAGTCTCTGGGTGCCACCGAATCCCGGGGTAATCCCCAGGTTCACCTCCGGCTGGCCGAACACCGCATTTTCCGAGGCGATGATCCAGTCGCAGGCAATGGCCAGTTCGCAACCGCCACCAAGACAGTAGCCGTTGACGACGGCGATCACCGGAATTGGCAACAGCTCCAGGCGGCGAAACAGATTCATGGCGGTCTGGGAAAACCCCATCCCCTCCACAGGGGACATTTCCTGCATCTCACTGATATCGGCTCCAGCGACAAATGCCTTCTCCCCCGCGCCGGTGATCAACAGCACCCGTGCCTCAACATCGTCCGCGACAACCTCCAGTGCAAGGGCAAACTCATTGAAGGTTTCTGAGTTTAGGGCATTCAGGCTGGCGGGCCTGTTCAGGGTCAGCAGATAGGTGCCCGGTTCGATCAACTCGAGATTAAGGGTTGTATAGGATTGAGGATTCATTTTAGAGGCCTATGGTTGGTCGATTTGTTGTGCTCGCCTGGATGGATAGGGTGATTTTCAGCCCATCCATGCTAGGGTAAGCGGGTGGTTAGTATGTACGGTTGAGGAAAAATTTGGCCCCGGCTTGACGTCTCCTGATATTCGCCTCGATCTCCTGGGTCGACTCCTGGGTGCACCCAGATTACCATCTGCTCGACGAAGAGCGCCACCAGCAGCATCAGCCGACCAGGATTTAGAGGCGAATTTCTATAGGGAGATTGTGAAGAAATGACATTTTGATCACCTGAAGTGGTGAATTGAAATCTACTGATTTGCTCTTGACACAGACCGTCACTTTGCAGTGATCTAATCCCTCTACCTGGAGACCGACATTAGTATCTGACGGTGCAGAAGCAAAAAAATAAATGTTATATGTCTGTTGTCGATTCCCTGCTGCCGGAGAGTGGGTACTTGAGATGTTGTGAAGGTGATCACACTATTGAATCCTAACTGACACACTCTCTTCATGTACACCTGGTCACATCTGTGGCTCTACTGAACGTCCTCTATATAACCGCAACTTTTGGGATTTACCTCAAAATATATCACTATGATTAGGGATCTAGCGCTTTGACTCGCTTGATAATACTTTCTCATCTCAGCACCAGCAGCTTTATGTGCTGCATAAAACGCTGCATATATTTAACATTCCAATTATAATTTTCCTCAGGCATGGTCTTTTCAAGCATCTGCACTATGACGTAGACTCACAGGTTGGCAGAATGATGGAACATTCGTGGAAATCCAGCGAAATGTATGAGTCTTTTTTTGGCTTCAAAGATACACCCTTCAGATTGAGTGCGGACGAGAAGTTCCGCTATGCCCATAATAATTATCTGCGTGCCTCCGCTCATCTAGCCTATGCCCTGCAACAGGGTGAAGGTTTTGTCATGATAACCGGACAGCCTGGTTCCGGTAAGACAACATTGATCAGAGATGTCATATCGGAACTCGATAAAGCCAAATACCACTGCCTCAACCTTGTAACCAGCCAACTGCATGCGGAAGAACTCCTGAGAAAGGTGGCGCTCGAATTTGGACTACCTGCCGAGACTTATAATAAGGCAACACTCCTCACCAATATCAACAAATACCTCTCCGATTTGCACGAGCAGGGAAAACGCTCAGTGCTGTTTCTCGATGAGGCTCAAAACCTCTCTGTAAACGGGTTAGAGGAGTTACGACTGCTTTCCAACCTGCAAAAGGGGAAGTACTCCCTATTGCAAATAGTACTGGTCGGCCATGATGAGTTGCGGCGACTCTTACTCGGCCCTGACATGGAACATATCCAACAGAGACTCATTGCGAATTGCCAGATCGAGCCGCTGACACCAGAACAGACCAGAGAGTATATTACCCATCGAATGAAACTCGTTGACTGGCAGGATGATCCCAAGATCGAGGATGAGATTTTCCGGCTCTTCCACCTAGCGGCGCAAGGTGTACCGAGAAACATCAACCACTTGATGAGTCATTTATTACTCTTTGCCTATCTTGAAGAAAAACATCAGCTGATCGACGAAGATGCATTGACGGTCATAGAGGAATTGATTGATCAAGAGCGCATTACTCTGGCCGGCGAGGAGAGCTTCCAAAACTTTGTTAGTAAATATCATGAACAAAAACAGCAGGTATTGAGCCATGCAGTTGGCCATCAAGCGACTGTTGCGATACCCACCCATGAAGGCAAGCATTGGGATCAGGGACAACTGGCAGATTACAATAACCATCCCCGTACAATCAGTGAAAAACCAACTCCAGCTAACGATCTAGCTCCACCCGACAGCGATACCAAGCTTGAATCACCCGATTCCGAGTGGTTTCTATGGCGAGATGAAGACCCTGTTGACATTGACACCGACATCACTGCATTAGTAGAGGATGACACATCAGACATCGACCAGCTTCCTTTTGATGAACCAACGATAGAATCTACCAAACAGGATAACGAACCTGCACTTACGCTTCCCAATGCCGACGAGATCTGGCATGGCTCAATGGAGTCAGTAGATATGACATCCTTCTTTCCTGACAATCAGCGGGAAAGATCTTCCTTCTCTGCTGAAGAAACCATCTATCAATCACCCACCCATTTGGATAATAGTCAAGTTACGGAAGATCGTGATCATCGATGGGGTGGAGTATGGTTTATGTCCAGCGGAAAGCGGTCGATGCCATCTGGCTGGAATCAAAATCGTAATGCTTCCACGACAACCACAAACAGACTCCCGCCTGCTTCAATACTGAATACAACACACAATATCAATGTCGACGAGAACCTTCGAATACCTTCAGTATTGGTTGATGACTGTCCTGAAATCATCTTAACCCGCAGTGAAGGCTCTGATCATCCTCAACAAACAACAATCAAGAAAAATTCCTTACTCAAATCAATCATGCATGTGATCATTTGGGTCACCGTCGGTTTGATTGCAATGCTCATGATGAGACAAGTTCCCGATCAATTAAAAGCATTTTTACATGACCAGGAGCCACAGTTAATCAGTCCACAAAATGGAACACAGGATAGCCCACCCGAATTGGCGCCCAAGAAAGACCCAGCCTCAGATCTATCCAAGGAGTCGTTGACGGTAGTTAATGAAAAGTCAAATATGGAGACTTCCCCATTACCCCCACAAGCAGAAACGGTTGAAGTTAAGAAGCAGAAAGATGAAATCGAGGCAAGTGATACATTAGTCGCTGAGGAATCATCATTGCAAGTGGGACAATCAGATGTCAGCTCGTACGAGAATATTGAACTGGCCACACGCTACATAGTCTATTTCGACTTCAATAAAGCCGCCATACCATCTGAATATCAACCTCTGCTGAAATCGATCCGTGACAAAATGTTGCTTGAGACGAGCAGCTTCCTGAAAATCACCGGTTATGCTGACTCTCAAGGTAATGGAAACTACAACTATCGCCTCTCATTAAAGCGAGCGGAGGCCGTAAAAAAGTATTTCACACTGCGCGGCATTGCTGATGACCGATTTCAAGTGACGGCAGTCGGGTCAGTCCAAAGTGGCTCGTCATGGTTGGAGAGCATCGACGCAAGAAAGGTGGTGAGGCGAGTTGAAGTAATACTTTTCCCAACACAATAAGAGAAGACTGGCGATAGTCATATTGACACGTCAATTAAAGCAACAATCGTCAAAACGCAGGCTTGTCGCCGCATAAATCTATTATTCGATATGCTCGGGCCTAGCGTTTGATTTTGCGCAGTGTTCTCTCTGTCCAGAAACTATTTTTGCGATTGCTGTTTATCTCTACCACTTTGCGTGGTATTACGGCCAAGCTCTCCAGACCTGTTCTGAGATCGATGCCATACCAATACTTCCAGAACAATGCTCTCGGGTCACCCTCCCCTTCTGTATTTACCAGTCCCCAATCCCTGTCGATAATCTTGATCAGTCTATTATTCTTATAATAGAGAGTCCGATAATCGGCAAAGCTATTTGTATCCACATAACTGATCCGATAATCGTACCACCAATTCTTAAATTTAGTTGTACTCTTCAGCCCAAAGACTTCTCTGTCCAGTTGACGACAGCTGCGCTCTGGTACACGTTCAGTATAACGAAATAATTTTCCTTCCAGCTCATCCATCATACCTAGGCAGGTGCGCATCTTTTTCCTGCCCAACAGCTCATGTGTCTCATCCTCAGGCTTACGCAGTGTCACATCACCAAAGGTAAAGACACTGCCACCCCAGGCATCTTCCTGACGCGGCTGGGCGAAGCGTCTGATCTTGCGCAATCTGGGGAGCCATACCATATAATCCTTGCTCTTCTTTTCATTCTTGTATTCAGTGACCAGCATGCCAGTACCACGCAGATTTCCTGAGTGGAAGATCGCCAGATCGCGGGAGCGGATGGCATCATCCTGGTCATAATTATTGTTCAGATGGCGCTCCACTGCGATGGTTATTGGGCTGCCATTTTCTGCCTTATTTACCAGTACACTAAGGGTACGACCACGGCGCTTGATGGAAAAGTTAGAAAAGGCATAGAAGTGATTGGCGAAATAGACCTGCTTGGCAATATCTTCCGCATCCAGTTCTGCATCGGCCGCCGGATAAGCAAGGTTTCTATCCACATCCGCCTGGGTTTGGACCGAATACCATCCGAGAAACAGGAATACAAAGACACTGATATTCAAAGAGAGATTGTTTTTTGTCATACTCCGCTCCATAACTTATTCAAGCTGATTATCTCACCCAGGGACTTACTTTTTCACTTCACGGGTATATTTGAAGATATCCTGCTTGACGCGTTCCAGGTCTCCTGTTGCCAGATAGTCCTTAAGTAATCGCTCCTTGTATTCGCCGGGTAGCTTCTTATAGAAAATATAACTACCGGGAGACTTGTTCTGTAAATGATCTGAAAAGCCATTCAAATCCATCAGCTTGGTTGATTCACTATCTGCACTGCCCAACCAGCTGGAGTCGGCAGGCGGATTGAACTCATTGGTGGTGAATTCTGCTACATCAGCCTCGACGGCATCTATGTAACCAGCATCGATACCGAAGGCCTTACCTGATTGGCAAAGAAAAATCGATAGACAGCAGGAAAGTGCTATGCGCATCCGAATCGATCCAAAATACATGGAAACACTCCTAAAAATGGTCACTGTATATTTTAAACATCGTTTTGTATTTTTTTTGCTATGGAGTTCCGACTTTGCTCAAACTGAACCCACCATCCGGTGCTGGCATCAACCACTGAAAACAGGCCTTAGTCGAAATGTTAACAAACCAGATATTTTGCACTCATTCACATAAATAGCGAGTATCATAGTTCAGTTTACGCATACCGTGCTATAAGGAATTGAATGATTATACTAAGGTATGCGGCTGAATGGATTCAGAAATAATGTTGCAACAGTTATCTCTTATCTTGCAGTCATCTTCAAAGATCACTGTTGGGCCAGAGCATCGAAAAGCAAAATTAAGTCCCCTCAAATATGGTCCTATCGTAGGACGCGGTCTCTACTTTTTCATGGCACTCCTCAATTCCAAAGATATCTATCGTATGGAGCGGGATACACTATCTCAATTCAAGAGCTTAATCAGGACTCACCCGGAAGCCATTCCTAGTGTCTTATGGCCCTATCAATGCTCGAGTTGGAATATATCGTCAAGAGTCAACCATCTCTATAACCACTTCGTAACCCTATCCGAGCTCAAGTATGAGATTGATTACAAAGCAAACCGTCAACATGTCCTCGTAGATGGACACCAAATATACCCTAGACTTAGTATAGTAATTGACAAAAATGACCTATTCATGAGGGAGGGCATGATCACCCTTAATCTATTTATCGGTCATGATCGGGTCTTCACGATAGCCTTCTCGTTTCACAAAAACAAACAGGGACAAGTCTGCGCCATCATTGGTGCCATACAAGGTCGGCGTATGAAGGGTATCACAGACCTCTACCGGGAGATGACAAAAAAAACCTATGGCATCAGGCCGCGGGACCTGATGATTGAGGTTTTTCAGATGCTGTGCCGATTGTCTGGAGTGAATAGAATATATGCCGTGTCTGAATCCCATAGGCAACATAGGCATCCTTTTTACTGTTTGAAAGACAAAATGAGTGAACCGAGTGTTAACTATGATGAAGTCTGGTCTGATCGCAGCGGCATCCGCTGTAATGATGCCTTTTTTGAACTTCCCTTAAAACCACCAAGAAAACCTTTGAGCAACATCGTCTCAAAGAAACGATCCATGTATCGAAACCGCTACTCCTTACTTCAAAGGCTTGAAAAGGAGATAGGAAGCGGCCTGATAATGCTCGGATCCCGGATACGAGATAGTGAGCAACACTGCTCTACGGCCCCGTCGCAAGGGTTAAATCACCGTCACATAAACCGGACAGACAGCGCCATTTCGCAAAATCCCACATAATTCCGATTGTCAACGGCATTGGTAATAATAACAATTTTACATTTCTGCCCTTGATGGGACTTTAATTCTTGCTATAAAGACAAGGGTGGACAAGATTTCATATTTCTATGGATTCGTTAGAAATATGGAACATCCCGATGCAGATGCTGACCGGCTGGTGAAAAGCCTCCGATTGTCCTTCAAAGCCTTTCAAGCCACCGGTCAGCGTCTGCGCCCAAACAGCACAAGTCACATTCGAGAGTAGCAAACACAAATAAACTACTTACAAGTCTAAAACCCAGCGACACCAAGGACAAAACACCTCTTCACCAAATCTCTTAGTATCCACGACTCGCTAATTGGTTTATCCGATAAGTGCCATACACATCACCACTGACCAATGCTATAGGGGAAGGGAGGATTAGATGCTATGTCGGAATGTAGAATCAAAGACAACGAATGGAGGGAATCAGTCGAGCTGTGATCTCTTGATCCAATAATGATGATTGTTTGGACTAGGGCCTGTTAACACTAATCCGATAGGCCCTAGAGGTCTCTCAATATACCGACAGCATTGCGTAGTTTCCCATGTAGTGCTTTGATCTCTTTGTCATTGAGACCGTGAAGCATCTGTCGCTCCAGCTGGGAGATCACCTGGTTGCAACGGGCTAGCAGACGCTTACCCTCTGAGGTCAGACTGATATGGATGATGCGTCCATGATTGGGATCGGGTTTACGTATGATCCAACCGTTCTTCTCCATCCCCTTTATCAGCTCGTTGGCAGCCTGAGGGGAAACCATGGTGCGTTCGGCCAACTTGGCGTTGGAAAGCTTCCCGCTGCTGCAAAAAACTGAGAGAGCGGTATATTGCCCTATCGTCAGTCCCATCGGGTCAAGCGCCTTGCGGAAACTCCGTCTCAATGCCCGATCCAGGCGTCCGACCATATAGGCCACGCCCAAAGGAGTGTCCGCTTGGTTCTGCAGTTCGTCAAGCTCTATAAAATCCACTGAATCATCGGATGGTTGACAATCAATTGGCATCTCTCTCGAATCCCCTTCTCCAATCCTAAGTAATACAGTTGTATATTTTTACATCAGTGAAAAGCGGAGCATAGAGCATTTTGTTATATCAATCTAATTGATATATTGCTCTGCGTCAGACAGGGCCCAGTAATCCAGCTGCCATCGGGCGACCATAGAGGATACTGTCGATCACCATCGGTATAGATGGGGCTCTCCTGCCTGCTGTTGTCGCATGGAGGACCCGGCACCCAAACCCCCAGACAATCGCCAGTGATACCGAAACCGACACCGACACCGACACCGACACCGAAGAGATCTGAACGCGCCACGCGTACCCATTACCAGGGGAATTGGCTACACTTATTCCCACCAGCATGAATTGACATAAGGAGATGGCAATGCCATTCACTCTGATCTCCAACGCATTCTCCGACGGTGATGGAATACCCGTCGAATACACCTGCCAAGGCGCCGACCTATCGCCCCAGCTGGCATGGGGCGGGGTGCCGGAGAATACCCGAAGCCTGGTGCTGATCGTTGACGATCCTGACGCCCCCGATCCCATGGCGCCGAAAATGGTCTGGGTCCATTGGGTGCTCTACAACCTGCCACCCGAAACCCGCGAGTTGACAACAGCGATCAAGCCTGCCGCCCTTCCAAGCGGGACCGGTGAAGGTATCAATGACTGGAACCGAACCGGCTATGGTGGCCCCTGTCCACCGATCGGCCGTCATCGCTACTTTCATAAACTCTATGCCCTGGACAGCGTATTACAAGGTCTCGATAAACCGACCAAGGTCGAGGTGGAACTCGCTATGAAAGGACATGTCATCGGTGAGGCGGTACTGATGGGAACCTATATCAAATCTGCCTGATCACCTGTCAGGCTCAGCCATGGGAAGGGGAACATGAGAATCGTGAAAGTTACTGAGAAGTTTTTTTAGTGTTGAACATTGAGTTATCCAGACCACGCTTCTCGTTCCTTGGTCATTTGTTGCGTCTTCTGTGGCAAAAGAATTATGATGAGAGAATCAAAAGAGTCATGAAAGAAGCGAACCCATCCATTAATAATTAAAGACTCAACACTTAAAACTACTAAGAAAGTCGCTAATGCGATGGCTGGGCAAACCGGGCAACCGTGCAATGTATGGATCGACTCACTTTGCCGCTTTACGCAGCCAGGAGAGAGGCCATGGTGAACCAATTGAGTGATAGCGCCTACAGCCTTGGGGAGGAGATAGCCCATGCCGTCACCCATGGCATCGGGATTGTACTGAGCATTGCCGGTCTTGTGGTTCTGGTGGCCTTCGCCTCGCTATATGGTAATGCCTGGCATATCACCAGCAGCAGTATCTATGGGGCCACCCTTATTCTGCTCTATACCGCCTCGACTCTTTACCATGGCATCCCCCAGCCGAGAGTGAAGCGGGTGCTGCAGCGCATCGATCATGCAGCCATCTTTATGCTCATCGCCGGTACCTATACGCCCTATACCCTGGTCAATTTACGCGGAGAGTGGGGCTGGACCCTGTTTGGGCTGGTGTGGGGTTTTGCCATCCTCGGTGTGCTACTTGAGACGCTTGTCAAACAGCGTATCAAATGGCTATCTCTGAGCCTCTATCTTGGGCTTGGCTGGTTGGCCATAATCGCCATCAAACCGTTGATCGATAACGTGGCCACCGGCGGATTGGTTCTGCTGCTGGCCGGCGGGCTCTGCTACTCCCTGGGGGTGGTTTTCTACCTCTGGAAACGCCTCGCCTACCACCATGCGGTGTGGCATCTGTTTGTGATGGCTGGTAGCCTGCTCCACTTCTTTTCCATCTTATTCTACGTACTTCCGCCGACAGCGGGCTGATTATATTGCAACCATCATGGAACAGAAGTCTTGCAGCAGAATTCCAAGCAGCGGGGCTCTCGTCGGAACTGCTAAAACAACCCGTACACAGCCATAAAGACTCAGCTTAAATAATGACCGGACCGGTCTGGCGCCTGTTCCAGTTCGCCAGTGCTTGCTCCACACCGTGCAGACGATAGAGCAGTCCAATCCCTGGAGGCAGCTCGTCATCCTCGGGAACTGAGTATTGATTGGCATCGCTACTGTAAAGATCTGCGTCTATTACTGTTTTGATTCTAGTCTTGCCTCCGGTTTCGCAAGGAACACCAGGGGGATTGCAAAGGGCCCCAATAGAACCACAGCAAGATTCCGAGGAAAAGATGGCTTTACATGACGTATTCTTGCGATGTAGATGCAAATAACTGCGCTGATAAGCCAAATAATTACAGGTATATAGGCACTCATTGTATTCCTTTACACATTGTTAGGATTGCGATGATCAACTCTAAATGAAAGCGTAAACAATAAACGCCCCAAATAGTGACGCCAAAACACCCCCGACACGTCCGTACGGCTCAATCAATGAAAGAGCCCATGACATTAATCGTTTGAAATTTTCGCGACCCATCAAAGCTAGCGTTATGGCAGCAACAATTGCTAACCAACCGAGAATCTCGATGGCTATCGGATATCCGGATGATTCTGATTCGGATACCAATAAGATACCGAGGATCAATCTTACAACCACGGCAACTACTTGAAGCAAAGGCTTGTCGGAGTTATCCCTGATTGGCCCTAACAGGGTTTCCGGATTGATCAAAATGATCATACCGGCCAAAAGTATCAGTAAACCAAATATTATGATTACATAGATCATGATTTTTTACGCCCTAACATATCCATTAAAGCCCATGGTTATGTCAAAAAACACTTGCACTGTAGTGGCATAGTTATTTTGGCCACCTGATTAGGGTTGATATTATTACTCCAGACGATAAACAGGTGAACAAATGGCAATAACACGCAGGAGATTCAATCCTAGTATAGTATTCGAGAGGGAATATTCGAGGACACCCATCTATTGGACCGCCGCTTCAAGCCTCTATTACCCAACTGGTTGATACCCACTAAGCCATGACAAGACAATAACTACGCAACACCGCACGCTGGCCTCGGTGTCAGCTCTTCTCCTGCTGCCGAGAAGATTTATGTGGGTCTCCTTTACTCCTGCGCCAGGTGTCGGTGATACGCTGGCCTATACACTTTTAGCCGATCTCCCAGAGTTAGGCTCACTAAGCAACAAACAGGTAGCGGCCCTGGTCGGTGTTGCACCGATCAACCGAGATAGTGGAAAGTCACGTGGTAAGCGGCGCATCAAAGGCGGTAGAGCTGGTGTTCGCACAACGCTTTATATGGCCACATTAAGTGCCACCCAATGCAATCCAATCCTACGTGCTTTTTATCGACAACTCGTTGATCAAGGCAAGCATAAGAAGGTTGCTCTGACGGCATGCATGTGTAAGTTTGTAACCATGTTGAATGCCATGGTAAGGGACCAAGTTGCTTGGGCTTACTGATCATTAATCGCAGGGTTGACGCCACAGTCGCTTGTTAGGCGATATTTGACTCATCGGATTCGATAGCCGGCATGGCACGCAACACAAGCTGCCGTTACCTCAGAGAGTGCTTTATAAGCAGGCAAAGCCTCTCCTTCTTGTGCTTTTATTGCGAAACGACTTGCAGCTTTATGCATACTTGTACCAGCATGACGCATACCCTCTGGCATGAACTTAGCCATGTGGCTAGCGCCATGGGATTCTAAAGAACTCATACCCAAACGTGATTCAGCTATTTCTGCCGCTTTGTCGAGTTCATCATTTGCCATATTTGCGAGTATTTCATTTATTGCAACCAAGTGATCTCGCATATTTGACATCATGTGCTGTTGCATCATTTCTGGTAGCTCTACCAGTTGCCGAGTATCATCTTCGGCTTGCGCGATACCGAACAATAAATGGCTTATAAGCGCAGCCGATAGCAATACTTCTTTTTTCATGTGATTTCCTCGTTGTTTTTACTCCTAACGACAGCACTCACCCGAGCTGGGAATAAATAGGACATCCATCCATAATTTGCCAAAAACCGTAAAGTCTGGCAATCTCTAACCCACATCAGCTATCAAGGAGTGATACGATGCCCAAGCCAAGGAAAGCCCTTGTTCTACTGGAAGAAACCCCCTATTACCACTGCGTCTCCCGCTGCGTGCGCCGCGCCTTCCTCTGCGGTGTGGATGCCCATACCGGCAAAAGTTATAAACATCGGCGCCAGTGGATCGTCGATCGCATGAAACTGCTGACTGATGTTTTCGCCATCGACCTCTGCGCCTATGCCGTGATGTCGAATCACTACCATGTCATCCTCCATGTGGATACAGAACGAGCAGTCGAGTGGAGTGAGCAGGAGGTGATCACACGCTGGGAGCGTCTCTTCTCGCTGCCTGTACTCGTCCAACGTTATCTCTCTCAGGACACCATTACCCGTGCAGAGCAGGAAACGGTGTCGGAACTACTGACAAAATGGCGCAAACGGCTGCACGACATCAGCTGGTTCATGCGCTGTCTCAACTAACCGATTGCCCGCCAAGCCAACCAAGAGGACGATTGCACCGGTCGCTACTGGGAGGGCCGCTACAAATCCCAGGCCCTGCTGGATGAAAAGGCGCTGATGGCCTGCATGGCCTATGTGGACCTCAATCCGGTCAGGGCAGGGCTGGCACAGTCACCGGAGACATCGGAATACACCTCCATTGCAGAACGGACAGATCAACTCAAACGCGTTCAGAAACCTCTCGACGATAATGAATCACCCGACGGCCTAGCGCCCTTCGTCGGCTACCCTCGCCAGGATATGCCCAAGGGCCTGCCGTTTCGGCTAACTGACTATCTTGCGCTGGTCGATTGGACAGGGCGTGCCATCCTGGAAAACAAGCGCGGCTATATAGATGACAACCAACCGCCCATACTTGAGCGGTTACAGATCGATACCAAGCATTGGCTCTACATGACCCAGCATTTCGAGAGCCGCTTCAAGGGGCTGGTCGGCATGAGTCACAGGCTCATGGCCACCTGCCGGAAATTGGAGTATCGACGCACGCCGAATCTCGGGGCTGTGCGTCTATTGCTCACTTAAATAATACTCACCGATCCAAAACCAACTGCATCAGCGCAAGCTGAGGTATCACTGCGGCCTACTCTGCGTGTTTTCTATATCTCGTCGCATATCACTAACACCCATCAAGTGGTTTTATCAGAAAAAGACGTAAGACTTTAGTGCGGGTACCTAGATGGCACAAGCATCTCGTTCTGTTGTCTGTTATATTTTAGGAATGGGTGTCTGGTTTATTTCTTTTTGGCAACGGCTGGATTTGACTGGTTAGAAGGATTTATTCCTGCATGTCGCAACTTCATAATTAAATTGGCAATTCCACTAGAACCTAGTAATAGTATAATCACGACCACAAACTCTCCTATTGTTGCGTAAATACTTGCAACTTGATCAATATTTAACTCTATACGTGAACCCTCAAATGATATTGAGTATTTCCAAACGTAAAACCAATAAATTGCATCAGATACCACATAAAAGAGAAAATATACTCCTAAGATTATGAGGCCGCAGATCAATAACTCATTACTATTCCATTCGGTAGCTTTGATAGTTGAATTGTTTTTTGGAATTATTTTCTTCGCGACAGACAGTGGGAAATGCCATAGTAATAATGCAATAACAAATATTAGAACTGTTATCCCCGTAAACGCATATACCGCTCCCTGCATTTCTTCCTGGTTAAAATAAGCAACCATGCCAGGTAAGTTTTTCAGGCCGTATATTGCAAGAGCTACTGAAAACAATCGAACTGCTATTGCAACGATTTCATCTTTACCCATAACCTATCCTTCTAACAGCTTTATTAACGAGACCCCGTGTCTCAATGGTATGGACTCCTCCACCTTAAGCTGAAATCTCGCTAAAGTGACAGGTCGACCAAAACCAACGGAGCCCATACCATGAAAAATATTACCACAATCACCATAGACCTCGCCAAAGACGTGTTCCAAGTTGCTGTTTTTAAAAAATAAAGAAATAAATAGGACATCCATCCATAATTGAAATAAATAGGACATCCATCCATAATTTGCCAAAAACCGTAACCCAGCTTCAAGGTGAAAGTACACCACACTTTTCAGTATAGACTTCTATTGGTGTCTTGAAGTTTAAACATTTCCTTGGACGGTTATTTAATGCTGATTCTACCTCCTTTATCTTGGAGTAATGTATTTGAGAAAAATCAGTACCCTTTGGGAGATATCGACGTATTAACCCGTTTATCTGTTCGACCGCTCCTTTCTCCCAGCTATGGTATGGCTGACAGAAATATGAGTCACACTTAAAAGCTTCATTCACTTGAAGGTGCCTGGCGTTTTCAGGGCCATTATCATACGTAATAGACTTAATATATTTATCTGGAAAAATGGAGAGTCTTTTTTCAATTGCATGAAAAGTGTCTATGGATTTCTTTGATGAGAGTTTCGTAATCTGCGCGAGTCTTGAGCTACGTTCGAGTAGTACATTAAGCCCACTCTTCCTACCCTTGGATTCAATAGAATCGCTCTCCCAATGCCCAATTTCCAGTCGATTTTTTATCTCTTCTGGTCTGTCGATAATACTGATTTTACTCGCTATTACAGAGTGAATAAATAGGATGAATAAATAGGACATCCATCCATAATTTGCCAAAAACCGTAAGAATAAATAGGACATCCATCCATAATTTGCCAAAAACCGTAAAGTCTGGCAATCTCTAACCCACATCAGCTATCAAGGAGTGATACGATGCCCAAGCCAAGGAAAGCCCTTGTTCTACTGGAAGAAACCCCCTATTACCACTGCGTCTCCCGCTGTGTGCGCCGCGCCTTCCTCTGCGGTGTGGACACCCATACCGGCAAAAGCTATGAACATCGCCGCCAATGGATCGTCGATCGTATGAAACTGCTGGCGGATGTTTTCGCCATCGACCTCTGCGCCTATGCCGTGATGTCGAATCACTACCATGTCATCCTCCACGTCGATACTGAACGTGCCGCCGAGTGGAGCGAGCAGGAGGTGATCACACGCTGGGAGCGTCTCTTCTCGCTCCCAGTGCTCGTGCAGCGTTATCTCTCTCAAGACGCCATTACCCGTGTAGAGCAGGAAACGGTTTCGGAACTGCTGACAAAATGGCGCAAACGGCTGCAAGACATCAGCTGGTTCATGCGCTGTCTCAACGAACCGATTGCCCGTCAGGCCAACCAAGAGGACGACTGCACCGGTCGCTACTGGGAGGGCCGCTACAAATCCCAGGCCCTGCTGGATGAAAAGGCCCTGATGGCCTGTATGGCCTATGTGGACCTCAATCCGGTCAGGGCAGGGGTGGCACAGACCCCGGAGGAATCCGACTACACCTCCATTGCAGAGCGGACAGATCAACTCAAACGCGTTCAGAAACCTCTCGACGATAATGAAACACTCTACGGCCTGGGATTTAAATAGGACATCCATCCATAATTTGCCAAAAACCGTAAAGTCTGGCAATCTCTAACCCACATCAGCTATCAAGGAGTGATACGATGCCCAAGCCAAGGAAAGCCCTTGTTCTACTGGAAGAAACCCCCTATTACCACTGCGTCTCCCGCTGCGTGCGCCGCGCCTTCCTCTGCGGTGTGGACACCCATACCGGCAAAAGCTATGAACATCGGCGCCAATGGATCGTCGATCGCATGAAACAGCTGGCGGAGATCTTCGCCATCGACCTCTGCGCCTATGCCGTGATGTCGAATCACTACCATGTCATCCTCCACGTCGATACTGAACGTGCCGCCGAGTGGAGCGAGCAGGAGGTGATCACACGCTGGGAGCGTCTCTTCTCGCTGCCTGTACTCGTCCAACGTTATCTCTCTCAGGACACCATTACCCGTGCAGAGCAGGAAACGGTGTCGGAACTACTGACAAAATGGCGCAAACGGCTGCAAGACATCAGCTGGTTCATGCGCTGTCTCAACGAACCGATTGCCCGTCAGGCCAACCAAGAGGACGACTGCACCGGACGCTACTGGGAGGGCCGCTACAAATCCCAGGCCCTGCTGGATGAAAAGGCCCTGATGGCCTGTATGGCCTATGTGGACCTCAATCCGGTCAGGGCAGGGGTGGCACAGACCCCGGAGGAATCCGACTACACCTCCATTGCAGAACGGACAGATCAACTCAAGCACAATCAGGATCGCACAGACAATAATGAAACACCCTACGGCCTGGCGCCCTTTGTCGGTTACCCTCGCCAGGACATGCCCAAGGGCCTGCCGTTTCGGCTCACTGACTATCTTGCGCTGGTCGATTGGACAGGGCGCGCCATCCTGGAAAACAAGCGCGGCTATATAGCTGACAACCAACCGCCCATACTTGAGCGGTTACAGATCGATACCAAGCATTGGCTCTACATGACCCAGCATTTCGAGAGCCGCTTCAAGGGGCTGGTCGGCATGAGTCACAGGCTCATGGCCACCTGCCGGAAATTGGAGTATCGGCGCACGCCGAATCTCGGGGCTGTGCGTCTATTGCTCACTTAAATAATACTCACCGATCCAAAACCAACTGCATCAGCGCAAGTTGAGGTATCACTGCGGCCGACTCTGCGTGTTTTCTATATTTAGTCCCATATCACTAACACCCATCAAGTGGTTTTCTCAGAAAAAGACGTAAGACTTTAGTGCGGGTAACTAGATGGCACAAGCATCTCGTTCTGTTGTCTGTTATATTTTAGGAATGGGTGTCTGGTTTATTGCACTAACACCCATCAAGTGGTTTTCTCAGAAAAAGACGTAAGACTTTAGTGCGGGTAACTAGATGGCACAAGCATCTCGTTCTGTTGTCTGTTATATTTTAGGAATGGGTGTCTGGTTTATTGCATAGCGTAGCGGCGGGTTAGTTGGTCCGTGTTAAATGACTTGTTATGCATTTTCTTTTCTACATGATGATGGCAAGCTTGTGTTGTCTAGGTCAGTTTTATTTTCACCAATTGCTTTCATTCCTTTAACTGCATAATCAAAGCCGCAGAGCCACGAAATAGGACTGGTAGGGCTGTCTATAACTATAGCTGGACGAAATGATAGGGTTTTACCCTGGAGAGGCTTGGATGCTTTGTTTCCAAGGGTTATGTGTATAGCTCCATTCTCTACAGCTACTTTAGTTATTCTATTACCAATTAAAAATTTAGGTTCCGGAACACCTGCTTCACTATTATTTGAAGGAAACGAAAGATTTTTTAAGTAATATTTAGTGATTTTTTCACGAATATTGCTCGCCATACTTAGAGCTTCAACCATTTCGCTTCGTTGTATGTAATTGTGATATTGTGGAATAGAAATGGTTGCTAGAATTCCAATTATTGAAACCACCACCATTAGCTCTATTAAAGTAAATCCACGATATGCATTCATAATGCATCCTCCATAATGAATATTGGTGCATAGGCACCAATTATAAATATTATTATTGATGTTACTATAACTATAGAAATTAAAGACATAATTATAAGTATAAATCTTTCCGCTTTGTCACTGAGTTTCCTGCTTTCTATTTTAAGTAAATTTTCTATCTCTGGAATAGTGTTCGATCCAGAATCTTCAACTTCCTGTAGATGGGCACCTATCTTACTTAAAGTAGTCTGTTTTTCAGAAAAGCATTTATATGCAGGTTGTGTAACTATTTCTATTATGGATATATAGCAATCTTTTATAGTATAGGGGATCAATAGATTATAAAGAGAAGAGCTGGATTTGGAAACTTTTAGCATAAATAATTGTTTAATTTGATGGGTTATGAATATTAGTAATATTAAAAATATAATTATTATTGTGCTTAAGTATGAAGAATAATTAATATACCAATTGAATGTTTGAGGAGGAGTAACCTCAAGTGTCTCGAACATGGATAAGAAAGCTGGCGCTACAAATATCTGGTAGATTGTAGATAAAAATAAATAAATCAATGTTAAAAGAACCAAGTATGTTGTTGTTCGTTTTAAGCGAATAGGTTCTTCTATGCAGCAAGAGAAGTTTAGTTTTGCATATACAGATGATGCATTCTTAACTAAGCTGGGGTCTTTTGATGTTTTTAATGTATTTAGTATTTCATTAGCAAGTGAATTACTTTCTATGGGACTGCCATATAAATCAGTAGATTCTTGGCTCTCAATAGAGTTAACGGTATTGGAGAAATCAGTTCCATTAAGATTAGATTGTTCATACTTCCTGCATAAATAGTGAAATCTATCCCAAGACATTAGCAAGCTCCTTTGGAATTAATTTTATTTGCATAACGCCTACAGCAGGGGAGGCAAAAAGTGTAGCGAGGAACGAGCGTAACTTTTTGACTTCCCTTGCCTGTACTTGTTAGATTATTAGTCATTCAATTTATCTAGTTCTTTAATTTTTTTATTGATTATCTTCATGACTATTTTTTCTTGTGAAAACCAAATTTGCGGAGCCAGATAACCGGCAAAAACACATAAAGCTAAAACCCTTGCAACCGTGGAAGCATTTGGAGTTAATGCGCCAACGAAATATAGCGCTATAACTAAACCAATGATTGCACCGATAATAAATCTACCAACAACCCACCAACCACGACCACCACTTTCAAGGAAGGGGTTTATAAACTCTGATATTTTCATTTTTCTGCCGTCTTTAAACCTCGGTGAATGAGAATAATCATTATCAAGTACAAAAATATGAGCCAAACTGCCAATCATTGAAAAAACATGGCAAACCAAAAGCATAAGCTGATCAAACTCTGAAAATCCTAAAACTGAAAGATATTCCATTTTTATTATTTCTCCAAAAATCTAACATGTATTCAAAGGCACACTGCCTTATATCCCCTCATTACACCCACTTCAACGTGCAACCTTCCCACTATCCCGCAATTTACGCTGGTTAGCAGGCCATTTGTACCCGTACAAACGGGCGAATTGCCTTATATCTAGATGCAGATGGGAGGTGATAAAGAAGAGATATAACCTCCCTGTTATCATATTTTTATACCAAAAATCATGTTATTACCAGTCGCCAAGTCTATGCGACCAGGATATGTAAAAAAATATTTTCGGATATATCGGGAAAAGCGTCTTATGTCTGTATCTAGCCCGTCAGTTGTGCAGGCAGCAGGCCCAGAGGCTCTTAGCCACCAATATGGGTTGCGATGTTTGGTTGGCAGTTTGCGCCCATTGAACAGGGGTTTTGTAAATCCGGCGTGTCAGGCCGGGAGAAAGCGTATTCGTTGTGAAATGCCGGTGCAATTACGCACACATGATTGCATAGTGGGGATGCATTTGATTTATCCCCCTCTCCCCCGGCCCCTCTCCCGCGAGGGGAGAGGGGGGTGGATGGCTGTTATTCAGGGGTTGGGGGATGGGATATGTCGTGGTTGTACTCTATTTTTTATCCTCACTATCATCTTCGTCCTCGTCTTCGCTAACGTCGATGGAGTAGATTGTCGTGGTGCCGCTGACCTCGTTGCCGACCACCAGCAAGGGTGAGTCAACCGGGCTGTCGTCCTCGGCGATGAAGGTTATCCCTTCGGGGCCAAGGTCGCCGACCAGGGGGTTGGTGCTGCCGTCGGGGAGTTCCGCATCCACGCTGAAGTCCCGGTTGTTGAGGTATTCGACGAAACGCACCTGGTGTGGGTTTGTGATGTCGTAGACCATGATGCCGCCGACCCGCTCGAGTCCGATAAAGGCGAAGGTGCGATCTTCGATCTTGCCGACGGTGACGCCCTCCGGCTCCGGTCCCTTGTCATCGGAACGGCTGTCGAAGGAGTCGTTCGCGTCGTTGTTGCTGTTGAAGTCTTCGGGCAGCAGTTCGGCGGTGATGCGCTCGAAATCGTCCGCTGAGTCGTAGACGAGCCTTCCGCGGGCATTGCGGATGGAGAAAGAGCGGGCGCCATAGCTGTAGATCTCGTCGTAATCTCCGTCACCGTCGCTATCACCATTGACGGTGGTTGTCTTGAGTCGACCCAGGTTCTCATCTGCCTGCAGTGTTACCGCATCGGGAAAGGAGACAGGATCGAGAACCAGATCCTTTACTCTCTCCTCTTCGCTGAAACCGTCATAGTCACGGCTGTCACCCTCGTTGGCGGTGACGATGAAGGTGCGGCCACGGAATTTGTAGCTGGTGATGGCGTCGGGCTGGTACATGCCCTTGATCGGCCAGTTGGCGATGTTGATCATGTCGTCCCTGTTGCTAACATCCAGGGCGTTTTCCGGCAGGCTGTGGTCCTTGGTGCCCAAGGGAAGCAAACGTTTTACCTTTGCGCGACGGATATCGATCACAGCCAGGGCATTGGCCTCCTGCAGGCTGACCCAGGCTCGGCGTGAGTTCTTCGATACGGTGATGTATTCCGGCTCCAGGTCCTGGGCCACGCTGGCGCCGGGACCGAAGATGCGAATACCCTGCTCCCTCAGTGCATCCACTTGATCGTTGAATTTGCTGAAGTCGGCAGTCCGCACCTTGGCGTGGGCCACACCGTGCTTGAGATCGATGATGCTGATGGAGCCCTCAGGGTCGACGCTGTAGTCGTCATTGGGTTCACCCTCGTTGGCCACCAGTAGATATTTCCCGTTAGGCGTAAAGATCACCATGTCGGGAAGCGCACCCACAGGGACTGTATCGATCAGGGTAAGGTCGAGGGCATCGTAGAATGCCACAAGCCCCGGCGCCTGTTTGTCGTCGGCCTCGATGGCAACGGCAACTATCCCTTTGTGGACGGCAACACTGTTGGCGCCGGCGCCCAGTTGAGTCACGTCTATGGTGCTGATCAGCTGCGGGTTGATTGGATCATTGATATCCAGAACATCCACACTCGGCGCACTTGCATTGATAGCAAACAGGCGTTGATTACGGGGATCGTGTGCAACAATCTCCGCAGCCCCATCATCAAATACCCCGGTATGGTATTGGCCGACTACGCTTAGATTGAGGTCGGATATTTTCCCATCGTCTGCAATCAGGGCACCGGCAAAGGAAAGGCAGAGTGAGGCGGCAAGGACAGTTAACTTCATTCGAATCTCCATAGGTCGTTTTTCTTGGTTCCGTGGGAGCATATCCACCCAATGTGACAGACATATTTCCTTTTTATGCCTATCCGCCAGAATTCTAAAACTGACACCATGAACAAAGGGAGCATCTCTTGGCACCTGTCAGGTTCCTGGGTAGAGTGCTTGGTGAGTATTTGTCATCAACAGAGCAGACAGAATGAGCCAACTCTTTACCCCCTATAGCCTGGGTGGACAAAACCTGGATAACCGTATCGTTATCGCCCCCATGTGCCAATATTCGGCAGTTGAAGGTCAGGCCACCGACTGGCACCTGATCCACCTCGGCCATCTTGCCCTCTCCGGCGCCGCCCTGCTCTTCATCGAGGCCACCGCGATCACACCCCAGGGGCGCATCTCGCCCAGCGATCTCGGTCTCTGGTCGGATGAGACCGAAAACGCCCTGGGACGGGTAATCAAGGGAGTGCGCGCCTATTCGAACATGCCCATCGCCATCCAGTTGGCCCATGCGGGACGCAAGGCCTCCACCGCTGTACCCTGGATGGGCGGTAGTCAACTGCCCCTGGGACAGGGAGGATGGCAAACCTGCGCCCCCTCCCCCCTGGCTTGGGGTGAGGAGGAACGCTCGCCTGCCGGGTTGGATCTGGAGAGTATGCGCGAGATACGCCGGGCCTTCGTCACCGCCGCCGCCCGCGCCCATCGACTGGGCATAGAGGTGATTGAAATCCATGCCGCCCACGGTTATCTGCTGCATCAGTTTCTGTCGCCACTCTCCAACCGGCGTGACGATAACTATGGAGGCTCCCTGGAGAACCGTCTGCGCTTTCCCCTGGAGGTTTTCCAGGCGGTGCGGGAGGCACTCCCTCCCAAAGTGCCGGTGGGCATGCGTATCTCCGCCACGGACTGGGTAGAGGGGGGCTGGGATATGGAGCAGAGCCTGGCCCTTGCCCAGGCGTTGAAACAGCGGGATTGCGCCTTCATTCATGTCTCCAGCGGCGGTCTCTCCCCCTTGCAGCAGATTTCCGCCGCCCCCGGCTTTCAGGTCCCTTTCGCTGAACAGATTCGCAGGGAGAGCGGCCTGCCCACCATTGCGGTGGGGCTGATCACCGAGCCGGAGCAGGCGGAAACCATTGTCGCCACGCAACAGGCCGATCTGGTGGCCCTGGCGCGGGGCATACTCTACAACCCCCGCTGGCCCTGGCATGCCGCCGCCACCCTGGGTGACCAGGTCAGCGCACCGCCTCAATATTGGCGCTCACCGCCCTACGGCATCAATGCCCTATTCAAAGATCAGTGATACTTCTCGGTGGTGAAGTGCCCCGGCTCCTTCTTGCGATGTTTACGCATGCCACGGGCCTCCAGGGCTGCTGAGACCTCCCGGATCATGCCCATGTTGCCGCAGAGCATCACATGCGACTTCTGCGGCGTCAGTTCGACACCGGCATGCCTCTCCAGACGACCATCCTCCAGGGCAGCGAGAATGCGCCCCTGCAGGGCGTCCTGCAACTGCTCCTGACTGGTGATCGGCAGATAGCGGAAGCGCTCGCCGTAATCCTGTTTCAGGGTGGCGATCTCCTCACCATAGCTGAGTTGATCCTTGTAACGGACATTGTGTACCAGGACGATCTGCTGGAATCGCTGCCATGGGAGCTCGGTACGCAGAATGGAGAGATAGACCCCCAGCGCAGTCCCCGTGGCGATCATCCAGAGATTTTCGCTCTGGGGCAGTTGCTCGAGGGTGAAAAAGCCATTTGCCCTGGCTGAGACCCAGACCCGGTCACCCGGCTCCAGCGCCGCCAGTCGAGGACTCAAGGGGCCGTTCTCCACCTCGTTGAAATGGACTTCCAACAGCTCATCCTGGGGCGGATTGACGAAGGAGTAGGGCCGCGCCACACGCTCCCCGTCGATCTCCAGGGCCAGGCGGGTGAACTGCCCGGCAGTAAAGCCATCCACGGGCGCCTTGAGACGAATGGAGTAGAGTTTGTCACTCCAGTGCCGTTTTTCCACAACCTTGCCTTCCAACCACTTCTCCATTACTAACGCCTCCTACCTGATCAACTTGCTTGACTCTATATATGGGCATGTATAACCGTAATTCCCAGATAGTTCATCGTGGTAATTATTGTGGTTTATCAACCTGTTGATCTCTGTTCGGCCGCATAAATCGTGTACTGGAGAGGATTTGGCCCTGAATCAGGCCCCTTAATCATTTTTCGTGATACAAAATCAATATTTATCATTTTTCCTAAGTTCAAACTACGAACCATACTAGTCAGCAATCAATTTTTTATTTTTAAATACACGAGGAGGCCTGGTAATGACCCAGACTGCAACCCAATCCGCCAACACCGCTTCACCGCCCCTGCTGTTCGATGAGGAGGGATTTCTCATCGATCACCTGACATGGACCGAACAGCTTGCCCAGGATATGGCCCAGCAGGAGGGAGTCGACAATCTGAGCGAGCAGCACTGGCAACTGCTGCGGCATATCCGTGATCGCTACCTGAGCCTGGGCTCCCTGCCAAACATGCGCCTGGTCTGCCGCGCCACCGGCATCCCGCGCTGGAAGGTGCACAGCCTGTTCGGTAGCTGCCTGAGCATCTGGCGCATCGCCGGACTCCCCGATCCCGGTGAGGAAGCCAAGGCCTACCTGAGCTGATATCTGTGCGGATCCTAGTATCCCGCGCGTATTCATAACACTCCCCACCAACCCTAACCTGCCGGGCCCGGCCGTTGCATCAGCAAGGCCGGGCTCGCATACCTGATAGACCCGATTGCTATCCCTCCCGGCGATCCCGGTCATTTTTTTAAGGTCTGGCAATTGGTCGCCCAACCGCTCCCCTGGATCTCAATAATCTGTACCATGTCATATGCTTACAGATTAGAATGTCTGATTGATTCCATTCAGACAACCATCCAAGAATAAACGAGCCGGCCCATTTCCATGTCCGAGATTTTTAAAAATCGCTATTTGATTGGAATCATTATCATTGGCACCCTTGCAGTAACGTTTTGGGTTTCCCATCGGGTCATCTGGAGCAACGAATTACGCACCCTGAGCTTCGCTAACCGGCAGCAACTTGAACAGTTCGCCAGTCATCTTGATTCGCAACTCTCCCGATATCAATTCACGCCTCAGTTAGTGGCCAAAAATTCACTGTTGGTTGAGCTGCTGAATGATCCGAAAAATGACTCCCTGGTGGAGGTGGTCAATCTCTTACTGCGGGAGATTAATGAGATCACCAGTGCTTCCGACACCTATCTGATGGATAGAACCGGCTTAACCCTGGCAGCCAGCAATTGGGCTGATGAAAATCCCTTCGTTGGAAAGAATTTCAGTTTTCGCCCCTATTTCTCTGAAGCCATGGAGGGCAAAGTCGGCCGTTACTTCGCCCTTGGGACAACTTCCAAGAAACGCGGTTATTACTTCTCTTACCCAGTTACATACAACGCTGAGAAGATCGGGGTCATCGTGGTTAAGATGGATCTTTCGCAGATTGAAAAATACTGGTCCGAGAGACATTCCCAGTTCATTGTCAGCGATCCGGATGGAATTATATTTATTACCACGAACCTGGATTGGCTGTACAAGAGCATTGTACCTCTACCCCCTAAAGCCCTGGAACGCATCAAGGCAAGCCGTCGTTACGAGGATTCGGATATCCAAGCACTGAAGCTGAAGAATATGGCAACGATATCTGACAGTAGCCTAATTATTCAGATCGATACGGGAGACACAACAGATGAATATCTTTCAAGCTTTTATGATATGCAGGCGGCAGGCTGGTCAGTTCGCATTCTGACCCCCTTGGAGGATTTGAGGCAACAAAGTCTAATCAATGCATTCACCATACTGCTGATTGCTCTATCCTTGCTACTGATCAGCCTGCTTGTCTGGCAATGGATCAGACGACATCAAGTGCGTGAACGAATTCATCAAGAAGCGCATAAACAACTGGAAAAGAAAGTCTCGCTCAGAACCACCGACCTGCAGAATGAAATTGACGAACACAAGCAGACTGAAAAGACACTGCGTGAAACACAAGGGGAACTGATTCAAACCGCTAAGCTAGCCGTCCTGGGCCAGATGTCAGCCAGCATAAGCCATGAGCTTAACAATCCACTTGCGGCAATCCGCAGCTATGCTGACAATGCACGTAAATTTCTATCCATCAATAAACATGAGAAGGCGGATGACAACCTGCAGCGGATTGCCCAACTGACAGATCGCATGTCAAGAATCAGCTCCCAACTGAAATTTTTCTCCCGTAAATCGAGTGGTCAGCTTGAATCAGTCAATATCGCTCCAATCATACAAACTGCCATCGAGATTTCCCGGCCGCAGATTAAACAGTTGGCGATCTCCATCGACACTGAAAATGTGGACAGCAGCATCATTGCCCATGTTGATATTATCCAACTGGAGCAGGTATTGATTAACCTCATCAACAATGCCATTTATGCGATCGGCACTCATTCTCCAGGCACCATTACTATCACTACCGAGCAGGATACAGGGCAGATTATGATTCATGTGGATGATACAGGACCGGGAATCGATGAACAGAAGCTTGAAATGATCTTTGAACCCTTCTACACCACACGAGAATCTGGGCTTGGACTTGGGCTTTCGATATCAGCCAGAATCATCGATAGCATGAATGGCGGATTAGCGGTTAATAATTTAAAGCCAAGTGGTGCACGCTTCACCATAACACTACCTGATTCGGATGAAGGAATATGAGTACCAGACCTGATGTCTATTTTATCGATGATGAAATCGATCTCCGCTTGGCCAATGAGCAGACCCTTGAACTGGCCGGTTTCCAGGTTCAGGTTTTTGAAAAGGCCGAGGATGTTCTGCAGCTGATCGATGATCAGACCAGCGGCATCGTGGTCAGTGACATTCGATTGCCGGGTATTGATGGCCTTACGCTGCTGCAGAGACTCCAACAAGTGGATACAACCCTGCCCATCATATTGATTACGGGTCATGGGGACATTTCCATGGCGGTGGATGCCATGCAGAAAGGTGCCTATGACTTTATTGAGAAACCCTTTTCCGCAGAGCGATTGGTGGAAACTGTGCGCAGGGCCCTGGAAAAACGCAGACTCATCCTTGAAAACCGAACATTAAAAAACGAGTTGGATGCGGAAAACTCCCTAGGGCCTCGCATCATTGGTAAGACACCGGCTATTAAGGCACTGAAAAACACCATCTATCAACTTGCTGATACCGCTGCTGATATTTTGCTGATGGGCGAGACGGGAACCGGTAAGGAGCTGGTGGCACGTTCCCTTCATGAACACAGCAAAAGAAGAGATAAAAATTTTGTAGCCGTGAACTGCGGTGCCATCCCGGAAAATCTGATCGAAAGTGAACTCTTCGGTCACGAAAAGGGCGCCTTCACCGGTGCGGAAACTCGACGCATTGGAAAATTCGAATATGCCAATCATGGTAGTGTTTTTCTGGATGAACTTGAATCCATGCCCCTGTCAGCACAGGTCCGACTATTGCGTGTACTACAGGAACGATCCCTGGAACGGGTAGGATCCAATGAGAGCATCGATCTGGATATCCGAATCATTGCAGCCACCAAGGTTGATCTTAAAGCCGCAGCTGAACGGGGTGAGTTCAGGGAGGATCTCTACTATCGATTAAACGTTGTAACCCTGGAACTCCCGCCATTACGCGAACGTCGTGAAGACATCCCTCTACTGTTCCAGCACTTTCTACTGGTTGCTGCCGCACGCTATGGTAAGGTAGCACCTGCAATGCCGGACAATATCAGTCAGAAACTGATGGCCTTCAATTGGCCTGGTAATGTGAGAGAACTACGCAATGCCGCAGAGCGCTTCGTACTGCTTGGCGATGAGTGCGGCCTCCAACTGGATGATAACTCTGCTATGTCTCCTTGCGTCCCCATGACCCTACCTGAACATGTTGAGGCCTTTGAACGGGCGATGATCGAGCAGGCCCTATCCGAATCTGACGGGGTGATAAAACAGACCATGGAGCTGCTCGGATTGCCGAGAAAAACCCTTTATGACAAGATGCAGAAATATGGCCTGGACAAACACAGATATAAATAAATTATAAGCTAGGGTTTTTGGCAGAATGTCACACTAATCTGCATGGCAAATGGGTGGATTTCCACCCACTCCAGGAAAACCCCTCAATAGATAGATTTTGTAATTTATTCATTCAATCATTAACTTAGATTGAAGTAAAAAAACAACATCTTCTCTGGCCTGGCTTTTGCTGATATTCCGACTATCGCGATGAATCAGCGAAGTCTATCTCTCACTTAAAACATAAAACTCGGAGGATACTTAATGAATATCACACGCAGATCAATCCTGGCCGCCGGAACGGCCCTGCTCACTGCCAGCATGATGATACCTGTCACAGCGGCAGCCAAAGAGAGGGTGGTTTTCAGTGGTGGCCCGGCAGGCGGAACCTTCCAGGTCGTCGCCAACGCTGTCCAGGTTTACAAACCTATAAAGGCCTCGAAAGACTTCCGTGTCAAGGCACAGTCCTCGGCCGGATCGGTTGAAAACCTGCGCAAGGTAAACTCGGGCAAGGCCCAGATGGGTGTGGTCTATTCCGGCCACGTCTACCTCGGTCGCAACGGACAGATGAAAAACGATACCAGGAAGTATGAGGATGTCATGGCTGTTGCATGGCTCTACGGCGCACCGGCCCAGCTGGTGACGCGTAAGGGTTCCGGCATCAAAAGCACCAAGGATCTTGTAGGCAAAAAGGTCGGTGTTGGTAACGCCGGTTCAGGCGCCTTCGCTAACTGCGAGCTTTTCTTCACCCACATGGGCGTATGGGATAGTGTCGAACGTAATGCCATGGGTTATAACGACGCAGCACAGGCATTCGGTAATAATCAGCTGGATGCCTTCTGGCTGTTCACGGCCTTTCCCAGTGGCGCTGTAATCATGGCAGCCCAAACCAATGACATTGAATTGGTCAATGTGGGTAAGGATGCTCAGGATAGTGGCTTCTTCGAGAAATACCCCTACTTCTCCCAGTTGGCCGTACCCGCCGGCACCTATCGTGGCGTTGATACTGAATCTCCCTCGTTCCAGGACTCAGCCCTTTGGGTAGCCAATTCCAAGGTCTCAGATGACACCGTCTACAATATGCTTTCAATCATGTATACCGACGAAGGCCTGGCTCACATGAAGGCACAGAAAAAGACCTTCAAGCACATGAGCCTCGACACCGGGACTCAGGGGGTTGTTACTCCCTGGCATCCTGGCGCCATCAAGTTCTGGAAAGAGAAAGGTATGATGTAAACCTTATCGCTCCTGAACACTAAAGCTGTAAAGGAGCAATGCCAAAGATAAAGCCAACCACAGCAATGTGGTTGGCTTTTCTTCTTGAACAACCCGCAAATCCTCAGTGTTAAACCCAATCCATCTTGTTCTACAGTCTCAATAACGAGCGTGATCATTACAGATATGACAGGAGGTTGACCGTGGCACTGCAAAAACCCAAGCACGATGAGACCTACACTGATGAAGAGGTCGAGGCGCGTCTCAAAGCGGAGTTACCCCATTGGTATCTGGAGAAGGGATGGATCAGGCGAAAATACAAAACCAGTGGCTGGAAAGGTAGCATGATGGTGGTGAATACCGTTGGCCACCTGGCGGAGGCCGCTTTCCACCACCCGGACCTGGCGGTCTCCTATGCCTTCGTCATCGTCAAACTGGTCACCCACTCGGCCAAAGGCATCACCAACAAGGATTTCGAACTGGCGCGCAAAATCGAAGAGGTCATCATGTGGCAGCCCGGTCTCGATGGGGGCGCCCTAGAAGGCACCCCGGATGATCCTCGTTTCAAGTACATTAAATACGATTGATTCTGATTACCATTTTCTTAACCCTATGGCCGGGCTTGTCCGGCTGTCATCGATGAGCCTGGATGTCACTGCAGCGCCAGCATCCAGGACCCTCACTAATCTCACATATCCCTGCAAATTCAATAACTAACAGTAAACAAGCGGGATCAAGCAACAACTCAAGATAAATACCTGCCATTAACTAGCAGCCAATCCCTTAAGTGTCGTGTGTGATTGCCGTTACCCTAAAAAATTGATTACGGATATCCCCTAGGGACGGACCAAGGCAATGACAGGCACCATATGAAGCAGGGATTTAAGTTTAACAACAAAAACTTAAGCCTATGGACATATCTGGCAGCCCTGCTGTGGAGTGCGGTTTTCGTCTTCTCGCTTGAATGGAATCTAAAACAGAATCAACGCATGGTGCCTGAGCGGGCCAATGCCCAGGCACGTGGCGCCATCGAAAAAGACCTGATCTATCGTAGCGTGGTCTCCCGGGTCGGCGGCGTGTATATGCCCGTGGACCAAGGGATCACTCCCAACCCCTACCTAGCCCATCTACCCGATCGGGACGTGACCACCAATGACGGGCGTGTACTGACACTGGTTAACTCCTCCTATTTCACCCGCCTGGTTCATGACCAGGAGGCCATACTTTCACCGGATGGCATCCGTGGCCATGCAACTAAAGAGAATCCACTCAGGCCTCTCAATGCACCTGACAGCTGGGAACTGAGAGGCCTGAAAAAGCTGCGTAGCGGCCTGCCTGAGTGGAGTGAAGAGACATTGATCGACGGCAAGCCCTATCTACGTATGATCAAACCCAGACTGGCGAAGGCATCCTGTATGGCCTGTCATCCAGAGGAGAGTGCTCGACCGGGAGAGATCATGGGCGGTATCAGTGTGCGTATTCCGCTGGATCTATTGCAAGCCAACGCAGATGCACGTGTACTGAATATCGTGGGCTGGCATGGGGGATTATGGATACTTGGCATGATCGGCCTGTTTCTCGGAATCCGGCTGCTGCGTATCCAATCGGATAAGATGCACTATTCGGCGCTACACGACATTCTAACAGACCTGCCGAACCGGGCGCTTTTCATGGATCGCCTGGAGCAACGGCTGGAGAGCGCCAAGCGGCACAAACTCACAGGGGCTATTCTTTTTCTCGACTTGGATCGTTTTAAAAACATAAACGATTCACTGGGCCACAGTATAGGCGACGAGTTGCTGAAACGGGTATCAGAGCGACAACGCTTCCTGCTGCGTGCGGAAGATACGGTTGCCAGACTCGGTGGTGACGAGTTCATCATCCTGTTGGCTGATCTGCACACCGATCCAGAGGTTATTGCTATCGAAGCACAGAATGTGGCGGAAAAGATACAGGACACCCTTTCCCAACCCTATAAGATCGGCAATCACACCTTGCACTCTACTCCCAGTATCGGCATTGCCCTGATAACGCCCGACTCGCAAGATGCCAGTGAGATCCTCAAACAAGCCGATGCCGCCATGTACCAGGCTAAGGAACACGGTCGAAACAACTTCCGCTTCTTTCTACCCAGTATGCAGATGCTAGCCGCCGAAAGGCTGGACCTGGAAAATGCCCTGCACAGCGCCATCACCCAGGATCAGATGGTGTTGCACTATCAACCTAAGATAACAATCTCCAGGAAAGAGGAGATATTAGGTGCAGAGGCCTTGATTCGTTGGCAACATCCAACCCGGGGCCTGCTGTTACCGGGTGAGTTCATCACCATTGCGGAAGAGAGCGGTCTGATATTGCAATTGGGCGAGTGGGTACTGCACGAGGCCTGTTCGCAGATCAAAGTATGGGAGCGACGTTTCAATGGAAAGCCATTCGGCAGGATCTCAGTCAATATCAGTCCCAAACAGTTTCAACAAAAGGACTTCATTCAACAGGTCAAAACAACGTTGGCAGCGACGCAGGCAGATCCCACCAGGCTGGAACTCGAATTGACTGAAAGCTCGTTGGTTGAGGATATCCATGATGTACGCAAGAAAATGGAGGAGCTGAAGCGACTTGGAATCCATATTTCCATTGATGATTTCGGAACCGGTTACTCTTCCCTTGCCTACCTGAAAATGTTGCCGGTGGATGTAGTGAAAATAGACCGCTCCTTCATACGCGACATCGGCATCGATCCCAACGACGATGCCATCGTCGAAACCATTCTCGCCATGTCATGGCGCCTTGGTTTCAGTTCCATCGCTGAAGGGGTGGAAACGGAAGAGCAGCTAAGATTCCTGAAAGCGCGCCAGTGCGATGGGTATCAGGGTTACCTATTCAGTAAACCGGTGGTGCCCGATGAGTTCGAGGCGATACTGTTCAAGTCTACTGATATCCGAGCTTACTAACCAGAACGGGATTAATCACTCTTGAAGTCTGCGCTGTCAGTCAACGCCTTCCAACTATCGATACGGTCGGCCAGCTTGATGGAGTCTGTGTAATCGAGATCCAGTAAATCGTCTAACACAGCCCCCTCGTCCACGACATGCATCAGTGCATTCGCTATATGAACCACGCTGAGGACACTGAATACTCGCTCTCCCTGCGCTGCAGGCTGATTGTGCAACGCTACTGCCTCCACAACTGACTGAGGTAATCCCCACAGTCCAAGAAGGTATGCGCCTACCACCCCATGCGTGGTACCAAATACCTGTTTCTCAGCGGTGACTCGCTGATCCAGCGTGACCAGCTGCATTTCCATCAATTGTGAGTACTCGGTAGGTTGATTGACTACCAATATCAACTTGCCGATATCGTGCAGCATGCCGGCAAGCAGACTGTCCTCCACAGTGGAAGCTTCCATTCCCTCTTTTTTTGCGATCAGCTTGGCAAGTGAACCAACCCGCGAACTATGCAGCCAAAGTGCATCCAACGAAAACCCCTTAACATCGAGTTTGTCTGCCTCGAACTGTTTGAATATACCAATCGACAACACCAGGGGCTTAAGTATCTCAAGCCCCAACAAAGAGGCTGCATCCACTGGATTGGAGATATGGCGGCCAAGTCCAAAAAAGGCCGAGTTGACAAGCTGCAGAATCTTTACCGTCATGGCTGGATCTTTAGCTACCAACCTCCCCACATCGGCGACGGAAGCATTAGGGTCCTGAATAATGATCATCAATTCATTGTAGAGTGCAGGCAGGCTTGGCAGCTTACGCATACCGGACACCAATGATTTGAGACGACTCTCACCAAGAAGATCACGCAGTGAAAATGCACGCGCCAAGGTCGTCTTCAGGGCATCGATCTCACAAGGTTTATTCAGATACTGATGGGCCGGGCCCACTGTCTTCATCACCGACTCTTGATCAGACTGGCCAGAGAGTACCACGCGAATCGTATCTGGATGGTTTTTCGCGATACGATTTAGTAATTCGGCCCCATCCATACCTGGCATTCGCATATCGGTGACCACCGCATCGAAACTGGATTCGGCTGCTTTTGCCAATGCATCTTGACCGCTGGCGACAAACTCCATTTCCCACACCTTGCGCTGAGTTCGCAGTGTACGCCGGAGGCCGGACAATACATTCGGCTCGTCATCGACGAACAGAATCTTTTTTTTATCGTTTGAATCGCTCAAGATGTCTTGTCCTGTAGTGGCAGTTTAATAATAAAAGTTGTACCCACACCCTCCTCTGTCTCGAAGCTCAGTTCACCATCGTGCTGATCAACAATGATCTTGTGGCTCAGTGAGAGTCCCTGTCCCGTACCACGACCGACATCCTTGGTAGTAAAGAAAGGATCGAACACATGCTCCTGCGCCGCTTCAGGGATACCGGTACCACTGTCGGCGATGCGGATCACGCCCCAATCACCTTCACATCCCGTGGTAATGCGAATTAGTCCCTTCTCACCGCTGGCATTCATTCTCTCCGCGATTGCATGTGCGGCATTGACAATAATATTCAGTATCACTTCGTTTATTGGTCCGGGGATACAGGAGACTTGAGGCAGAGAAGCGTCGAGCTCCAGTTGCATCTCCGCATGATACTTCCAGACATTTCTCGCCACAGTTGCGGTACTGTCCACCGCTTTATTGATATCAGTCAGAGTCTTTTCATCCGAACCCGGGTGTGAGAACTCTTTCATTGCTCGTACTATTGTAGCGACACGATCCACTCCATCCAGGGTCTGCTTTATCGCGTTGGGGATCTCCTCTTGCATATACTCCAAATCAATCTCTTCGATCTGTTCGTCCAGTTTCTTGAAGTCATCCACGGTGACGCTACCGCTACGTGCTGCCTCTACCACATCGCGTTCGCCGCTGATAATGTCTGTTAAATCCTCAAATGCTTCCTGTAGAAAGTGCACATTATCACCGACATACTGGATCGGCGTGTTGATCTCATGAGCGATACCCGCCGCAAGTTGACCAATCGATTGTAACTTCTGCATCTGCTGCAACTCCGAGTCGTGTTGTCTCTGCTCGGTAACGTCATCGATGATCAAGAGATAGCCATCACGGTTACTACTCTCACCAATAAATGGGGTTGCACAGACTGACAATAAACGATTGGTGCCATTCTCCGGTTTAAATCGCACCTCGAAGCGATTGTTCTGTTCACAGTCATTTTGGCACTTGAGAATGTTGTCTGAAACCTGCTCCCAGTCCCATCCAATGCGGCTGGAGATAATTGGCTTACCCAGCACCTGCTCGGCCTCCAGATTAAAGGTCTTTGCCGCCTCTTCGTTCCAATGAGTAATACAATCCTGGTTATCAACACCGATAAGAATCGAGGTCAAAGCAGAGAGTAGACGACTGTTCTGCTCATTCGCCCACGCCAACCGATCACTTGTACGCGCCCGTTCGATAATACCCGCAAGGGTATCGACCACACCATGCAAAAAGATCTCATCATCATCTCTGCGTATATGCCCCTCATTGAGATAGAGTACCAGCACACCCAGCACTTCCCCCTGGGATACAATGGGTGCACAGTAATGACCATGAGGTTGCATACCCGGCATTTGGTTCTCATGCCGATCATCTACGCAGTCGGCAAACACAAGTTCTCCCGTTTGTGCGGCACGGCCACAAAGACAATGACCGAAGGGAACCTGATGGCAAAGCCCAACAATTTCCTGATCAAGATTCACATGAGCCCTCAATTTGAGCTGTTTACTGCTATTTTCAACTATAAATATACCGCCCTTATGCAGCATCTCTGTGAACGGGGCGGAGAGGATTACTTCTAGACACTCCTTAAGCAGTTGGTCAAAAGGCTTTTCCTTCAACGAGAGGCCCAGAAGCTTATTGAGTATATGGTGAGTACGACTGCGGTAGTGCAGTTCACCATAGGTGTGAGAACGCTTAATCGCATAATTTACGACCCGAGCAAGCATTTTCTCCGTCACCACACCCATGAAGAGGCAATCATCCGCCCCCTCTCCCACCCACATGGCGGCTAGTTCCGGATCGTCATATTTTGATGTGGCAATGATGGGTGCATAGGCGAAGGCATTACGCAGGGAGTGAATGGCGGCAGGCGTCGGCATATCCGCCAGACCTATATCCAGCAGAATGATGTCATATATGGACTGACTGATCTCGACGAGGGCCTCCGCCAAGAGCTCCACAATCTTATATTCGATCTGTTGTGGGAAATCTATGCCACAGAGTATCTTGGCAGTCTCCTCCGCTGCGTCTAGATCATCGTCAACCAACAATACTCGAATACAGTTCTGGGGTTGGTGATGCGTTTCGTTATGGGGCATGGAGAATTAACCTAAACACCGTCAGGATTTCCTAAGCGGTAGACATCCCTTTTCCGCGATCACATCTTAATAAACCGACTTCCCTCCGGAATATCAGGTATATAGTTGATTTACAGTAATTAATCTATCGGCACTTGGCGTTCAAAACTTTAGAAAATCAGCAGCGAATCAAGGCCCAGAAGTCACTCTCGACGGACTGGATAAAACTGATGACTATCAGTTACATAGCTCCCTCAGACGCAACTGCCTTTTGCAGCAGGCATTTTGTCACATTCAACCAGTTCAGGAGCGAAATTATCTATACAGTCATAGGCTTAAATATTGGTTCCGATTCTCAACTCGGGTTAATGTGTCATCAATCACTTACAATCCCAGCGGTTGTTCCCCAGATCCCGTTTCAGCGACCCCTGCCACTCGGGATAAAGGCCGATGAAAACACCAGGATCGATATTATTCGTTCCAAGATAGATTGATTCTCAAGTCAATCCCACGGATACAGACGACCAGTCACAACTGACCACTATTGATACTCTTCTGTTTGAAATCATCGCATACATGACAAATTGACCTGTTTCTGAGATACAGGCAGCCTATGCCATGGGTTGCCTTCAACAGTCCGTTACCAAGAGATGGCACTCAGCATAACTACTGCCTCGAGGCACAGGGATGTTGGTGGCGGCTGTCAGGGAGTTTTTTCGGCTGTATCAAACTTTATACTACAACGCCGCCAGATTACGGCTCTGCACTCTTCCAACCAAATGTTTTATATCTAATTTCCGGCCCGCCAAATTGGCATATTTTTTTTCTTTTGGTAACAGTTAGTTACCCATTCACTCATGGATTGGCACGACAATTTGTCATGTTCTTGGGCCGATCAGCTTCCCCGAGTCTTATATTTTTTTCATGGCACTCAAGGGGATATCCACTCATTTCCATAACTGGCATAAGGATTGCTATTTTACATGAATCCGTTAGCGCGTTTGCCATAAAAAACCTAGAAAACAGCCTGTTGTACCAATCAGGCTTTCTTATTGGCAATCAATACTATCAACCGGCTGGCATAAATCCGTATGACGGAATCGATCGATAACTGACACAGGCCATGGGGTGAACTAGATGATTAAACGATGGCTCATTCAATTAGGGCAGTGGTTGTTTGTTGATTATAAAAAACAGCAAAAGCCCAATCTGAAGGCTTCAGATGAACCCAATCCCACCCGTAGACGACTCTTCAAGCAGGCAGCCATCGGTGCTGTGAGTGTCACCGGTACTGCAGGCTTGGCCAAGACTGTTGTCGATGGAGTTCCCACTCCCGAATTGAAACAGAAATACAGGCGAGATGCCCTGCAAGGTGAAGCGGAACTCAGAGAATGGGAATATGTGGTGATGACCGACCTGGAGAAGAAGGCCATGGTGCAGTCATTAATCAATAACTACGATCACAAAACCTGAACAGCATGAGATTGTTCAAGCCTATTTGAAAAAAAGTCACTCGATCAGAGGACAGCCATGCCCAAACAAGATCCGAGCAAAACAAAAGATAACAAACTCACCACTCGCCGGGATTTCCTGCGCAGTGCGGGAAACTATACAGTGGCATCACTCTCCGGTGCGGCAATGTTGCTCTCAGACCCGAAACCCGCAAAAGCGAATATTACCTGGGAGGAGCATTTCCAAAAGAACTATCGACTGATGACGGACGAGGAGAAACAGGAGGCCATCGAGCGCCTTGAAACCAGATATTCCGAGGAGTTTGGCAAACAGGTCACAGTCGATGGCTCCCCGTCCATGGAGGGGGTGCTATTCGGTTATGCCTTGAATATTCAGAAGTGTATCGGTTGTCGTCGATGCGTTAAGGCCTGTGTGGCTGAGAATAACCAGTCCCGTGGGGATGAACAACAGATCGAATGGATTCGGGTGCTACGTATGGAGAAGGGAAAGTTTTCCAAAGCCGACAGGGATCAACACGGCTATCCGGAATCCTTTGGCGTACAGGTGGGCGGTAACGCCTACAAACCTGCAGGGGTGGTACTGGAAGGCCAACATTATTACGAGCCGGAACAGGTTCCGGAAAAGGATGCCTTCTATTTTCCCATGCAGTGCATGCAGTGTGAGAAACCGCCATGCGTCAAGGTCTGTCCGGTGCGCACCACATATCGGGATCCGGACGGTATCGTTGTCATTGATTACAACTGGTGTATCGGCTGCCGAATGTGTATCGGCGCCTGTCCCTACTGGGCAAGACGCTTCAACTGGGGCGAGCCCAATCTGCCTAAGGAAGAGATGAATCCTGTCACCCACTATCTCGGCAATCGTCCACGTATGAAAGGGGTTGTCGAGAAGTGCTCCTTCTGTGTTCAACGCACCCGTAAGGGCCGCTGGACTGCCTGTGTCGAGGTCTGCCCTGTCGGTGCCCGCAAGTTCGGCAACCTGTTGGATCCGGAGAGTGAGATCCGCACTGTGCTGGCCAATAAGAAGGTGTTTCGTCTCCGTGCCGACCTCAACACCTATCCAAAGTTTTTCTATTTCATGGATTAATTGGAGATCCCGTAATGCGATTTCTTCAGTTCGTGTTCGATTACCTCAAGGCTGGCTTTAGCGGCGGTATCCTGTTCTGGGCCTGGATGCTGTTCCTGCTTTTTTTCATAATGCTCTGGGGCTACGGAGAGTATGTACAGATTGCCAATGGCATGATTGTCACCAATCTCAACGACCAGGTCAGTTGGGGATTCTACCTGGCAAATTTTGTTTTCATGGTGGGTGTGGCGGCAGCAGCGGTGACAGTGGTTTTTCCCGCCTATGTCTATAAGCACAAAGAGCTGCACCGGATCGTGGTGCTGGGTGAGATGATCGCCATCGCTGCCGTAGTGATGTGTCTGCTGTTTGTGATTGCGCATATGGGAAGACCGGACAGGCTATGGCATATCCTGCCAGTCATCGGCATCTTCAACTGGCCCCACGCCATTTTGACCTGGGATGTGATTGTACTCAACGGCTATCTGCTGCTTAACATCATCGGCGGATACTACTACCTGTATAAAAAATACAGCGGCGGCGAAGTCAATAAGGCTTTTTATCTTCCGATTGTCTATATCGCTATTGTCTGGGCACTGAGTATTCATACGGTTACCGCATTCCTGATCAATACCATGCCGGCACGTCCCATGTGGTTCCATTCCATGATGCCGATCAAGTTCATCACCACTGCTTTTGCCGCCGGTCCTTCACTGATCATCGTGGTGTTTCTGCTGGTGCGTCGGTTTACCCCCATGAAAATAGCCGATGAGGCCTTTCATCTGCTCTCCCAGATCGTTGTCTGGTGCCTGGGTATCGCCCTGTTTCTGACGATGTCGGAGATAGTGACCGAACTCTACCCCGCTACCGAGCACTCCCTGGGGTTGCAATATCTGATGTTCGGACACAATGGCCTTAACAGCCTGGTACCCTACTTTTGGACTGCACTCTCCCTGATGGTGGGATCCTTCATACTGTTGTTGATTCCGAGGATCAGGAAGAACCTGAAGTTGCTACCGTTTATCTGCATTGCCGCATTCATCGGCATCTGGATCGAAAAAGGCATGGGCTTGATGCTGCCTGGTGTAATCCCCACCCCTGTTGGTGAGTTTGCAGAGTACATCCCCAGCCCTATCGAACTGATGGTGGTGGGTGGTATCTGGGCAATCGGTTTCTTCCTGCTTACCTTCATGTTGAAAGGTGCGGTTGCCGTACTGCTGGGAGATGTCCGATACCAAACCAAAACAAATAAGCAACCAATAGCAGAGCAGCAGGCCGAAGCGACTATCTGAGTGAATGAAGCTTGATTTGAACAGGCAATATCGATTTGGAGAAAAACCATGACATGCTATCGAAATCATCAGTCACTCTTGGGTTTTTGCCTGCTGTTTTTTGTATCCACCAATCCGGTAATCGCCACAGAGACACAGGCCAAGCAGGAGTGTTTTGAGAGCCGGGATGGTATGTCACAGGTCAGGGTTCAGGAAATCGGCCCTGAACTGATGAATGTTAAATGTTCGTCCACTACCGGGGGCGTTCTCTGGTGGGGTGATCCATTCGAAGGCACTATTCCTATGGGTGATATGGAGGTGGAAGGGGACTACACACACGAAGAGGCGGTCGTAAAACCCCGTGAACCACAACTCGACAGAAACAAACTGCTGACAATATGCAGCATGGCCTGTCATGACGGCAGTTATGTACCTATACCACATACCAAGACGCCTCGACCGCTGAAGATGCATCTGGATACGGTTCCCGATGCCATGAACCTGAAACATGGCAAAGGGGGCATCTGGTGCCTGGATTGTCATCATCTGGTGGAGCGTACCAAACTGATTGACAATTTCGGTTACGCAATCAGTTTCAACCAGCCCCAGAAGCTATGCGGCAAATGCCATGGCCAGGTCTATCGTGCCTGGCGGAATGGGATTCACGGCAAGCGAATCGGCATGTGGGACAAGGGGGGTAAAAAACGCTGGTGGGTCTGTACCGAATGCCACAACCCACACGATGTTGAACAAGACAACAGAAACTCAGGCTTTGCCCAGCTGCGGCCGGAACCGGCACCCAATCTGCCCAAGGGGATGACCAATGCGGACCATGAAAGGATGCACCATGGTCCAAAACAGGCTGAGGTAGATCATGAGTGAATCATAGGCAGCTAATTTTTGGGAATATCAGCATGATAAGTCAAATCAGATTGATCAATCTAACACTATTTATCGCCATCACTATATTACCGGTTAGGGCGCAGGCCCTGGATGCGGCGACACTGTATTACGAGCGTACCTGTATTGCCTGTCATGGAGAGCAGGGCAAAGAGCCGATTATGGATGAGTATCCAAGGTTAGCCGGGCAAGCTGAGGCCTATCTATTGGCACAAATGAAGGATATTAAGAGCGGTTCACGGTCGAACGCACATTCTGTCGCCATGACAAATGTCATGCACCTGATCAGCGATGAAGAGATTTCCGTGCTGGCAAAATGGCTTGCAACGCTACCTGAATGACTTTTTCAGCCAAAGCGAGCCAATTGGTGCAGCGATTTGAGTCAGCCGGCCCAGACGGCATCAACCAAAGCAGCGACCTGTTGGTAATAGGCATCGCGCTCCATGCCGAGGATAGTAGCACCAAATATTTCTGCATCGTTGGCAGTGGCAAGATCACCATAGTTGACCAGTACCAACTGATAGAGAATAAGCATAGGTAGAACGTCGTGTCGATTTTCAAAATAGTTATGCATCAGGATAATGTAGCCGTCTTCAGGGTTTTCAGAGACCGGCTCTGTCCTGGCAAACATGCCGGGATCGATACCCTCGGAGACGAACCTGATCTTCACCGGGTAACGAACGGACTTGCGATCCTCGAGCATATTAAGCACAGTCTGGTAATCAATCACGCTAGGATAGCGGCCACGAATCTCTTCTGCCTTTTCCCGGGCATGCAACGAGACAGCACTGTGAACTACCTTCCCCGCTCTTTTTTTGACCTTGGGTTTATGATCTGTCATGACAATCTCACACTTTGTTACCGAACAAGGATAGCGTATGCCTGAGTACACATTGAAGTTTAGCGAAGATCCTATTGAGGAATCCAGACTTCACACCATGGATGAGATCCATCAGTTCATTCACATGATGGATGGACGTCCATTGGCAGTGGTAACCCTTGATAATGAACAGAGTGAATTATGGGACTTGGAGGGCGATGTGGATTACCAGGATCAGTATGGACGTCAAATCGTCAACCAGGTTTCTGATGGTACCACTGAAACCTTACTGATCAGAGACAACAAGGGACTGCCGCTGGCATTGGGTGTATTGAACGATAGCCATGGTTGGCAGGGAATAGGTATTGACAAGCGCCTTCGTTTTGAAGTCGCGAGAATGTTTCAAAGCGACGAAACAGAGTTCGATTAAGTGTAGCAACTCGACAGATTATCGTTAGTCTCAGAGGTTGATATGAGAAAATCAAACCAGTTTGTTAGATTTATATTTATACTCATTAGCTCCATAGCGGTAGCCAGTGCTCATGCAGAAGATGTGGACATCGATAGTGCCAACCTCTACTTTGCGAAAGCGTGCGCAGGCTGTCATGGGGTCGATGGCCGCACCCCGACAACTCCCTACTACCCAATCATTGCAGGACAAAACAAGGCTTACATTTACAATCAGCTGAGGGACTTGAAAAACGGCAGCAGGACCAACAGCATGTCGATCGTCATGAAAGGTATCATGAGCGCTGTCAGTGACGAAGAGATGCATATAATTGCAGCTTGGCTTGCCAAGCAGTAGCCGCATCATTCAGCTTGCTTTGTAATTATTCTCATCTAGCGAGTAACGTTTAATCATACGATAGATACTGCGCTCACTGATACCCATCACTTCGGCCACTTTACCCCTACGCCCGGAGTATTTCTTTAGCTGATAGGACAAGTAGTGCGCTTCCAGTTCCTCCATTGAAGGGTCGTGATCAAAGCTCATGGTCACTACACCCTCACTCTTGCCAAGCACCCGGCTAAATGAAAAATGCTCAGGTTTGATTGTCTGCCGGTCACCAGAGAGAATGATCGCTCTTTCAATCACATTCTTTAACTCCCTAACGTTACCTGGCCAATCGTAGGATACCAGTGATCGAACCGCGGATGATGACAGGCTCTTGTTGACGCGTGTTGAGAAATTGTGATTTTTCACAAAATGTTCTGCCAACTCAGGTATATCGTCACGCCTGTCCCGCAATGACGGTATGGTGATGTTGAATGCATTGAGTCGGAAAAACAGATCGGAACGAAAGTTACCCTCAGATGACATGACTTCCAGATCACGATTTGTGGCTGCGACAATTCTGACATTTGCGGTCAGATCCTTGGTACTGCCCAGTCTTCGGTATTGACCCGTTTCAAGTACACGCAAAAGCTTGGCCTGTCCGCTACTGTTTATTTCACCGATTTCATCCAGAAACAGAGTGCCACCCTCTGCCCCTTCGATCAGACCATTTTTCTGTTTGTCAGCACCTGTAAAAGCGCCTTTCTCATGCCCGAACAACTCGGATTCGAAAAGACTTTCTTGTAGTGTGCAGCAGTCGACGGCAACGTAGTTATGTTTCTTACGATGACTATGCGCATGAATGGCACGCGCCACCAACTCTTTACCAGAACCACTCTCACCCTGTATCAGTACCGTAATATCATTAGGCGCCACGGCACCGATCATCCGATTCAGTTCAATCATGACAGTACTGTTACCCACCAATGAGGAATTGCGCTGAATGCTCTGCTCCAACTGTCTTTTGCAGAACATATGGTCTCTACGCAGAGCTGCATTATCGAGCGCCCTCTCGACAGTAATTGTCAGTGTATCCAGGCTGACAGGCTTTAGAATGTAATCCACCGCTCCCGCTTTTATAGCATTCACGGCATCGCGTACCGATCCAAAAGCGGTCAGAACGATCACTGGGTAGTTAACAGACAGATTTTCAATATACTCAAGACTGTTGGCATCAGGTAAGCGTGCATCAGTAAGAATCAATGCTGGCTCATACTTTTCCAGATAGTCCATTACGCTGTCCCAGCGACTCAGACCTTCCACCTCATAATCCAATTTTGAAAGGTGTTGTATGATGAGGGTTCTGAGCGTATCGTCGTCCTCTACAACAACTATTTTGGCTTTCATCTATTCCTCCCCAGTTCATTCCGGGCATTCGGCAGTGCTACGGTGAATACACTCCCAACAGATACCTCACTGGCCACATTCATGGTCCCACCATACTTTTCAACGATCGCCATACAGATCGAGAGACCTAAACCTGTCCCTGGGACGTCGTCAGCACGACGAGTGAAAAACGGATCAAAGATATAGGGGAGATCCTTGGGTCGAATTCCCGCACCGGTGTCAGAGAAAACAACCTGGATCATATCCCCCTCAACAGAGCAGGAAACGGTCAAGATGCCACCATCTGGCATGGCGTGAAATGCATTCTGCGCCAAATTGAGGGCTACCATCCTGATTTCACTGTCTGAAGCCAGGACCCGCAGCATCTCATCCTCATAATTCTCTTCAAGCGTAATATTCGACTGATCAGCCTGCCATCTTATCAGTGTCAGCGTATCATGGAGTGCAGTCTTGACATTGACCAGTTCAAGGTTTTCCTGGGGCAGCGCACCGAGTTTCAACAATTTGCCGGTGATCTCGATGCATGAACTGATCTGGTCATCTATCAGTTCGAAATTTTTCTTGATGTAATCAGTGTAGCTTTTGTTGGCAACAATCTCATTCTTCGTGGCGTCCATCGCCAACTTCAGCGAGGCCAGAGGATTGTGAATCTCATGCGCCACGCCTGTGGCCAGACGCCCCAATTCAGAGAGTTTCTGTTCCTGTGAATATTTAACCGCTTTTGCAAGATCGCGAATCGATTCAACAATCAGGGTCTTTTCCTCTCCGCCTTGTTTGATTGTCATGGGTGCTGCAAAAATCTCGACCTCGAAGGTAGTGCGATCGGACCGGTGGTGTTGATGCATCACTTTGATCGGTTTTTTGATATGCGATATTTCGTGAACCGGACAGTTAATCAGGGTCGGTGGACAGGGCTTGCAGGTATTGTGCGTGATCCCATAACAGGTGGCACCCACATCCGACATGCTCTCCAGTCTGTGTTGCTCGCAATAGGCTTTGTTGACCAGTATGACCCTGAAATTTTCATCAATGATCCTGATACCGTCCGGTATGGCGTCAACCAGTGCCTGTAGGAATCCCCTCTGCTCCTCCAACTCCAGCAACTTCTCCCGTAATCGCTCTGTCATCAGATCGAAGGTATCCCCAAGCCGGGATAGTTCATCAGATCCCTGCATCGCAACTCGGGTCTGTAAATTTCCACCCGTCAAGTCCCGGCTTGCATTAGTTAGCTGTTTGACAGGCCTGAGAATATTGGTGTGTATGAACCACCAGCCTCCTGCCAGATTGAGAATCACGATCAGGGAGCCAGCACCCATCAGCATCAGGGTGGTATTGCCTACTTTGCTCCTGAGGGGTGTAGCATCGTAGTCGACATAGAGAATGCCGTTGATCGGATTCTGTTCAGCCGTCCCGTGACACTCTTTACAGGCTGGCTTGTTGTGTACTGGATTGATACTGCGCAGAAGCTCCTGCTGTGCTTCACCCTGCACGAAATGGGTTGTTTGTACCTTGGCCTGGTAGGGATTTTCCAGCTGCCTGCCAAAATCCCCTTCTCGGCTACTGAAACGGATCTCACCAGCCGGATTTGTGATAAAAACCGCAATTATACCCTCTTGCTCCCCCAGCTTGTTGACCATCTCGCTCAACCCGGGAAGATCCCGCTTGAGCATGGCGTTTTCCAAGGAAACCTGCAGCAGATTGTTGACCTGGTTGGCGGCATCCGCCCTTGCCCCCTCCAGCTCTGACTGGTAGAGCGGAATGTAGAGCAACAGAAACACCAGGGAGCTTATGGCAAGACCTGATGTGGTGCCCAAGATGAATTTTCTATTCAGGCTGTTGGTTATCCACTTCATCACTTGTACCAACTAAGTTATTCAGGATCTGCTGATTTGAGTTTAATAGTAAAAAAAACTCTTTTTTCTGACAATTTGTCATGTTTCAGGGCTGATTCCAATCATAATTTTTATCCTCGATGTCTTGTATTTCGGATTTTGGCTTATGTTTTGCTCATAAATTGGGAATCTGATCGCCATACCATCCGGAGGAGTGCAGCAAATGAGAAAAAACAGCAAGATTTCCGATTTCCACATCACTGCTCAGTTGTTGTGGTGCTTTTTATGGTTACCAATCGCGGGCTTAGCGGAACCGATCAATACACTTGGGGAATCACTACGTGATTCCCTGCTCCAGCAGGGATGGCAGGAATACACCGCTGCGGATGGCAGCGTTATCTATCGGCAACCTAAAAAAGAGGCTGCTACTGACATTCAGTCAGTAGTTACTGAAGCATCGGATATGCGTAAGTTTGGGGATGCATTGCGTGGTCGAGGATGGCAGGTCAAGTGGGATGCGGATAACACATTAATTTTGATTCCTGAAACTGCCAAGGCAATATCCGAAACCACCCAAAAACCACCACGGCCATCCACCAGCGATCCACTCGAGACACCAGATGAACTGCCAAGAGACCTTACCGGTTTTGATTACTGGCACATCGAGCGGGATCAACAGGGTGCATTACTGTTCCGTCCGGTGGATTTAACTACCCAAAAGCAGCAGTCGGCAGACGCTGGCTATGACCGTCAAATGGATTGCCGAATTGATCATTTTCAACTCACCGCCGGCTCACTGCCGGTGGATCAATGGTCCGAAGCGCAGGATATTGCAAAACAGTGGCTCAGCAACTCTGGCACAGAGGGGCTTCAGGTAGGCCGCATACGTAAGATAAATCGTATCTATCTGATTAGTATTGTTGAAGAATCGGCACCCTATTCGTTACGGCACCAACTGGCTGTGCGTGTTTCTGACGCAGCGGTGGTCCTGATTGAGTAGTGATGGATACAGACAACCTGTGACAAACTTGGGGAGTGAAGGGCGATAATCACCCTTCCTCCCCCTGGTTTCTATCTGGCGACAAATACCTGATAACAGAGGTATGACGAAATGTCAGTCGATGAAAATTGCATCCGGATCTATAAATTCAATTTCTAAATAGCCTCTAACCGAATGAAAATAATATCTAAATTCTCTCTCAAACTGATCCCTGCCCGATATTGCAACTGGAACAAATTCGGCACGGCGCTGTAACGCATGACAAATCGTCAGACTAACTGATTCAACGACAAAAAGGGAAATAGGCCCACAACCGTAAAAAACCTTATAAATCAATAAAAAATATCTCAAAACAACTCTCTGGCATAACGCTTGCGTTGTAACTTCCGCCAACCCGTACTGATAACAATGACGAATTGAGGAGGGTTTTGGGATGCGGTTGTTTGCTACTGCCAGCACCGGTTTGTTCGTTTTACTTCCGTTACAGCTCATGGCTGGCTATCCCGTAGCTGGTGTAGAGCCTTCCAAACGGCCCGTGAATGCACCGGTCGTTAAACAATCAACGCGTGATAAGGCGTGGTATCAATCAGCCTTGACTGGCGTCCGACAGCCCTATCCCAGGAGTCTCTATTTCCTAGACAACCAGGGTAACTGGTACACACCTTTCACCCGCCCGGGTATGAGAGGTCCTTACGATATTCGTCAATGGCATCAGTAGTGTTGGATCTAAATGGGGCCGAGTTCACTTGAAGTGACAAATAAAGAGCAGTGAACGGGTCTATGTAGGGTAATCAAATTTACTACAAAGTGAGGCGAAAAATTATGAAAATTATTCGAATGCCAAATCTGAAAGGAGTGATCAAAGCGATGGGGATGGTCGTGGCGCTTGCTGTTGCCCCACTCGCTAGCGCAGGCATGAGTGGCATGTCAGGCATGGACGGTATGTCCGGCATGGGTGGCATGTCCGGTATGGGTGGCATGGGCGGTATGTCCGGTATGGGTGGCATGGGCGGCATGTCCGGTATGGGTGGCATGGGCGGCATGTCCGGTATGAGCGGCATGGGCGGCATGTCCGGTATGAGTGGCATGGGCGGCATGAGCGGCATGAGCGGCATGTCCGGATACTTCAAGATAACCCCCCAGGGACAGATCTTTTTCTATCCAGCTAGTGGCATGTCCGGTATGAGTGGCATGTCCGGCATGGGCGGCATGTCCGGTATGAGCGGCATGGGCGGTATGTCCGGTATGGGCGGTATGTCCGGTATGGGCGGTATGTCCGGTATGGGCGGCATGTCCGGTATGGGCGGCATGGGCGGCATGTCCGGTATGAGCGGCATGGGCGGTATGTCCGGTATGAGCGGCATGGGCGGCCAATGGGTATGGTTACCTTCAGGCATGTCCGGTATGAGCGGCATGGGCGGTATGTCCGGTATGGGCGGTATGTCCGGCATGGGCGGCATGTCCGGTATGGGAGGCATGGGCGGCATGTCCGGTATGAGCGGCATGGGCGGCATGTCCGGTATGGGTGGCATGGGCGGCATGTCCGGTATGAGCGGCATGGGCGGCATGTCCGGTATGAGTGGCATGGGCGGCATGAGCGGCATGTCCGGATACTTCAAGATAACCCCCCAGGGACAGATCTTCTTCTATCCAGCTAGCGGCATGTCAGGAATGAGTGGTATGTCAGGCATGGGCGGTATGTCCGGGATGGGCGGTATGTCAGGCATGGGCGGCATGAGTGGCATGTCAGGCATGGGCGGCATGAGCGGCATGTCAGGCATGGGCGGCATGGGCGGCATGTCAGGAATGAGTGGTTGGCGTTAATTGACTATAGGTAACTGGAATACCTGGTAATACCACTTCCTAGAGCGCAGGGACGCGCTCAAATCCAAAAAACTTCCCAACTTTATATTTTCTATTAGGGCATCAGCTGAGGAAGATGTAATGATTTTATGTATCAGGACCTTTATTCCGCTGTTATTGTCGATGCTGCTATCGACCGATCTGGTTTTAGCCCGTGACCTTGGTCCTGAGGATTATGAACGATCACGTTGGCACCCTATCCATTTCAAACCTGATATAGAAAATGCAAAAGATGAACAGTGTGTCAGCTGCCATCAAGAGATTCTGGACAGGAAGGTGCTTGCTCAGGCACCGGCTGGCAACACCTCGACTGAGGCACTGGCTTGGTATCAAACTCTACCGACCTATGAAGGTGAACAGGAGACATTTCATCGCCGCCATCTGGTGACACCGCTGGCAACGGAGCTGATGGACTTAAAATGTAATACCTGCCATCAGGGCAACGATTTAAGAGAAGAGGCGGTGAACCCGCCAGACCATAGCAACCGTGATATGACACTCCGCAAGTCGGTCAATCCGGACATTTGCCTGATGTGTCACGGTGCCAATGCCTACGAGCTGATGGGCCTTCCCGCTCCTTGGATGGAGTCACGCAAGAACTATCAAAACAACTGTCTTCTTTGTCACTCCTATATCCGCACTGAGCGGCACCAGGTCAACTATTTGAAAGCCGAGGCCATCGAGGCTGCGGGTAAAGCGAATTCGGACATATGCTATGGCTGTCATGGCGGTCGTCAGTGGTACCGCATTGCTTACCCCTACCCCCGACATCCCTGGAAAGGCATGGCGAGTGTCACTCCAGATTGGGCCAAAGATAGACCAACCGAATCGGAACCCAGGTTCCGCAAAGATATCCAGCAGGCTGCGAACTAGCAACAGCTGACAGTGTGAGGAACGGATGAGTATAGAAAAACTGACACAGAGTCTGAATGAGCGATTGAACCTTTCACGGCGTTCATTCTTGAAATCCGCAGCGGTGGGTAGCGCATCTTTGGCTGCCGGAGGTTTGGTGGAACTGAAGACCGCCAAGGAGGCCAAGGCATTTGCCTATGAACCTTATCCGACAGACGATCAACTCGAAACAGTGGTGACCAGTTGCGCCCATAACTGTGGCTCGCGGCATATGCTGGTCGCTCACAAGTGGAAAGATGTAATTGTGCGTCTTTCCACAGATGATGGTCGCTACCAGCGGGATGGCCACTTCGGCAAGGATAGTAACGAAGAACCACAACTGCGGGCCTGCCTGCGTGGACGCTCCTATAGGCAACGTCTCTATTCCGCTGAACGCCTGCTCTACCCGATGATGCGGGTTGGCAAACGGGGTGAGGGTAAATTCAAGCGCATCTCATGGGATGAAGCCCTGAGTTATGTGGCCAACAAGATGGTCGAGATCAAAGACACATATGGTCCGACTGCCCTGGTGGATCAGAGTTATGCCGGAGCCTCATATGGAGTGCTGCATAAATCCGATCAGATCGAGGGCTTGCTGGGCCGCTTCCTGGGGATGTTTGGCTGTCGCACAAACTCCTGGTCGGTTCCCTCTTACCAGGGAACCACCTTCAGTTCGCGGATGACCTTCGGCACCATTGAAGATGGCAATGAAGATGATACTTTCGCCCATTCGAAACTAATGATCATGTGGGGATGGAATCCCGCCTACACCTTCCACGGCGGCAACACCTTCATGTATATGCGCATGGCTAAACAGCGCGGTTGCAAGTTTGTGTTGATCGATCCGCAATACACCGATTCTGCAGCCGCTTACGACGCCTGGTGGATTCCCATCCGACCCAATACCGACGCGGCAATGATGGCGGGCATGGCCCACTATATCTTCACCAACAACCTGCATGATCAGGACTTTATCAATAAGTTCTGCCAAGGCATGGACGCCGGAACCATGCCTGAATGGGCAAAGGATAAGGAGAACTTCAAGGACTATATTCTGGGTAAATACGACAATGAGCCTAAAACCCCGGAATGGGCATCGAAAATCTGCGGTGTGTCGGCCAAAGACATCATCAAACTGGCGGATATGTATGCCCGCACCAAGCCTGCCGCACTGAAGGCATCCTGGGCGCCGGGCAGAAACGCCTATGGCGAGCAGTACAACCGCATGGCCGCAGCCCTGCAGGCGATGACAGGTAATATCGGCATACTGGGTGGGTGCGCTGAAGGTGTCGGCAAGGCCTGGCATGCAGAAGCGGTGGCCTACCCTTATGATCAATACGCCAATATCTGGTTTCAGTCCATCAAATCAGATCGATGGGCTCACTGCGTCCTCAACTATCCCAATGTAAAAAGGGAAGAGATCGGGCTTTGGCCCCGAGAGGACAAAACGGACGGACAGATCCCCAATATCAAGGGCATCTTTTGGCAGGGGTCCGATTGGTTCAATCAGCTTACCAACATCAATAAAGAGATTGAGGCAATCAATAAGCTGGAACTGGTGGTCTGCATGGACTCGACCATCACCCCATCCGGACTGTATGCCGATATCCTGCTGCCCATTGCCACGCACTTTGAGCGGCATGATGTGGCGCTGCCCTGGTATAAAGGCCACTACTATATACATCGCCCCAAGGTCATAGAACCGATGGGAGAGTCGAAGACCGATTTCCAGGTCTTCACGGAACTTGCCTATAGAATCGGTGGCGATGTGTTCGGCCAGGCCTTCAATCCAAAGGCAAACAGGGACTATTTCCATATCAACGATAATGTGGATGAAGCCTATCTCAGGGAGTGGTGGGAGCAGAAAGTCATCGCTCACCAGCATGTGGACATGTCCTGGGATGAGTTCAAACAGCGAGGCGTCTATAAATTCAAACTCGACCAACCGCACGTCGCCTTCAGGGAGCAGATAGAGAATGGGAAAGCGTTCCAGACTCCCTCCGGCAAGATCGAAATTCTTGCCTCACAACTGGCACAGATCACCGACTGGAAAAAAACCATGTATGGCTATGAGATCCCTTATATACCTAAATGGATCGAGCCCTGGGAGTCGTTGAACAGCCCAAAGACCAGTGAATTTCCATTTCATCTGATCTCGCCCCATCCACGCTGGAGAACCCACTCCATATTCAACAACTGCAGCTGGTTACGTGAGACCTATGAACAGGAAGTGACCGTGAACGCCTCGGACGCTAAAAAACTCGGCATCAAAACCGGCGATACGGTTGAGATCTGGAACAAGCGTGGCCGGGTTGTGGTACCGACCTATGTTACAGAACGCTGTATGCCGGGAGTGGCGGTACTGCACGAGGGGGTGTGGATTGATCTGGATGAAAACGGCGTTGACCGGGCGGGAAATCCGGACATGTTAACCCTGGATGAGCCCAGCCCTGCCGGATCATTCGCCTACAACACCGTACTGTGCAATATCAAGAAAACAGATCTGGAGCATCGGCCCGGCTGGGACCAGCTGTCCACTTCACGAGCACATGTCTTTAGGCGTGATCTTTAATCCTGGAGGAGAGAGCGATGACAAGCAAAAAAGACAGCACCAGGATAAAAGCCGCAGTAAAGCGTCGTAAACGCGAAACATATACACCGGTAGTGCCCGACAAACAGTTGGGGTTCGTACATAATAATGTTGATTGCATCGGCTGCCGGGCATGTGAAATCGCCTGTAAAGACAAAAACGGACTTGCCGCAGGGCCCAGATTCAGACGGGTTCAATATATCGAGGGAGGTCACTACCCTGACGTCTATGCCTACAAGGTCAACATGTCCTGCAACCATTGTGAATCACCCGCCTGCCTGCCCACCTGCCCCACTGGTGCAATATTCAAACGTAAGGCAGATGGCATAGTCGATATCGATTCCACGCTGTGTATCGGCTGCCGGCGTTGCGAAGCCGCCTGTCCTTTTGGTGCGCCACAGTTTGATCCAGGCGACAACATTGTCAAAAAGTGCAATATGTGTGTAGACGAGATCGAGGCGGGGCGCAAGCCCTATTGTGTCATGGCCTGCATGATGCGGGTACTGGACATCGGTTCCATCGATGAGATCTGGAGAGGCAGTTTACAGACGGCAGCCGTAGGACCTAATGATGATGTGTCAAAGCAAGTCAAGAACATGGCTAACATAGAGTTGACAAAGCCCTCCATCGGTTTTGTGGCGCACAGTAAAGGAAAGGTCAAGTAATGAATCTGTCAGATGAACAGAACGACAACTCAAACGACGAGCAGATCACAAGCTTTTTTCTTGCTGTTGCCGATGACCTGCAGATGTTCGTCCAGCTGCATGCCAAGGAGCCGGATAGCGAACTCCTCGAGGCGTTGGTCAGCTGCGGATTTCCCAACTCTCTGGGCCTTAAACTGGTAAGCGAAGAGGGCAATATTGCAACTCAGTTTATGGCCCGAGTGGTTGAGACGTTGCCGGAAACCTTCGATGATGAGTTTCTCGATATGCTGGCGGCCGACTTTGCAGACATCTATCTGAATCATAGTCTGCAGGCATCACCACTGGAGTCGGTGTGGATTGATGAAGAGAAGCTGACATGTCAGGTAAGTATGTTTCAGGTGAGAGCCTGGTATGAAAATTATGGCCTGATGGCGGAAAACTGGCGTATCCGGCCAGACGATGATCTGGTGCTGCAACTTCAGTTCATCTCCCATCTGTTTTCCATTGCCGACCCCCTGAAACAGCTGGAAGCTATAGCACGTTTCATGGATGAACACCTGTTGCGTTGGCTCGATCAATTTGCAACAAGAGTGGCACATCGTTCTGCCACACCCTATTTCTCAGGTATTGCTTTATTGACAGCGGCATATTGCGAGGAGCTGAGGGATCTTATAGCCAAGACTACCAACCAACCCAGGCCGTCTCAGGAAGAGATAGCAGAGCGGATGAAGCCAAAGCCGGTCAGTCAGGAGGTACCTCTGAGTTATATGCCCGGCATCGGCCCGGCAGTATAGATTGGAATACCGTTATGTCATAACCGGCTCATCTCACTATCCAAATCAACCCTTGGTGACATACCGTGACCTCAATCAATCCTAAAGGCCTTGTCAGCTTCCCATTAACATAGCTATATACTAAAAGGAGTAATAACATTCCCGGGATGAAGATCAAGGCAACGAGACAATCTCTGTCTTATATCTGATAATTGTAATTCAGTAGATATTCACTAACCGAATTTCGCGCTTAGGATCATGGCTCATCTAAAGGAACTGATCAATCGCATACGACATGAAGAGAGACTGCCGACGGTAATCTCGGATCGTTGCGTGCATACCCTGATAGAGGTCGCAAGCTGCAAATCTTGTGTAGATGTCTGTCCCAGGCAGGCCTGGTTCCTGGATGATGAAGCATTGCAGTTCGATACAACACTTTGTGACGGCTGTGGATTGTGCGTCCCCGTCTGTCCGCAGAGAGCGATCACGATCCAGTATGACATACTCATAGGTGACCTGGGACAGGAAAAGGTCGCACTCTGTGCATGTGAGCAGTCAGGGATAAGCGATAACAAAAGCACTCTACCTTGCATCCACCTCATTGGGCTGAGCGATATACTCAAACTCTACCGGCAAGGATATTATACATGGGTTACCACAACCGGCAGCTGTGCCGAGTGCCAACGTGGCCACTGCACCACCCTCTTTGAGCGTATTGAACAGATCAATCGCGCACTCATTGAGGAACAAAACCCGGTCATTGTATATCACCAAATAGAGGGCAAACAGTGGCAACGCATCCAATCGCGGCTGGATGAAAAAACGCCATCGCCCAGTCTCAGCCGGCGAGCTTTCTTGACAGAGATGCTCGACAGCGGTATTGACTCGACATCCGCACTCTTCAAACTGAATGAGCAGGAAGCTGACGTTCACCCACCACCCGGAGAGCTGTTGCCCAACCAGGGCGAGTCATCGATCTGGCCCTATGTACCGAAAATCGACAGTAACAATTGCGATGGCTGCGACGCCTGTGTCAACACCTGCCCTCACAATGCAATCGAACTCACAGCTGGGGATGATAAGGCATCGTACAGAATCAAGCCCCAGGCTTGTACAGGATGCGCTATTTGCCAAGATATATGTGACAGGCAAGCCATCACTATCATGGAGTGGTCACAGATGGCGCAGCAGATACTGAAACTACAGACATTTACCTGTTCAAGGTGTGGCAACCCGGCGCATACACCTGCGGCCATCACAACTCAATCACTTTGCAGAATTTGTTCTCAAGTCAATCACCATAAAAACCTTTTTCAAGTCATGGATTGACTGTTTTAAACCTGTTATAGCTAACTAAATATAACAATTTCATAACAAATTTATTTCTCTCACAGACATACCAACCTTCCTATGCTCTACTTGAAATAAGGGTCCTGGAGTTTGGAAACAAAATGACTATGAGTTGTAAAATATCTGAATCTATTTTTCGTGATTTACGGCTTTTCCTGCTGTTGCTGTTGCCGCTCTTAACCAACAGTTGCTCATCGGAAACATCGCAACAGGAACAGCAGCAGAAGGCAAACGACAGGACTATTGATCGACACAGCGAATTTGCCCCGGGAATGCCATGGCTGAACGTTGAACGCCCTCTGACATTCGATGATATATTGGGTAAGGTTGTAATTCTCGACTTCTGGACTTATGGCTGCATCAACTGCATCCATGTGCTAGCGGATCTGAAAAAGCTCGAACAAAAGTATGGCCATCAGTTGTTGGTCATCGGTGTCCATACCCCTAAGTTCGATAACGAAAAAAACCTTGAAACACTGAGGAAAATAGTAACCCGGTATGACATTGAACATCCGGTCGTCAACGATATCGACGGATTACTCGCGACCGTTTACGGCATGCGTGCCTGGCCTACACGGGTACTTATCGACCCCAAGGGAGAGGTACTCGGTAAAGTGGTAGGGGAAGGACGATATGATCAGATAGACCAAAAAATTGCCGAGCTACTCGAACAGCACAAATCTGTTCTCAACCATTCACCCATACCACTACGACTTGAACGGGAAGAGAGTGAAACCAAGCTGTTGTCGGCACCAGGAAAGATTGCGCTATCACCTGACCATATAGTCATTAGCGATTCACTCCATAATCGAGTCATTGTCACCGACCACAGTGGCAAAATTAAGCATATCATCGGCTCCGGTGCCCTTGGCAGCCAGGATGGTAACTTTGACAAAGCAAGCTTCAATTCACCTCAAGGCCTGGTCATTGACGACAATAGCATCTATATAGCGGACACTGGCAACCACCTGCTCAGACTGATTGACCTGAACAAAAAAACCGTCGACACCATCGCAGGCAATGGCTCACTGGAGCGTAAACGCAGTGGTCAATATCATGCTACATCAATCGGCATGGCCTCACCTTGGGCACTCGCACTTTTGGATGACAGATTGTTCATCGCGATGGCTGGTAGCCACCAGATCTGGGTCTACAACATCAACAGCAAACAACTTGGCAACTACGCCGGTTCGGGACGTGAAGGAATCGTCGATGGTGAAGCGGAGCAGGCCACTTTCAGCCAACCGAGCGGATTAAGTATTCATGGTAATTGGTTATATATTGCAGACTCAGAGGCCTCGTCAGTTCGGCGGATCAATCTGCAGGATGAAATGGTTGAAACACTGGTAGGCACCGGATTATTCGATTTTGGCGATAGGGATGGCGACCTGGAGAGTGCAAAGTTACAGCATGTACTCGGCATATCGGTTGATGACACAGCATCCATCTACCTGGCCGACACCTATAACCACAAAATCAAAAAGCTTGATCTTGAGTCATCACTATTGAAATCGATAATAGGAGACGGCAAACCAGGTTTCTTGAGTACTGTGGATGGTCAACTCCAGCTAAACGAACCGGGGGGATTGGCTTTACATGAGGGTAGACTCTACATCGCTGACACCAACAACGATCGTATTGTTGTTTTTGATATAGTTCACGGCCGTTCATCAATCCTGGATATTAAGCTCTAGGAAGGCGGAACCGCGCGGCAACACCCTGTTCCACAAGAAGACAGCCACTAGAGTAGACATAGCAACCATGGATAAGCTGTTCGAGCGCCCGGTCGGTGACTTAGTCGAGTTTGCTGAAGACTAGATGGGTCAAAGCTAGGCAATTGAGATGGGGTCGAAAGAAATAAAAAAGCCAGGCGCTCGCTGGTGCCTGGCTTTCCTATTTTTTATGTGGTAGCGGGGGCTGGATTTGAACCAACGACCTTCGGGTTATGAGCCCGACGAGCTACCAGACTGCTCCACCCCGCATCAAGGAGGGGGCATACTACCCGTCTTACAGTCAGATGACAAGTCCTTTCCGGCACAAATCTCAGTTGCCGATAGCACTGCTGCAGAGTGAGAGTAATCCGGCGGGGAACAGGCCGAGAATCAGCATTGCCAGGCCATTCAGCGACAGTACCACCTGGGTATCCACGCCCATCGTCAAGGGCGAATCATCCACTGGCTGGTCGAAGTAGATCAGCTTTATAACACGGATGTAATAGAAGGCACCGATGATGGAGAAGAAGACACCCACCAGTGCCAGCCAGGTCAGGCTCACCGAGACTACAGCGTCGAGCACAAACAACTTGGCGAAGAAACCGACCGTGGGTGGCACCCCGGCCATGGAGAACATCAGCAACAGCATCATGCCGGCAAACCAGGGGTTGCGCTGATTGAGTCCTTTGAAGTCATCCAGGTTTTCGGCCTCGAAGCCCTTGCGGCTGAGGGCGATTACCACCCCGAAACCACCCGCAGACATCAGCGCATAGACCAGGGTATAGAACATCGCCGCGGTATACCCCTCTTTGGTGCCAGCCAGGATACCGAGCAGGATAAAACCCACGTGGGAAATAGTGGAATAGGCCAACATGCGTTTGATGTTGGTCTGGGCAATGGCAATCAGGTTACCGATGGCCATTGAGAGTACCGCCAGGATGATCAACATCCCCTGCCAACCCTCCCAACCGCCGTGAAGCTCGGCCAACCCATCCACCAACAGGCGCATGGCCAGGGCGAATGCGGCAATCTTCGGTGCGCTGCCGATAAACAGGGTAACCGCCGTTGGGGCACCATGATAGACATCGGGTACCCACATATGAAAGGGAACCGCACCCAGCTTGAAGGCCAGGCCGATAACCAGGAAGACGATACCAAACACCATCACCAGCTGGTTCATGTCTCCCTTATCCACCACTTGCGACAGCTCATCGAAGCGTAGCGTACCGGTGGCGCCATAGATCATGGAGATACCATACAGCAGCATGCCGGAAGCGAGTGCGCCGAGGACAAAATATTTCATTGCCGCCTCGGCTCCCTGGGGTGAATTCCTGTTGAAGGCCACCAGTGCATAGAGACAGAGCGCCAGCAGCTCGAGCCCCAGGTAGATGCTCAGAAAGCTGTTGGCGGAGGTCATGATCATCATACCCAGTACCGCAAACAGACCCAGGGTATAGAATTCACCCTTGAACAGATCCCGGTCGCGCAGATAGTCCTTGGCATACAGAAAGGCGAGAAAACTGACAACCAGGATCCCCAGTTTCAACAGGTCGCTCATCGGGTCACGAATATAACTGCCGTCGAAGACTATCTGTGTACTGGGTTGGGAGACAGCCAGGGTAACGACGGCTGTGAGGAACAGACCGGCCTGGGCGATACCGTAACTGACGATACGCTGCGAATCGCGAATGAACAGGTCCACCACCAGCACCACGCAGGCCAGGGTCAGCAGGGAGATTTCCGGCAGGACCGGGATCAGTTGTGTTGAATCGAATTGCATTTGATCGCTACCGAGTCGGGCTCCGTCAGTTAAAGTTTCGACACTGCAATATGCTGCAGCAGATTGTTGACGGAGGCATCCATTACCTCAACCAGGGGTGCCGGCCACAGACCCAGCAGCAGCACCGCCGCCGCCAGCGTGCCCAGCACGATATATTCACGTTGGTTTATATCCTCCAGCGCCGCCACGCCTTCGTTGGCGACATCGCCGAAGACCACCCGTTTGACCATCCACAGGGTATAGGCTGCGCCAATGATCAGGGTGGTGGCCGCGAGGAAGGCATACCAGAAATCGGCGCGGAAACTGGCCAGGATGACCATAAACTCGCCGACGAAACCTGAGGTCCCGGGCAGGCCCGCGTTGGCCATGGCGAAGAAGACCATGAAGGCGCCGAAAACGGGCATGGTATTCACCACCCCGCCATAATCCTTGATCTCACGACTATGCAGCCGGTCATAGAGCACTCCGACACAGAGGAACAGGGCTGCCGAGATAAAACCGTGGGAGACCATCTGCACCATGCCCCCTTCCATACCCAGGGCCGCGCCGCTGCCGGCGTTGTTCTGGCTGATGATGAAGACGATGAAGAAGCCCAGGGTGACGAAGCCCATGTGGGCAATCGATGAGTAGGCGATCAGTTTCTTCATATCCTGCTGGATCAGGGCGACAAAGCCGATATAGACCACCGCGATCAGGGACATGCCGATGATCAGCCAATCCAGGGTATGGCTGGCGTCAGGTGTAATCGGCAGGCTGAAACGCAGGAAACCGTATCCGCCGATCTTCAGCATGATCGCCGCCAGGATAACCGAACCGCCTGTGGGGGCCTCCACATGGGCATCCGGCAACCAGGTGTGCACCGGCCACATGGGCACCTTGACCGCAAACGCCAGGAGGAAGGCGATAAAGATCAGTATCTGCTCGGTCAGATCGAGTTTGAGGGTGTGGAAACCGAGGATATCGAAGTTGCCTGACTGGAAGTACATGTAGATCAGGGCGACCAGCATGAACACCGAGCCAAGGAAGGTATAGAGGAAGAACTTGATGGTGGCGTAGACCCGGTTCGCTCCCCCCCAGACCCCGATGATGAGAAACATCGGAATCAACATCGCCTCCCAGAAGACATAGAAGAGCATCGCATCCAGTGCCGAGAAGACACCGACCATCACCCCCTCCATAATCAGGAAGGCGGCCATATATTGGGAAGGACGGTACTTGATCACCTCCCAACCGGCGATCACCACCAACGGGGTGATGAAGGTGGTGAGGATGATCAGCGGCATGGAGATACCATCCACACCCATGTAGTACTCGATATCGAAGCTCGGTACCCAGGGAACCCGTTCCACGAACTGCATCGCCGAGGTGGAACTGTCGAAGGCGAACCAGAGCGGCAGACTGACGATGAAGGTCAGGATGGCGACGATCAGGGCGGTCCATTTGGTGGCGTTTGTCTCACGGTCGCCACTGGCAAGCACCATGAGACCCCCGATGATCGGAAGCCAGACCGTAAGCGTTAAGATGGGCCAATCGGCAATCATGCTAGACACCCTTTAAATAAAAACGAACCAGGTCAACAGCAACAGCAGACCCAGAATCATGGCAATGGCGTAGTGATAGAGGTAGCCGCTCTGCAGATGGCGCACCACCGAAGCGATCCAACCCACCGAGTAGGCGGAACCGTTGACCGCCAGCCCGTCGATCAGGCCACGATCACCCACCAACCAGAGAAACTTGCCCAGCCCACGGCTACCGGCGGCGAAGACTGCCTGGTAGGCCTCGTCGAACCAGTACTTCTTATCCAGCAGGGTATAGATCGGTGAAGCCACCGATTTGACCTTGTCGGCGATGGACGGGTTTATCATGTAGATGTAAAAGGCCAAACCCAAGCCGGCCATGGCCAGATAGAATGCAGGGCTCGCATAGGTATGTGCCAGCATGCCATTGCCGCTATGCACCACCGCCTGTACGGCCGCCAGGGTATCGTGCTCGGGCAGGACATACAGCACATCCTTGAACCAGTCGCCAAACAGCATCGAATCGATGGTCAGGTAGCCGAGGATCACCGAGGGAATCGCCAGCAGGATCAGCGGTATTGTCACCACCTTGGGCGATTCGTGCAGATGCGCCTTGGCGTGCTCGTCCCTGGGGCCCTCCCCATGGAAGACCAGAAAGAACATGCGGAAACTGTAGAGGGCGGTGACAAAGACACCGGCCAGCACCAGCACATAGGCATAGGTCGAACCACCGATGGTGGAGTGGTGCACCGCCTCGATGATGGCGTCCTTGGAGAAGAAACCGGAAAAGAAGGGAAAACCGATCAGCGCCAGGGAGCCCAGTAACGAAGTCCAGTAGGTGACCGGCATATATTTGCGCACCCCGCCCATGTTGCGGATGTCCTGATCATGGTGCATACCGATGATCACCGAACCGGCGGCCAGGAACAGCAGCGCCTTGAAGAAGGCGTGGGTCATCAGATGAAAGATACCGGCGGCGTAGGCCGAGGCGCCCAGGGCGACCATCATGTAGCCGAGTTGCGACAGGGTCGAATAGGCCACCACCCGCTTGATGTCGTTCTGCACGATGCCAATAAGGCCGGTGAAGAAGGCGGTGGTGGCACCGATCACCAGGACGAAGCTAAGGGCCGTCTCGGACAGTTCATACAGGGGCGACATACGTGCCACCATGAAGATACCGGCGGTGACCATGGTCGCGGCATGGATCAGGGCGGAGATGGGGGTGGGACCCTCCATGGAGTCGGGCAGCCAGACATGCAATGGCACCTGGGCCGACTTACCCATGGCGCCGATGAACAGCAGAATGCCGATCACCGACATCAGCGACCAGTTGCTGTCGCCCCAGATCTGGATCTGGGTATCGGCCAGTCCCGGCGCCTTGGCAAACACCTCGGCGTAGTCGAGGCTGTTGGTGTACATAGCGATGGCGGCGATACCGAGGATGAAGCCGAAGTCACCCACCCGGTTGACCAAAAAGGCCTTCAGATTGGCGAAGATCGCCGTCGGCCGCACCGACCAGAAACCGATCAGCAGATAGGAGACCAGGCCCACCGCCTCCCAGCCGAAGAAGAGCTGGAGGAAGTTGTTGGACATCACCAGCATCAGCATGGAGAAGGTGAACAGGGAGATATAGCTGAAGAAGCGCTGATAGGAGTTGCGCCCCGCGAGGCTGGTTTTGGGCCAGTTGTGTTCATCATCGGCCATATAGCCGATGGTATAGATATGCACACAGAAGGAGACGAAGGTCACCACGCTGATCATCACCGCGGTCAACTGATCCACCAGGAAGCCCACTTCCATGTTGATGCCGTCACTTACCATCCAGGTATAGACGGATCCGTTAAAGACCTGCGCATTGTCGAACATGAAACCCTTGAGCACATACAGGGAGAGCAGGGTCGAGATACCCACCCCGCTGCTCGTCACCCAGTGAGACCAGCTGCGCCCGATGGCGCCACCGAAAAAGCCGGCTATGATAGCGCCCACCAAGGGCGCAAGCACGATTGTCAGATAGATATTTTCCATAACCGTTTCTTTTAATAAGTCCGCAAATGAACGCAAATGAACGCAAATATCTTTAATGCATCCGTCATATCATCCACCGACAGGCTGTACCTAATATTCAAAATCGTTATCTATTAACCCCAAGCTCGAAAATGAACTGCAAAAAACCATTTGCGTTTATTAGCGTTCATTTGCGGACTCATAAATTCTTACCCTTTCAATACATCCATATCCTCGACGTTGATGCTGCGCTTGCTGCGGAACAGCACCACCAGGATGGCCAGGCCGATGGCGGCCTCGGCCGCGGCAACAGTCAGGATAAAGAAGACAAAGACCTGTCCCGCGTTGTCACCGAGAAAATGCGAAAAGGCGACAAAATTGATGTTTACCGCGAGCAGCATCAGCTCCACGCACATCAACAAAATAATCACGTTCTTGCGATTGATGAAGATCCCCGCAACGCTGATTGCGAAGAGGATGGCGCCGAGTATCAGGTAATCAGATAGTGCAATCATCTCTGTGTCATCCTTTCTCGGCATCCATGGATACCATGCGCACCCGATCGTCACGCTTGATTACCACCTGAGTGGCCGGATCGAGATACTTGTTATCCGGGCGCTTGCGCATGGTCAGGCCGATTGCGGCGATAATGGCGACCAACAGGATCACCGCGGCAATCTCGAATGGGTACATATAGACGGTGTAGAGTACGCTACCGAGCTCTTGCGTATTACTGTAATCCGCAGCATGCCTGGCCGGGGCGGCATACTGCTCCAGGCCGAAATTGTCAGGGCCGACAATGAGGATCAATTCAGCGGCCATTGCGATAGCCATGATCACACCCAGCGGCAACATCTTGATGAATCCGGCACGTAACACGGCAAGGTCGATATCCAGCATCATCAGGACGAAGAGAAACAGCACCATGACTGCTCCCACATAGACCAACACCAGGACGATGGCGAGAAACTCCGCTTCCGCGAGCAGCCAGATACCACTACAGGCGAAAAAGGCAAGAATCAAAAACAGGGCTGAATGTACAGGATTACGCCGGGTCACCACCATCGTTGCGGCAACGATGATCACTGCGGACAGGGCGTAGAAAATCAGCAATTCAAGTGTCATTATTTGCTTCCCTTATCTATTCCAAAGGTTGCCTATCAATCAGCGATACTTCGCCTGGGCCTCGATATCGGCGGCTATCTGCGCCTCATACTTATCACCCACCGAGAGTAGCTTCTCTTTGGTCATAATACTGTCGCCGCGATTCTCGAAGTGGTATTCGTAGATGCGGGTCTCCACAATGGCATCCACCGGACAAGCCTCCTGGCAGTAACCGCAGTAGATGCACTTGAACAGATCTATGTCGTAACGGGTGGTGCGTCGGGAACCGTCATCCCTCGGCTCCGCCTCTATGGTGATGGCCAATGCCGGGCAGGTCGCCTCGCATAATTTACACGCGATACACCGCTCCTCACCACTGGGATAGCGCCGCAGTGCGTGAAGACCACGGAATCTGGGGGAGACCGGCGCCTTCTCCTCAGGGTACATGACGGTGAACTTTTTACGGAACAGATAGCGCCCCGTCACATTCAAGCCACGAAACAGCTCCAGCAGGAAAAGGCTCTTAAAATAGTTTGAAAGCACTTTCATAGCAGGGCTCCTCAGTCGAACCACCAGGGCATTTGATAGACCACGGCGAGACCTACGACAGCAATCCAGACAATGGTTATCGGAATGAACACTTTCCACCCCAGGCGCATGATCTGGTCATAGCGGTAGCGGGGAAAAGTGGCACGGAACCAGAGAAACAGAAACATGAAAAAGGCAGTCTTGATCACCAGCCAGAAAAAGCCCGGTACCCAGTCGAACAGCGGACCCAGTAATGGCCAACCGTGGAAGGGAGAGAGCCAGCCACCCATGAACATGATCGCGGTCAGGGCCGAGATCAAAATCATGTTGGCATATTCAGCCAGGAAGAAGACCGCGAACAGCATGCCGGAGTATTCCACATGGAAACCGGCGACGATCTCCGACTCGCCTTCAGCCACATCGAAGGGGGCACGATTGGTTTCCGCCACACCGGATATCACATACACACCGAACAGGGGCAATAGTGGCAACCAGAACCAGGAGAATAACCCCCCCTCCTGCGCCCTGACGATATCACCCAGGTTGAGGCTGCCGGCTGCCACCAATACCCCCACCAGAGCGAAGCCCATGGCGATCTCGTAGGATACGATCTGCGCTGCCGACCTCATTGCACCGAGAAAGGCATATTTCGAATTTGAGGCCCATCCGGCGATAATCACGCCATAGACCCCGACCGAGGTCAGTGCCAGGATATACAGCAGTCCCGCATTGATATCGGCCAGCACCAGCTTTTCATCGAAGGGAAAGACCGCCCAGGCCGCCAAGGCCGGTCCCAGGGTTATCGCCGGCGCGATGATGAACAGCAGCTTGTTGGCCTTGCTAGGTATCACGATCTCTTTGAACATCAGCTTGACCGCATCCGCAATCGGCTGCAGCCAACCCTTGGGGCCGACCCGGTTGGGGCCGACGCGCACCTGCATGTAGCCGATGATCTTGCGTTCGGCATAGGTGTAATAGGCCACGATCAACATCAGTGGCAGGACGATGGTAATGATCTTGATCATGGTCCAGACCAGATACTGCAGTTCGGTGGGTAGGGATCCCCAAAGGCTGATAAAGAATTCCATCGGTTATGCCTTCTCCACTGTCACTTCACCAAAGGGTTGACCGAGCATCGCGGTCTTTTGCAGTCCCGTGGAGATCCACACACAACCTTCGGGTATGGACTCATCCAATGCCACCGGAAGTGTTGCCTGGTAGCCATTCTGCTTGATCAGAGCATTCTCAGTAGAGCCTAATCCCTGACGCTCGGCCTCTTTCGGATGCAGACGTATCACCGCCTCTCCGGCATCCTTGGTCTGCTGCAGTGCTGCGGCACGCCGCACCAACGGATCGGCCGCATAGAGTGGGGTATCACCACCACGCTGCAGACCATCCACGCCAAGCTTCGGCTCCAACCCCTCACCCTGAACAGGTTTGTTGTCCAATGACACACCGTCACACAGGGCGCGCAGTTCATCACCTATCTCACTCGGATCGGTATAGTCGAAGCCCTGTTGATTGAGTAGATTGCCCAGTACCCGGAGTATCTTCCAACCGGGTCGCGCCTCACCCTGAGGCTGGACCGCCCCCCTGCCCTGTTGCCAGACACCCTCGGCATTCACATAGGTGCCGGAAGTTTCGCTGAAGATAGCCATCGGTAACAGAATATCGCAGCAGGCTTCAAGTTCCGGACTGCGATATGCGCTCAGGGCAACCACCGTGTCAGCACTCTGCAGCGCAGTTTGAGAGAGTGCGCCATTATAAAAATCCATACCCGGTTCAACACCCAGCAACAGATAGCCTCTGCGTGGCAGCTTGAGCATGTTTGATGCATCCAGGCCGGCACTCTCCGCCGCTCTGCCGCCTGCCTGCAAGTGAGGTACGGCGCCGGCCAGCTGGGCACCGACGCTGTTGGCGGATTCAGGAACCATCGAGATCCTGGCGCCGGTCGCCTCTGCAAGACTGGAAGCGAGTGTATACAACAGGGAGAAATCGGGATGTGACCGGGCCATGGCGCCTAGCATCACGGTGGTACTATCCCCGTTCTTGAGCGCCTCGGCAGCCATCCTCGCGAACTCATCCACAGTTGCCGAATCGAGCAATGCAGCAGCTGTGCCGCCCTGTTTCACGCCAGCGGCTTTGGCAACCGCCGCCAAGTGCAGGATCATTTCACCCGGCGTGCATATGGATTGCCGGGCGTTGTAATTCAGTTGCAGCTGCTGGGGTGATATAAAAAAGACATCGGCACCGGCCAGTGCGGCCTTGCGCAGTCGATGGGCCAGAATCGGCTGTTCCTTGCGCAGGTTACCCCCCACCACGAGCACGCCATCGATGGCATCGACTTCACTGATCTTCATGCCCAGCCAGTTGACCTGTTTGAGGTCCGCATCGAGACGGAAATCCCCTTGGCGCAGGCGGCTGTCGATATTGCCGCTGCCCATGCCTCGCATCAGCTTCTGTGCCAGATAGAGCTCTTCCAGGGTCGCAGTCGGTGAGAGCAGGGCACCGATCTGATCGGCCTCGTTGATCTCACCCAGGCTGGCCGCGGCCATCTCCAGGGCCATCTCCCAGCTGACCTCCTTCCACTCACCGCTCTTTTTGATCATCGGCGAGGTCAGGCGGTCACTGCTGTAGAGTCCCTCATAACTATAGCGGTCACGATCGGAGATCCAGGTCTCATTGATCGATTCGTTGTCCCGGGGATGAACCCGCATCACCCGGTTGCCACGCAGGTGCAGATTGAGGTTCGAACCCAGGCTGTCGTGGGGCGCCACCGCCTCCACTTGAGTCAGTTCCCAGGCCCGCGCATTGAAGCGGAAGGGTTTGGAGGTAAGCGCACCCACCGGACAGAGGTCGATGACATTGCCGGAGAGTTCGGAGTCGACGCTCTTCTCGATATAGGTGCCTATGACCATATGCTCACCGCGCCCGGTGGCCCCCATCTCGCGGATGCCCGCGATCTCATCTCCAAACCTCACACAACGGGTACAGTGGATGCAGCGGGTCATATCGGTGGCAATCAAGGGGCCGATATTCTTATCCGCCACCACGCGTTTGCCCTCGTTATAGCGTGAGACATCCCGGCCATAACCGATGGCCACATCCTGCAGTTCACATTCGCCACCCTGATCGCAGATCGGGCAATCCAGGGGATGGTTGATAAGCAGAAACTCCATGGTCCCCTTCTGTGCGGCCAGCGCCTTCGGGGAACGGGTAAATACCTTCATGCCGTCTGAAACAGGGGTTGCACAGGCCGGCAAGGGTTTCGGCACCTTCTCGACCTCGACCAGACACATCCGGCAGTTGGCGGCAATAGAGAGTTTCTTGTGATAGCAGAAGCGCGGTATACGAATCCCTGCCGCATCGGTGACCTCGATGAGCATGGTGCCGGCCTTTGCCTGCAGCGCTTGACCGTCTACTTCAATGGTGACTGTAGAATCTGTCATCTTCGTGTTCTATCTCTTCAAGACCTCAGCCAACCCCGACCAAGCAGCGCTTGTGGTCGATGTGATGCTGAAATTCGTGTCGAAAATGGCGCAACATTCCCTGTACCGGCATCGCCGCCGCATCTCCCAGGGCACAGATGGTTTTGCCACTGATCTTGTCCGCCACATCATCCAGCAGATCCAGATCCTCCTGTCGCCCCTGGCCGGTTTCGATGCGATGTACAATCCGATAGAGCCAACCTGTACCTTCCCGGCAGGGTGTGCACTGGCCACACGACTCTTCATGGTAGAAATAGGACATGCGCTCAAGGACCTTGACCATACAGTTGGTGTCATCCAGGACGATGACGGCACCGGAGCCGAGCATGGAACCCGCACCGGCGATGGAATCGTAATCCATGTTCAGTTGCATCATCTCTTCGCCCGGTATCACCGGTGCGGATGACCCGCCGGGAATGACCGCCTTGATCTTACGCCCATCCTTCATACCCCCCGCCATCTGCAACAGTTCGGAGAACGGGGTACCCATGGGGATCTCAAATACACCCGGATTGTTGATGTTGCCCGAGATGGAGAAGAGTTTGGAACCGCCGCTGTTTTTCACCCCGATATCGGAGAACCACTCACCCCCCTTTTCCATGATCATCGGTATCGATGCCAGGCTTTCGGTATTGTTGATAATGGTGGGGCAGCCATACAGACCATAGTGGGCCGGAAATGGCGGTTTGTAGCGGGGTTGTCCCTTTTTACCTTCAATGGACTCCAGCAGGGCCGTCTCTTCGCCGCAGATGTAGGCACCCGCGCCGAGATGGCTGTGCAGTTCGAAGTCAAATCCGGATCCGAGCAGATCATTACCCAAAAAGCCGGCCTTTCGCGCCTCTTCCAGGGCCTGTTCAAAGCGCTCGTAGGGTTCCCAGAACTCACCCCGGATATAGTTGTAGCCACGGGTGGCACCGATGGCATAGCCGGCAATCACCATCCCCTCGATCAATTGATGGGGGTTATAGCGCAGAATATCCCGATCCTTGAAGGTACCGGGTTCACCCTCGTCTGAGTTACAGACCACATATTTCTGCCCAGGTGCATTGCGGGAGATGAAGCTCCATTTCAGTCCGGTCGGGAAGCCGGCGCCGCCACGTCCGCGCAATCCCGATTTCTTGACCTCTTCGATAATCGAATCAGGTGCGGTCTTTTCAGTGAGAATTTTTTTCAGCATCTCGTAACCGCCACGACTCTGATACTGCTCAAGCAGCCAGGGGCGTTCGAGATCCAGGGTGCGTAAACAGACTTCGTTGGCCATCCGATCTACTCCAGGCCTTCCAGGATCGCATCCACGATCTCTGGGGTCAGGTTTTCATAATATTGTCTACCGATCTGCATCATCGGTGCGCCACCGCAGGCACCGAGACACTCCACCTCTTTGAGTGAAAAGCGGCCGTCTTCCGTCACTTCACCGAAGCCGATGCCTAGTTTCTTTTCAAGATGATCCACAATAAGGTCTGATTTATTGGTCATACAGGAGACATTGGTACAGACACAGATTTTATGCTTACCGACCGGCTTCAGCTCATACATGGAGTAGAAGGTCGCCACTTCATATACCGCGATCGGCGGCATCTCCAGATACATCGCAACCTGATCCATCAACGGGGTGGTGAGCCAACCACCGTTCTCCTCTTGCACGATCATCAGTGCACCCATCACTGCGGACTGTTTCCACTCCGGTGGGTATTTGGCTATCCAGCGGTCTATCTCCTCCCGGACTTCCGGGGTGAAGAGCTCCCTATTCTCATTTACAGTAGTTGTCGTCATCTAATCTCTTTCTTAACGATCTATTTCGCCGAACACCACATCCATGGTGCCGATAATTGCCACCACGTCGGCCAGCATGTGACCTTTGACCATCTCATCCATGGCCGCAAGATGGGGAAATCCCGGTGCGCGTATCTTCAACCGGTAGGGTTTATTGGCGCCATCGGAGATGATGTAGCAACCGAACTCTCCCTTGGGGGCCTCTACCGCGGCATACGCCTCACCTACGGGAGGACAATAGCCCTCGGTAAACAGCTTGAAGTGGTGGATCAGGCCCTCCATGTCCTCTTTCATATCAGTCCTGGTGGGTGCGACTATCTTGTTGTCATCCAGCATCACCGGACCCGGGTTTGCGCGCAACCAATCGATACACTGTTTGATGATGCGATTGGATTGACGCATCTCCTCGATCCGCACCAGATAACGATCATAACAATCGCCGTTTTTCCCCACGGGGATATCGAAATCCACCTTGTCGTAGGCCGCATAGGACTGTTTCTTACGCAGATCCCAAGCCACCCCTGAACCGCGTATCATGGGACCGGTAAAACCCAACTGCAACGCCCGCTCAGGTGAGACCACACCAATGCCGACAGTACGCTGTTTCCAGATGCGATTGTCGGTCAACAGGGTCTCATACTCGTCGACCAATCCGGGAAAGCGGTTGCTGAAATCTTCGATGAAATCGAGCAATGAGCCCTGCCGTTTCTCATTCCGCACCGCTACATCGCGTCCTGTGACCCACTGGCTTGCCTGGTACTGGGGCATCTGCTCCGGCAGATCCCGATAGACGCCACCAGGCCGATAATAGGCCGCGTGCATACGTGCGCCGGATACTGCTTCATAGCAGTCAAGCAGATCCTCACGTTCACGAAAGGCATACAGGAAAACGGTCATCGCCCCCACATCGAGGGCATGGGTACCCAGCCACATCAGGTGATTGAGGATACGCGTGATCTCATCAAACAAGGTGCGGATATATTGCGCACGGATCGGTACATCTATCCCCAGCAGTTTCTCTATCGCCCTGACATAGCCGTGTTCGTTACACATCATCGACACATAGTCGAGACGGTCCATGTAGGGAATGCTCTGGTTATAGGGTTTGCTCTCGGCCAATTTTTCTGTAGCGCGATGCAGCAGCCCGATGTGCGGATCGGCGCGTTCGATCACCTCGCCATCCATCTCCAGCACCAGGCGTAGAACACCGTGGGCCGCCGGATGCTGGGGTCCGAAATTCAGGGTGTAGTTATGGATCTCAGGCATCGCTGGCGTCCTGGGTGGCGCTATCCTCATTGAGATAGCGGTTGTCATCACGTGTCACCCGCGGCACCAGGGTGCGTGGATCGATGCTCACGGGTTCATAGATGACCCGTTGCAGATTTGGATCGTAGCGCATCTCAACCTGGCCGATAAGCGGGAAATCCTTGCGGAAAGGGTGCCCGATAAAACCGTAGTCGGTAAGAATACGCCGCAGATCGGGATGCCCTTCGAACAGGATACCGTAAAGATCGAAGGCCTCCCGTTCAAACCAGTCTGCGCTTGACCACACAGCCACCAACGAGGCCAGGATCGGCTGTTCGGTATCGACGAAGACCCGCAGCCTCAAGCGTGTGTTATGGCTGACGGAGAGCAGATGATAGACCGCTGCATAGCGGTTCGACTCCATCGATTCCAACTCACCAAGTGGCGTCACACCGCGTCCGAACCCGCTATTGGGTGCGCTATCGGTCTGCCATTCGGATTGGCCATAGGAAGAGTAGTCGACGCCGCAGACATCGATCAGCTGCTCAAATGCAAACTGCTGGTCATCCTTGAGACCTAAGGCCACATCGCTGAGGTGTTCCACCGGCACCACCAGGGTTACCTCACCACAGCTTCGTTCCACACTGCAGCCTAGCTCTGCGAACGCTTGGGTAAGATCCTCGGCCAGCCGATCAAGACGATCATGCATCCCGTTTTGCGCACTGCTGCTCATGTCATCTCCACCTTAGCGTGCAATGGTACTGGTACGACGAATCTTGTCCTGCAGCTGGAGCACCCCATACAGCAGTGCCTCGGCGGTTGGCGGACAACCTGGGACATAGACATCGACCGGGACCACCCGATCGCATCCCCTTACCACCGAATAGGAGTAGTGATAGTAACCGCCTCCGTTGGCGCAGGAGCCCATGGATATGACCCAGCGTGGTTCTGCCATCTGATCGTAGACCTTACGCAATGCGGGAGCCATTTTATTGACCAGGGTACCCGCCACGATCATCACATCGGATTGGCGGGGACTGGGACGGAAAACGATACCGAAGCGGTCCATGTCATAGCGTGCGGCAGCGGCATGCATCATCTCCACTGCGCAGCAAGCCAAGCCGAACGTCATCGGCCACATCGAACCGGTCCTTGCCCAGTTGATCAGCTTATCCGCAGAAGTGGTGATGACACCCTTCTCCAGAATACCTTCAATTCCCACTAGCTACCTCCAGAAGCAGATGAATATACCCCAGATACCGGGCCGATTACTCCCATTCCAAGGCTCCCTTCTTCCATTCGTAGATGAAGCCGATAACAAGAATGGCGAGGAAAATCATCATGGCGATGAATCCGACCATGCCGATCTGATCCAAAACCACGGCCCAGGGGAAGAGAAAGGCGATCTCGAGATCGAAAATGATGAACAGGATGGCAACCAGGTAGTAACGCACATCGAACTTCATGCGCGAATCCTCGAACGCTTCAAAACCGCATTCGTAGGGAGAGTTTTTTTCATCATCGGGTTTGCGCGTACCCAATAGAAAACCGATTCCGATAACCACACCACCCATCACGAAGGCTACTGAGAGAAAAATCAGGATGGGTAAGTAGTTTTCGAGCATCAGAGTGCCGCCCCCGTGTTGTTTAGTCGTTGTGTAATTAGATAATCATCCGGGAAGGTCAGCAGTCTATCCTTAGCCACATTCTCGTGTCAAGTGGAAACTAAATTAAATACTTCAATTAATTCATGCAGTTACGATACTTTTTTTTAGTATTCCGATTCACTTGGTTTGTTATATACCAAACATCGTCCTGCCTTGAATTTTGGTACCGATGGCCGGATTTGAACCGGCACGGCTTTCGCCACTACCCCCTCAAGATAGCGTGTCTACCAATTCCACCACATCGGCAAAAACTCGTCCTGGCCAGGCCTACTCCCTGACCTGCTCCGTTGACTCCTCTGCAGTCGCACTGCCCGCCTCCTCCGAGGTCATCGGCTCTGCTGCAGGTGTCACTGCTTCTACCGCAGGCGTCGCCTCAGCTGGTTCAGCCGCCGGGGCAATTGCAGGAATATCGCTCTCTACCGGAACCGGTGGGATGTCACTCCGTTGGACCTCTTCCACCTGAACTCCCGGGGCCTGATCCAAAACTTCCATGACGCCCACCTGTTCGTTTCTCTGGGCAGCGAAATAGGCCATCACCATACTGGTGACGAAGAAAATTGTCGCCAGCAAGGCGGTTGTCCGGGTGAGAAACGAGGCCGACCCCTTGGCACCAAAAACGGTACCCGAGGCCCCACTGCCGAAGGCAGCCCCCATATCCGCGCCTTTCCCGTGCTGTATCAGGATCAATCCCACCAGGCCAACGGCCAGGAAGATATGAAACACGGTCAATATTGTTTGCATTTGCTTAAGTCCTAGTGCCTGTTAACACTGTTTCAATCCGCAGCGGTGCAGATACCCAGGAAATCCTCAGCCTTAAGGGAGGCTCCACCAATCAAGCCCCCATCGATATCGGGCTTTCCGATCAGTTCAGCGGCATTTCCCGGTTTCATCGAGCCACCATAGAGGATTCGTACCGCTTCCGCTACCTCACCACTCTTCTCGGCCACCCGGGCACGAATGAAGGCATGCACCTCCTGTGCCTGATCGGGGGTTGCGGTCTTACCTGTGCCAATGGCCCAGACCGGCTCGTAGGCGATGACGCCTTCAGCCAAGGCCTCGACACCCTCAAGCGCTATAACCGCATCCAGCTGACGTGCCACCACTTCATTGGTGGTGCCTGCCTCCCGCTCGTCCAGGGTCTCGCCGATACACAGGATGGGTATCAATCCCGCTGCCCGCGCCACCGCAAATTTCTTTGCCACCAACTGATCGCTCTCTGCATGGTAGGTGCGGCGTTCAGAGTGCCCGACAATCACGTACTTGCAGTCGAAATCGTTGAACATGGACGCTGCCACCTCACCGGTGAATGCGCCGGAGGACTCTGTAGACAGATCCTGGCCGCCCCAAGCGATAGCGCTGCCTGAAAGCAGTTTCTGCACCTCGGGGATATAGACAGCAGGCGGACAAACCGCCACTTCCGCAGCCTTGACCTCATCAACACCTTGTTTGATGCCATCGAGTAAGCTGCGGACACTCTCGAGTGAACCGTTCATCTTCCAGTTTCCGGCAACCAATGGTCTGCGCATGCCTTCACTCCTGCGATCAAAAGAAAGCGCGCTAGCTTAACGGTCAATGGGATTTAAATCAATCTCAATCGGCACCAAACCAGGTGAATATCGCATTCTTACCAGGCCCTGTAGGCACTATTGCAAGCGGTCCTAGCTGGTGACCAACTCCTTCACCGTGGCGGCTATATGGCCTGACAGGTCATCAACCTGTGCCCCGTCACTGCCCTCCACCATCACCCGGATCAGCGGTTCCGTCCCAGAGGGCCGGAGTAAGACGCGCCCACCGCTGCCCATTTCGACTTCAGCTTCGCGGACCGACCGTCTCACCTGCTCAGAATCCATGATCTCTTGCGGGTTTCTGCTGCCAAGATGGATATTCGTCAGTTTTTGAGGATATTTACTCATCCCGGCACACAACTCTCGCAAGCTGCTGTTGGTTGCGTACATCTCTTCCAATACCTGCAGGGCGGCGATGATCCCGTCACCTGTGGTGGTGCGGTCCAAACAGATGATATGCCCGGATTGTTCACCCCCAAGCACCCAGCCTTTTTCAGTCAGACGCTCCATGATGTAGCGATCACCCACTTGGGTGCGCTCAAAAACCACCCCATGATCCCGCAATGCATGTTCCAGTCCGAGATTGCTCATCAGGGTGCCTACAACCGCACCTTTGAGCACACCATGTCTCATCCTGGAACAGGCGATGATATAGAGTATTTCATCACCATCCACCTCCTGGCCCTGGTCATCGACCATGATCAGTCGATCGCCGTCACCATCCAGGGCAACACCCAGATCCGCTTCATGCTCCAGTACCGCCTTCTTCAGATACTCGGGATAGGTCGATCCGACGCCATCATTGATATTGAATCCGTTGGGTTGGTTACCGATTGCGATTACATCGGCACCCATCTCATCGAATACATAGGGGGCAATGTTGTATGTTGCGCCATTGGCGCAATCGACCACGATCTTCAACCCTTTGAATCGGGTCTTCAGGGGAATCGTGCTCTTGCAGAATTCTATATAGCGCCCCTCCGCCGCCATCTTCTCTGCTCTGCCCAGGTTGGATGAGTCTACCGTCAGCAGCGGCTTCTCCATCTGTGCCTCGATCGCGGACTCCACCTCATCCGGGAGTTTGAGGCCCTCGGCGGAGAAGAACTTGATACCATTGTCCTGATAGGGATTATGGGAGGCACTGATGACGACCCCTGCCTGGGCGTGCAATGTTCGGGTCAGATAGGCAACACTCGGGGTCGGCATGGGACCCAACAGGGTGATATTGACACCTGCCGCCGTCAGTCCGGCCTCAAGGGCCGATTCCAGCAGATAGCCTGAGATGCGGGTATCTTTTCCGATCAACACCCGGCTTTTGTCCTCGGTACCCAGTACCTTGCCTACGGCCCAGCCTAACTTGAGGACGAATTCAGGGGTAATTGGCCCCTCACCGAATCGCCCCCGCACCCCATCTGTTCCAAAATATTTCCGACTCACTGAATCATCCTCACTCGCTATGTGGCCGATCTGACCGCTGCCACCACTTTGAGGGCATCAACCGTCTCACGCACATCGTGGACCCTGATAATCGCGGCGCCTCCCATTACGGCAACCACGGCCGCCGCGACACTGCCCATGAGTCGCTCGTTAACGGCCTGATCCCCAATTATCGACCCGATCATCGATTTTCTTGATATCCCAACCAGAACCGGGGCTGCGAGTTCGTGCAACGCCCGCAGCTCTTTCAACAAGGTAAGATTATGCGCAAGTGTCTTACCGAAGCCAAAACCCGGGTCTACGATCATATTGTGACGCGCAATACCAGCTGCCTCCCCCGCATCCAGACGCTGGCGCAGAAAGGTTTTCACCTCTTCCACCACATTCTCATACCGAGGTGCATTCTGCATGGTTCTCGGTTCCCCCTGCATATGCATGATACAGACCGGCACACCCACCTCGGCCGCCGCCTCCAGCGCACCGGGTTCCTGCAGGGCCATGATGTCATTGATCATACCGGCACCGGCAGAGACTGCCTCACGCATCACCAGAGGTTTGTTGGTATCAATCGAGATCGGTACAGGAACAGCCTGTACAAGCCTTTCAATGATGGGAATGACACGGTCCAGCTCCTCTTCGACCGATACAGGCTGCGCACCAGGGCGGGTCGACTCTCCACCGATATCGATGATGGTCGCACCCTCCTGCACCATTTCCAGGGCATGCTTTAAACCCAGATCCGGATTCAGGAAACGCCCACCATCGGAAAACGAGTCGGGGGTCAGGTTGAGGATACCCATGACCTGGGGGGTACCCAGGTCAAGTGGTTTTCCTGCACAATCGAGAATCAATGATAATGCGCTTTATCAGTGCTGACCGGCAGGACCACCAATGGTCCCGGAGACATCATCCGAAGAGGGGGACTCACCGGATGGCCGGGTATCATCATCGGAACCGATATCGCTCTCATCCCAATCCTTGGGTGCTCTTGGGGTCTTACCCTCCATGATATCGTTGATCTGCTCCGTATCGATGGTCTCGTACTTTATCAGGGCCTTGGCCATGATATGAAGCTTCTCGATATTATCGTTGAGAATCTTCTCCGCACGCTCATAGTTGCGGTCTATAAAGTTGCGAATCTCCTCGTCGATGGTATGTGCGGTATCATCCGATACATTTTTGTGCTGGGTTACCGAGCGTCCGAGAAAGACCTCCTCTTCCTCCTCACTGTACATCAGTGGGCCGAGACGTTCCGACAATCCCCATTTGGTCACCATGTTGCGTGCCAGATCAGTGGCGCGCTTGATATCGTTGGAGGCACCGGTGGTGACCTTGTCGATACCGAAGATCAACTCCTCGGCGATACGGCCACCGAACAGGCTGGAGATCTGGCTCTCAAGATGCTCCTTGCTGTAGCTGTAGCGATCGGCCTCAGGGAGAAACATGGTTACGCCCAAAGCCCTGCCGCGGGGTATTATGCTTACTTTATAGACAGGGTCATGGGATGGCACCAGGCGTCCGACGATGGCATGACCAGACTCATGGTAGGCAGTCAGCTTCTTCTCATCTTCACTCATTACCATGGTACGGCGCTCCGTACCCATCATAATCTTGTCTTTCGCCTTCTCCATCTCCTCCATGCCGACCAGGGTCTTGTTGGCGCGGGCGGCAAACAGGGCCGCTTCATTCACCAGATTGGCCAGATCGGCACCGGAGAAACCGGGCGTACCACGGGCGATAATGCCGGCTTTCACATCTTCGGATGCGGCTACTTTGCGCAGATGTACTTTAAGAATCTGTTCACGTCCACGCACATCGGGCAGGGGCACCACCACCTGGCGATCGAATCGACCTGGGCGCAGCAGTGCGGGATCCAACACGTCAGGACGGTTGGTTGCGGCAATGACGATAACCCCTTCATTGCCCTCGAAGCCGTCCATCTCCACCAATAGCTGATTCAGGGTCTGCTCACGCTCATCGTGACCGCCGCCGAGTCCCGCGCCACGATGCCGACCCACGGCATCGATCTCGTCGATGAAGATAATGCAGGGTGCATGTTTCTTGGCCTGCTCGAACATGTCGCGTACCCGGGAGGCGCCGACACCCACGAACATCTCTACGAAATCAGATCCGGAGATGGTGAAGAAGGGAACCTTGGCCTCACCGGCGATCGCCTTGGCGAGCAGGGTCTTACCGGTTCCGGGGGAACCGACCATCAACACCCCCTTGGGGATCTTGCCGCCAAGTTTCTGAAACTTGGAGGGGTCACGCAGGAAATCGACCATCTCAGAGACCTCTTCCTTCGCCTCTTCGACACCGGCCACGTCGTTGAAGGTCACCTTGACCTGGTCTTCGCTCAGCATCCGCGCCTTGCTCTTGCCGAATGACATGGCACCACGGCCAGCACCGCCACCCTGCATTTGACGCATGAAGAATATCCATAGTCCGATGAGTACGAACAGTGGGAACCAGTTGATCAGGATATTCATCAAGAGGGAGGGTTTCTCTGGAGGGTTGGCCTTGATCTCAACATTACTATTGAGCAGGTCGCTAACCAGCATATCGTCACCCGGGCTGTAGGTAGAGAAACGCTGCCCGGAAGTGAGCGATCCGGTGATATCGTTCCCACTACCGCTGAACTCGACCTCTTTCACCTGCCCCGCTTTCACATTCACGATGAACTCGGAGTAGCTCATCGGCTGGGACTTCGGCTGGGTAGTTGAGAAGTTATTGAAGACCGTCATCAAAACAATGGCGATCACTACCCAAAGAATCAAATTTTTTGCCATGTCGTTCAAAATGAAAAAACCTCTTGTATTAATCCCATTATCTTGTGGGATCTATTCACCCAGATCAGCATTAATATTTTGGGGGAGTACGCTTAACCCCATCCAGTCAGGCCAATCCATCAATGATACCCCGAAAAAACCTTAAACTTCTGTGCAAATTACTGATTTTTTGGATTTACTGGTTGGTACGGTACACCATCTTAAAGTTCCCTGCTACCAGATAGACCTCACGGCTTTTTGCCCGTGATGAGCTGGGTTTACGGCTTACCACCCGCTCAAAATCACTCCGAAGCGCCTTCAAATAGGCATCAAATCCCTCGCCTTGGAATACCTTAACGACAAAGCAGCCTCCCGGCTTTAGCACTTCCCGGGCAAAGTCGTGGGCCAACTCGCAAAGATAGATGGACCTTGGCTGATCAACGCTCGTTACACCTGTTACATTGGGTGCCATATCTGAAATTACAAGGTCCACAGCCTCTCCATCCAAACATTTCTCAAGCGCTTCAAGGGGTTGCGACTCACGAAAATCCCCCTGAATAAATTCCACACCGGCTATGGGATCCATCGGGAGTATGTCCATCGCCACGATACGACCCTTCTCCCCCACCAGCTCCCTGGCCACCTGACACCAGCCCCCAGGGGCGGCGCCCAGATCCACGACCTTCATCCCAGGCTTGAAAATTCTATCTTTTTGCTGAATTTCCAGTAACTTAAAAGCAGCCCGCGAACGGTATCCCGCCTTTTGCGCCTGCTTCACATATTCGTCTTTGAAATGACGATCCAGCCATTGGCGACTGCTTTTACTGCGTTTCATGAGACTGCCGAGCCCTCAGCGACTGCATAACCTACAGATTAGATGATAATTGACGCCGATTTCATAGGAAAATGCATGGATTGAAAGTTCTGACAGGGTCCATTCTCAATAAACACATTCAATTAACCGCAAATGAACGCAGATCACCGCAAATATACGCCAATATTATATTTGTCTTACACAATGGCAATGAGTACGTAGGGTGCGGCTCGCCGCACCAGCCGGTTATGCATTAGCACGATCTGTGTATTGGATTTGAAGGTGCGGCAAGCCGCACCCTACACAATATTCGCGATCATTTGCTGTGATTGGCGTGCATTCGCGGTTTATTTCCCCATTTTAAACGGTTCTGTTCCACTCTAGAGGGAAAAGATATAGAATCCGCCTCCCCATTCCCTACAAGATAGCTGTCATGCCGCTCACTACCGCGCAAAACCGTACATTGAAAAAACTCGCCCATGACCTAAAACCGGTGGTCATCGTCGGTCAGCACGGCCTCAGTGAGGGGGTGCTCAACGAAATCGACACCACCCTCAACACCCATGAACTGATCAAGGTCAAACTGGCGGGCGCGGACAAAGAGGATCGCATCCAACTCAGCGGCGATATCGTAGAACGCCTATCGGCGGAACTGATCCAGATCATCGGCCGGGTGGCGATATTCTATCGGCCCAATCCGAAAAAGAAGAAAAACAGGGTTGTTATTTAAACCAGGTTGGGTTTATAACGCAAAGTACGCAATGGTGACGCATAGCCCGCAAAGGGTATTAATGCAGAAACGCCCCTGGGTAATAAGCATTTTTAACTTGGCGTCCATTGCGTCTCCCTATAACGCAAAGTACGCAATGGTGACGCATAGCCCGCGAAGGGTGTTAATGCAGAAACGCACCTGCACGGAAAGCATTTTTTTGACTTGGCGTCCCTAGCGTCTTGCCTTTGCGATCTTTGCGTTATAAACAAACCAGCGCGATCGGTACTCACACGTAGCGTACTTCCAGAATCTCGAACTCCCTTGGTCCGCCCGGGGTCTCGAGGAATACATCATCCCCCTCCTGCTTGCCGATCAGGGCACGTGCAATCGGCGAGCTGATCGAAACCAGGCCATGTTTGATATCGGCTTCGTCATCACCGACGATCTGATAGGTGAACTCCTCATCATTGTCCAGTTCCAACACCACCACCGTAGCACCGAAAACCACCTTTCCACCCGCATCCAATTTGGTGACATCGATGATCTGGGCATGGGAGAGTTTGCCTTCGATATCCTTGATCCGGCCTTCGATGAAACTCTGCTGATCACGGGCGGCATGATACTCCGCGTTCTCCTTCAGATCGCCATGCGCTCTCGCCTCGGCAATCGCCTTGATGACTTTCGGCCGCTCGATGGTTTTCAACTGCTTCAGCTCATCCTGCAGCTTAGCCGCGCCTTTGGCCGTCAACGGTACCTTGCTCATCGAATATATCCTCTATATCCTGGTTTTCAGAAATAACGCTATCGTGTTAACACGAATAGACGTAGATCAAAAAATGTTTATTAGCATTCCACATGATCCAGCATCAATAAGGACAACATTTAATAAATCAACCACCCACGGTGCGGCTAGCCGCACCCTACGTATTTAAATTATTTGCGACTATTGGGGTGATTTGCGTCCATTTGCGGTTTGCTCACCAATTTCCATCTATTGATGGAGATCTTGAAGTCGATTGACGTTCAATTCATCCAGTTGTTTCAACGCCAGACAGGTTGCCTCAGCACCGGAGATGGTGGTGGTATAGCTGACCTTGTGTTGTAGCGCCGTACGCCGAATCTCAGCAGAGTCGGCAATCGCCTGCGCACCCTCGGTGGTATTCACGATAAAGCTGACTTCGTGATTCTTGATGGAGTCGACGATATGCGGCCTGCCCTCCATCACCTTATTGATCCGCGCACATTCCAGACCGGCATCCTGAATCACCCTACAGGTACCACCGGTTGCCATCAGGTTGAAACCCAGATCGATCAGGTCCTGGGCCACCTGTACAGCCCTCACCTTGTCCGCCGGACGCACACTCAGCAGTGCCCGGCCTCCTTGTGGCAACCCGGAGCCGGCACCCATGATCGACTTGTTATAGGCCTCACCGAAGGTCCTGCCAACCCCCATTACTTCACCGGTGGATTTCATCTCAGGCCCGAGGACGGTATCCACCCCGGGAAACTTCACAAAGGGAAAGACCGCCTCTTTGACGAAATAGTTCTCCGGAATCACCTCTTTTGTGATGCCCTGTTCCTTTAGGGATGTCCCCGCCATGCAGCGGGCAGCGACCTTTGCCAACTGTACTCCGGTGGCCTTGGAGACGAACGGCACCGTACGCGAGGCACGGGGATTGACCTCTAGCAGGTAGATCATGTCATCCTTGATGGCAAACTGGGCATTCATCAGCCCGACCACCTTCAACTCCAGGGCCATCTTACGCATCTGCTCCCGCATCCGATCCTGGACCGCAGCTGAGAGAGTATAAGGGGGTAATGAGCAGGCTGAGTCTCCTGAGTGGACGCCGGCCTGTTCGATATGTTCCATGATGCCACCGATGAGCACATCCTTACCGTCACAGATGGCATCGATATCGACCTCGATGGCGTCATCCAGAAAACGGTCCAGCAGTACCGGCGAGTCATTGGAGACACTCACCGCCTCACGCATGTAGCGCCGCAGTTCACTTTCGTTATAGACAATCTCCATGGCCCGCCCGCCCAGTACATAGGAGGGGCGCACCACCAGGGGATAACCTATCTCATCGGCCAGTTGCACCGCACTCTCGGTATCCCTCGCCGTCCTGTTGGGGGGCTGCCGGAGGTTGAGCTTTTCCACCAGTTGCTGGAAGCGCTCCCGATCCTCGGCGAGATCGATGGAATCGGGACTGGTACCGATGATCGGCGCACCCGCCGCCTCCAGATCGTTGGCCAGCTTGAGTGGAGTCTGACCGCCGTACTGTACGATCACACCGGCTGGCTGCTCCTTGTGGATCACCTCGAGTACATCCTCCAGGGTCAAGGGCTCGAAATAGAGCCGATCCGAGGTGTCGTAATCGGTGGAGACGGTCTCCGGATTGCAGTTGACCATGATCGTCTCATAGCCGTCGTCGCGCATGGCGAAGGCGGCATGGACGCAGCAGTAGTCGAACTCGATACCCTGGCCGATGCGGTTGGGTCCGCCACCGAGGACCATGATCTTCTTTCGTTCCGAGGGTTGGGCCTCGCACTCCTCTTCATAGGTGGAGTACATGTAGGCGGTACTGGTAGCAAACTCGGCGGCACAGGTATCGACCCGTTTGAACACCGGGCGGATGCCTGCATCGTGACGCAGCCGGCGTATCTCGGCCTCACTGCTGTCCACCAGCTCCGCGATGCGCCGATCGGCGAACCCCTTGCGTTTGAGAAAGCGCAACCGCTCCCCATCCAACGCCTCCAGACCCTGACCGGAGAGCTCACGTTCTATATTCACCAGCTCCTCGATCTGCACCAGGAACCAGGGATCGATGGCGCAGATATCGAAGATCTCTTCCAGACTCATGCCGAAACGAAAACACTCGGCCACATACCAGAGCCGTTCGGGACCGGGCAGGCGGATCTCCCTGACCAGGGTATCGCGCACGTCATCTTCGTTGAGATCGAGGATCTCATTCAGGCCATATTTACCGATCTCCAGGCCACGCAACGCCTTCTGCAACGACTCCTGAAAGGTGCGGCCGATCGCCATCACCTCGCCAACCGACTTCATCTGTGTTGTCAGCCTGTCGTCGGCCAGGGGAAACTTTTCGAAGGCGAAACGGGGTACCTTGGTGACCACATAGTCGATACTGGGCTCGAATGAGGCGGGGGTGGCGCCGCCGGTGATCTCGTTCTGCAGTTCGTCCAGGGTGTAGCCAACCGCCAGCTTGGCCGCCACCTTGGCAATGGGGAAACCGGTCGCCTTGGAGGCCAGGGCAGAGGAGCGGGAGACCCGGGGATTCATCTCGATGATGATCATCCGTCCGTTCTCCGGATTGATCGCGAACTGGACGTTGGAACCGCCGGTCTCCACACCGATCTCACGCAGCACCGCCAGGGAGGCGTCGCGCATGATCTGGTACTCCTTGTCGGTCAGGGTCTGGGCAGGGGCCACGGTGATGGAGTCACCGGTATGCACACCCATGGGATCCAGATTCTCGATGGAGCAGATGATGATGCAGTTGTCGTTGCGGTCACGCACCACCTCCATCTCGTACTCTTTCCAGCCCAGGATCGACTCCTCGATCAACAGTTCATTGGTGGGCGAGAGATCGAGGCCGCGTTCGCAGATCTCGACGAACTCATCCGGATTGTAGGCGATGCCGCCACCACTGCCGCCCATGGTGAAGGAGGGTCGGATGATGGTGGGGTAGCCGATCTGCGCCTGCACCTGTTGCGCCTCTTCCAGACTGTGGGCAATGGCGGAACGGGGCATGTCGAGGCCGATCTTGCGCATCGCCTGGCGAAACAGGTCCCTATCCTCCGCCTTGTCGATCGCCTCCCGCGAGGCGCCGATCATCTCCACGCCATACTTCTCCAGCACCCCTTCGCGCACCAGGTCGAGGGCGGAGTTGAGCGCTGTCTGCCCGCCCATGGTCGGCAGCAGGACGTCAGGGCGCTCCTTCTCGATGATCCGCTCCAGGGTCTTCCAGGTGATCGGCTCGATATAGATCGCATCCGCCATATCCGGATCGGTCATGATGGTCGCCGGATTGGAGTTGACCAGGATGACCCGAAACCCCTCCTCCCGCAACGCCTTACAGGCCTGGGCCCCGGAGTAATCAAATTCACACGCCTGCCCTATAACAATCGGCCCGGCGCCTATGATCATGATGCTTTGTATGTCTGTACGTTTTGGCATTTAATATTTCAGTCCGCAAATGAACGCGAATGAACGCAAATTAAAAAAATCAGATTATGGAAGCGTCGTCATGCCGCCATACAAGTCTGCGCACACCCAATCGAGGTGTGCCGAAATTGAGTAACAACGCAACTCTCAATCCTGTTGCACAGAGATAGTTCATCACCTGTGCATCATGTTCTTTGGTCAGAGCCGACAAGGTCTTGAGTTCCACCAACAGATTGTTCTCCACAACAATATCCGCAACATAATTTCCCACAACATGGCCCTTGTATCCGACCTCTAAATATTTCTGCCTTTCAAAAGACAACCCCTTTCTCTTAAGTCAATGTAGGGTGCGGCTTGCCGCACCGAATGACTCTGAAATTTCTCACACCGGTGCGGCAAGCCGCACCCTACAATCTAATCGGGGTTTGAATCTCTTGTTTTCATCAATTCGATAAAGTGATCGAACACCGGTGCGACATCATGCGGCCCGGGACTCGCTTCCGGATGACCCTGGAAACTGAAGGCGGGCCTGTCGCTGCGATGGATGCCCTGCAGCGTGCTGTCGAACAGGGAGCGATGGGTGGCACTCAGGTGATCGGGCAGGCTCTCCTCGTCTACCGCGAAGCCATGGTTCTGGCTGCTGATCATGACCGTGCCTTTTTCCAGATCCTGGACCGGATGGTTGGCGCCGTGATGACCGAACTTCATCTTCATTGTCTTGGCGCCGGATGCCAGCGCCAGCAACTGGTGACCCAGGCAGATCCCGAATATGGGCAGTCCGCTATCGACGATCTTGCGGATGGAATCGATGGCGTAGTCGCAGGGCTCCGGATCACCAGGCCCGTTGGAGAGGAACACCCCGTCGGGCTGCATCGCCAGCACCTCTTCCGCCGGCATCTGCGCCGGTACCACGGTGATCCGGCACTCCCGATCGACCAGCATGCGCAGGATGTTGCGTTTGATACCGTAGTCGTAGGCGACCACATGATAGGGCAGCTTCTCTTCGACGGGATGGGGCGCCTCGGGATGGCCCTCTTCAAGGGTCCAGGTGCCCTGGGCCCACTCATAGGGTGACTGGGTGGTCACCTCCTGTGCCAGGTCCATGCCCTTCAGCCCCGGGAATCCCTTGGCAAGCTCCAGACCTTTTGCAGGATCGGGATTATCCCCCGCGATAATGGCGCCGTTCTGCGCCCCTTTCTCCCGCAGGATGCGGGTCAGTTTGCGGGTATCGATACCGGCGATGGCCAGGATGCCGTGACGCTCCAGGTAGTGCTCCAGGCTCTCCTCGGAGCGCCAGTTGCTGGTGATCAGCGGCAGGTCCCGTATCACCAGGCCGGCGGCATGAATATGTCCCGACTCCTCGTCCTCCTGGTTAATACCCGTGTTACCGATATGGGGATAGGTCAGGGTGACGATCTGCTTGCGATAGGAGGGATCGGTAAGAATCTCCTGATAGCCGGTCATCGCGGTATTGAAAACCACCTCGCCGACGGTCTCACCCTCGGCACCGATGGCTTCTCCCCTGAACTGGCTGCCATCCTCCAGGACCAGAATTGCGGGTTTTCTCAAGAGTCTCTCCACTACAGGCGTGCAAAAAGGGGCAGGTCACGAAGTGCCTGCCCCAGTGTATGCGATTTCAGTAGGTTCCGAGCGCGTCGATCAAAGAGGTGCACCCGAAATAATTGAATCGGTATTGTACTGATGGCAAAGGTGACTGTCTATCCTCTAGGGATCATGGTGAATCACATTCCCGCTCCTGCAGGCGGATCACAGGCGGCGATTGCGGTCACGGAACGCTTTCTTCATGAACCAGTTCAAGCTCCACTTATTGACTGCCATATCTGCTTATTTCTGCTAGAGTCATGTTGATAGTATGACGCGATTGCCTGGCAGTTTTTTAACAGGGCCTTTGATATAGAACCTGTTATTTCAACGTACTTATTCGTCAATGATAAAAAAAACCAAATCAGCAGCACCCATCGATACTGAACAAAGCGTCAGCGAAGCCGTTCAGATCATTCTCCAACATAATTTCAACTATCTGCTGGCATGGGAACAGAGCGCACGTTCCTGGGACGATATCGAAGGCGTACACCAGACACGGGTAGCGTTCAGACGAATGCGTTCCGCCCTGTCTGCCTTTCGCGCAGCCATCCCCCGCAAAGTCGCCAAGCCCTGGTCCAACGAGTTACGGGATCTCGCCAGCCAGTTGGGAATGGCAAGGGACCTGGATGTCTTCATTGAGGAGGGACTTGGTGCAATTCGAGGCAAACTGCCGTTACGTGGTGAAGAAGGCGTCACCCTGATCACCCATCGTCACAGGGAACAGGCCTACCAGCAAGTCAACACCATGCTCGACAGCGACCAATACAAACACTTCAAAGACAATTTCCCCAAATGGATCGACGCCAGGGAGTGGGAGCAGGCGGAATTGAAGACCAAGCATCGCAACAACTTATCAATAAACATTGTCCCCTTTTCCCGTAGGTTGCTGGACAACCTGGAACGAGGCGTATTGGAGGCTGGCAGCGATGTGAACAAGGAATCAGCTCAAGAGATGCATAAGTTACGCATCGAATGCAAAAAACTTCGTTACGCTGCCGAATTCTTCATTCCAATATTGAAAGGTTTGGATGACTTTATAGGCCACATGAAAAGTTTGCAGGATCTGCTGGGTATCCTGAACGATATATCGGTCATGAAGCATCTTCTGGATATCATGATGGAAAATGAAAACAACCATGAAGTTCTGGAATATGCCGGAGGCCTGGTCGGTTGGCGCACGCGTCAGTTTTATGAAATGCTGGACACCTTTGATGATCGCTGGGAGGAGTTCGTCAATGCAAAGCAACCCTGGTGGAGAAAAGAACCCTAGCGTTTATTGGATCTCTGCCGTATATCCACTCTGATTGGCGCCAAGATATTCAGAGATGATTCTCCGCTGCTTTTTAGACTTGTTTTTGGTATTGATGAATACAATATCGATCTTCCCGTCTGTACATGACCGAAGCACGGTTGCACCCAAACCCTTACGTCCCACCATTGTATCATTGCAGATCATTCTTACACTCGGAAGCCACTTCCTGAATTCATAATCAAGCTGCACACCTGAACGCTGCGGTCTGTGTCCGTGGATGACAATTTCTATCTTCAATGCCTTAAACAGCATATCAATCGATTTGCCGTGTTTTTTATAATATTGCACCGCATTCTTAACATCATAGAGCAGATAATTACTCTGTTTATTGTCTCGCGTGTAGGTATATAGCTGCATTGCCTCAGGGCTTTTGAAGGCCTTCTCATAGTGATCTGAATTAAATCGATTCAGATCATTTCCCGTTACCTCACAATAGTGTTGCAATGTACGTAAAAACTCCAGGGTTGGATAACCATGGATGAAAAGAACGCCTCCCTCCAGATGAAACAGATCCAATGATTCAATAAACAGTCTCAACTCTGCCAATTGATCTTTTCCCAGACCAATTTTTTTACCGGCTTCAATTTTTTGCCAGACCTCCTGCTCGTGGTTGCCGACAACTATTTTCACACGCCCTCCGTTCAACTCCGCTTGTCGCCGAGTCTGCCGCCAGAAATCCACAACCGAAGGATCAGGTCTTTTCTTATCCAGCAGGTCACCCGTGTGGATTATTGCGATACCGTTCAAATCATCCACCAGCTTTCCCCGGTCATTGATGATCGTCGCGTAACGCAATGTGTTTTCGACCGAGACTATTTCATTTTCAGTATCAGAGAGCACAATACATCTGAGCTGGTTTTCTACGGATTCAGCGGGGGATTGCGGTTTTTCCTCTTGAACCGATGCCGGGGATTGCGGTTTTTCCTCTTGAATCAACGCTGGTGATTGCGTCGATGACTGAGTGTCATTCTGTCCCTTTTTGGAAAGGGGGTATAAGCGTGTCAACAGGTACCTGACAAGCTGTAATGATCGTCGGAAAAGGCTAGGGCCTGTTAACACTAATCCAATGCACTCTGCTGGGACTGTTTTTGCACCCAGCAAGGCAGAATGAGCGTGGTGTAGCCCGGCTACATGAGCGAATAATAACGCCGCTGGGCACAAAAACAGCCCCAGCCCTCCGGGTTGCGCCTGAAAAAGCGCCACTCGGCGTTGCTCGTCGCTCATTTGGAACAACCAAACCTCGCTCCTCGCGCCTTGATTGGCGCTTTTTCAGGCACAACAGAGTGCATTGGATTAGTGTTAACAGGCCCTAAGACCTGCCTCCTCAGTCCGTTTATTCATCGATCAGAAAAATTGGTCAGCTGCGACTCATAAACTGCACCGGCAGTGAAATAGTGCACGTCGTCGTCCAGATCCAAGTCCAACATGATTATTCCCTGACCGCCGGCAAAGGCGATCCGGTAATCCTCACTATCTTCACGTTTATCGTACTTGTTGCTACACCATCCGGTGATTCCACTCGACAGTCTGTTGCCCATATCCTCACCTGAAAATGATCTGTTCGTCTTGGCTACAGTATTACCATAACCGATATCAACGACCTACAAAATGGGGGGTTCATTTTCTGATCAAGATAGAACTGGCCAAGCGGACCGGCTCGCCCAACTTCGCAATTGCTTGCAAGATGCTCTAATCGGGATCAACCAGCGAAAACGGCAGTCGTTTTTACCTTTAGCGTAAGGGCCTTGGTAGCCTGTAGTGGTTTACTATCCTGTGAGGTGCTGACGGGTCCATTGCACAATCCCCCCCTGATCCATGGCCCCTGCCTGGCGCGCAACCTCTCTACCGCCGCGCATCAGCATCAGTGTGGGAATACTGCGTATGCCGAAACGGGCGCCCAGCTGTTGTGCCTCTTCAGTGTTGACCTTGACCAGCCTGACCGCCGGTTCGAGTTGGGCGGCCGCCTGCTCGAAGGCCGGGGCCATCATCTGGCAGGGTCCGCACCAGGGCGCCCAGAAATCGATGAGCAGGGGGATGTCGCTCTTCTGCGCATGGCGCGGGAAGCGCCCCTCATCCAGGGCCAGGGGCTGGCCCATGAAAAGCGGTTGGTGGCACTTGCCACATTTGGCTCTGTCCTGCAGCCGCTCGGCAGGGACCCGGTTGATGCCGTCGCAATGGGGACAGACGATATGTAGGGCTTCACTCATGATACTGATTCTATACGTTTGGATTATGCCTTAAATGGGGCGTGACGAGGGGGATTTCAAGTCCAACATTCTGGCTTGAATTCAGTATAATGGCGCCCCTTATCGGCTTATGCACAGGAGCTTTCACTTATGGCGGACCAATCCTATGTCTTTGATGTCACCACAGACCGCTTTCAACAGCTGGTGCTGGAAAACTCCATGCATGTACCGGTACTGGTGGACTTCTGGGCCGAGTGGTGCAATCCCTGCAAGAGCCTGATGCCGACCCTGGCGAAACTGGCGGATGAATATGCGGGTAAGTTCCTAGTGGCGAAGGTCAACACCGAGCAGGAACAACAGCTGGCCGCCCATTTCCAGGTACGCAGCATCCCCAGCGTAAAGCTGTTCCATCAGGGCCAGGTGGTGGATGAGTTCATGGGGGCATTGCCGGAAGCGGAGATCCGCAGCTTCCTCGACAAGCATATTCCCCGCGAGTCGGATGCCCTGCTGGACCAGGCCGATGCCCTGCTGCTGCAGGGGGATGCGGAGGGGGCCGAGGCCCTGCTCAAACAGGCCAGTGAGACCGATCCGGAAAGCCCTCGGGTCAGACTCTCTTATGCGCGCTATATGGCCACCCTGGGCAAGCTGGATGAGGCTGAAAAACTGCTTAAGGCCCTGCCCCCTGAAGAGAGGAACAAGCCGGAGGTGGCCTCCATGTTGGCGCGGATCGAAATCGATCGCGCAACCGCTGACAGCCCGCCGGCAGCGGAACTGGAGAAACGTCTGCAGGCAAATCCCGCTGACAGCGAAGCCCTGCATCTTCTGGCCACCCACAAGGTGATGGAAAACGATTTCGAAAGGGCCCTTGAACTGCTCATGACCCTGTTACAGAAGGATCGCAGTTATGGGGACAATGCGGCGCAGAAGGAGATGTTGCGGATATTTGAGTTGTTGGGTGGACAGGGTGAACTGGTGAAGCGTTATCGCAACCGGATGTTTAATTTTCTTCACTAGCCTTTAACTTGCTGCCGGGTCTCCTCACAGGACCATGATTCAACACAACATCCAAGGGTCTTGGCAAGCCCAGCCAAGGTTGGCGCCTGCCTGAAATAGAAGAGGTGGGAATCGCAATTGCAGTCACTACAGCCAAAACCCGGCAGCGACTCTGCCTTGCTCCATTTAGCCAATGCCTTCGCCCAGCGGTGTTCCAGGCGAGTCTGACTGTGGCTGTACCAGACTGATTCGATGATTGCCATCTCTCTTAAATAATCGATATGCCAATGCTTCGACTTCGACTCCCGGCAATGTCTAGAGACACGCCCACGAACACCGCCTGGGCCGAATGCACTGCCCACATAAAGATAGTAACCAGGTCTGACATGCAGGACTCCCCAACGCCCTATCTCCACAGCACTGTTTTCGTCTGTCCTCAATAATATGGCGTAGGTACCGGATTCAGTTTTCATGCAACCGCTGCCATGCTTGTTTTCAACCGGCCTGCAGGGGTGACGGTCAACGATTGGCACGGTTGGCAAGAAACTCGCCATTGCCGACCGGTAGGGTACAAGTAGAGAAAGCCGGGTCTGCGGAAACGATGCCGATAAAATGTGCGACTTCCTCGGCGTGGGATAGGGCGTTGTCCATCACAAGCAAACCACCCGGGCGGAGTATGCGACGGATGTTCGGCCACCAGTCAAGGTATTCACTCCGTTCGGAGTCGAGAAACAGCAGATCAAAACTGCTGTCGCTCTTCGCCTCGAGAAGATCTGCAGCATTGCCTTCCACTTGGGTAATGAAGTTGGATATACCCGAGCGTGCAAAATTCCTGGCAGCCAGCTCTATTTTGTAATCGGATAACTCAACAGTGATGACTTGACCATCGATGGCCTGTGCCGCTTGCGCAAGCCAAAGGGTTGAATAACCGTTTGAGGTGCCGATTTCAAGTATACGCCTGGCGTTGGTTGCCTGTACCATAACTGAAAGAAATTCACCCGTGTCGCGGGTAATGTTGAGCATACGCCGGGGTCGATCCGAGATGGCTTGATCGTTATTTTGCCCAAACGCTTCGAGTTCGCTCAACAGATCTTGTAGTGATTGATTCATCGAACTTTACACTATGGATTGTTAGATAGGGTGGATTGCAGGCCCAGGTCCAGGCTCCAAGACAACCAGCGGACTGCCCTCTCCTTTGCTGGCGAAAACTACTTTACGCTCGTTTATTTCCTGCTATGACCTGTTTGGCAAGCCTGCACAGTCTGTTAGGGATAGTAGCAGTAATGGGGCAAGTAGCGTTTTTACAGATCACGCCTCGGGCTTTGCATGCCATATCCTGGATCCATTCGCTGCTGTCATACCTGTTTCCGTGTCGGGACTATCAGGACCGGACACGTTGCCGCATGGAGCACACCTTCAGTAACACTCCCCATAAGAAGCTGATACATGGCTCCTCGCCCGTGCGAGCCTATGACAATCATATCCACACCCAACCTTGAGGCCTCTTGCAGAATGGTTTCTGCAGTTGATCCTTGCATCAGAAGTGCAGTTACGTCCAGCTTCTTCTCTCGCATACTATCAGCCATCTCTTGGATCTGGCGATGTTCATCATGGAATTTCTGCGAGAGTGAATCCCGAACCGATTGCGGTCCCACTTCATAACCGACGAAATCCGGTTCAGGTTCTGCGACATGCAGCAGCCAAATAGTTGCTGACAATGCTTGTGCGATCTCTTCAGCCTTTGTGACGATCTTTTGTGACGACTCGGAAAGATCAACGGCCACCAGAATCTTCATATTACATTCCCATTAGACATGTAAGAAAGTATTGATCCATTGATTGAATATTGACACGGTAAATAGATTGCACAGCCCACGCATATAGGTGCTTATCGATTACTTATGCAACAGATCTCCAACCCTGTCATCAATATGACTGTGCATTCGCACCCTTTCATACAGAGTATATCCAAACGAGTCCTTGAGGCTTTTATCTGCCCCATGATTCAATAGCAACTCCACACATTCAGGCATATTTTTCATGACACAATAGTGCAGGGCTGTCTGCGGATGTTTTTTCCCGTTTAAAGCATCGATATCCGCGCCATTGGCCAACAATTCCGTTGCAACAGCATACTTTTTCCAGGCAACCGCTTGAAATAATATTGACCGCTCATTTTCATCTTTGGTGTTTACATCACTACCGGCGCTCAATAGCATTTTGAAGATATGCGGCTTCTCATTCCAAAGAGCGTAATAGAGCGCAGTCCGTCCCCAGTTGTCCTTAAGCTCTAACTCTTTCCCATTGTTTAGGTAACCAGTAAGACCATCGATATCCCCATCACGGACTAAACAATGTAACGGCATGGTCAGGCAATCCAGCTTGGACTTTTCCCGCAAATCAACAAAGTTCCTATTCTCTGACGACAGGTATATTTGCGGCGCGGCAATAAACAGCAAAACCAGCACTCCGACTATGATGCCTACTCCGAAAAACAATCCGTTTGAGAAGCTTCTTCTGCCCATGCCTTATTACTTTCCACACCAATGTCAGGGTCCAAATAACGATTCACGGGAGCTGGATTTAATGCAATGATTGTATAGGAACCCTTGTTGCAAAACCAAACATGCAGAATTCAAAAGCTAAACCTTTATCCATTCAATAAGGATGGCATCCTCGCTCACTCGCGCCTGAAAAGGCTGACAGATACAGAACCCTGGTATCACCGCTAATTCACCATCCAGGTAGACCAGTGGCATACGCTCCCGTTCCCAGGTCGGCACACCCCACTCCTGGAAGAGTTTTTTCAGCGGCCGATGGTGGGACTGATTGGGCAGCAGACATCGCTCACCACCCTGTCTGAATCGTACCTCCACTTTGGCCTGCTCCCAACGGGTTACTGAGACACCGCCTTCACCGGGTTGCGCAATCAACCGTCCTAAACCTTTGGGGAGTATCAGTTCGTTCCCTCCGAGCCAGGCCAGCGGCTGGGCGGGTAGATCTATCATCTGGGCGGGATTGAGAAACAGCCGGTCACGATAGCGTCGCACCTCCCAACCCTCCCAACTGATCAGCGGTACCGCATCGATGCGGCCATGCACCGCCTCTTGTTCCATGCGCACGAGCTTTTTCGAACTGGGCAGGGGGGCGCCGCTGGCGCTGATCCAGTGGCGCAGCAGGTTTCTGAGGCGAACGGAGTTCAGCTGTTTCAGGGCTGAGATCGAGAGGGTATCGCCATCTTTAGTGCGGGCCTTGGCCAGGTCCTCTTCGGCCTCCTCTCTTACCAGCATCAGCATTTCACCGCTGAAGCGGGCCGCCCGGGATAGGGTGGTGGCCGCTGCCGGCCAGCGGGAACGGAGCAGGGGCATCACCTGATGGCGGATGAAATTGCGATCGAAGCGCTGATCCTGGTTGGAGGGGTCCTCCTGCCAGGTCAGGTCATGTCGCCTGGCATACTCTTCCAGGGATTGGCGTGAGCAATCCAATAGTGGCCTGGCCAACCAGCCGGGATCGAACCGGGCCAGGGGCGGCATGGCGGCGAGTCCGGCGGGTCCGCTGCCGCGCAGCAGTTGCAGTAGCAGGGTCTCCGCCTGATCGTCCCGATGCTGGGCGGTCAGCAACAGCTCCCCCTCCCTCATCTGATCGGCCATTGCCTGGTAGCGGGCCTCCCTGGCGACCGCCTCCAGACTCTCGCCGCTGTCGACGTTGAGGGTCAGATGTACGCTTTTCAGGGGAATGTCATAGCCATTGCAGAGCTCTTCGCAGAAGTTCTGCCAGCTATCGGCCTGATGTTGCAATCCGTGGTGCACATGGATCGCCCTAAGTTCAAAGGGAAGTTGGGGTCTGAGTTGGACCAGCAGGTGGAGCAATACGCAGGAGTCGAGTCCACCGCTGAGGGCGAGATGGCATCTGGATGCAGTCGGCAGCTGCCGCAGCGTCTCTAGCAGCCGGCTGGCTGTGAGGTTCACAAGGGATTCCTGCTATCAGTCTCCAGCAAACTGACCATACTGCATGAGCCGCTGATAGCGGGTATCGAGCAGTTTGTCGACGGCCATGCTGGTGATGTTGTCCAATCCCTCCACCAACGCATGTTTGAGGCTCTTGGCCATGGTCTCGATGTCCCGATGGGCGCCGCCCAAGGGCTCCGGCACGACCTCGTCGACCAGTCCCAGCTCCTTCAGCCGATCTGAGGTGATCGCCATGGCCTCGGCAGCCAGGGGGGCCTTTTCCGCGCTTTTCCAGAGGATCGAGGCGCACCCTTCCGGTGAGATCACCGAGTAGGTGCTGTATTGCAGCATCAGGATGCGATCGCCGACACCCACCGCCAGGGCGCCACCGGATCCGCCCTCCCCGATCACGGTACAGATGATCGGTGTACGCAGGCCCGACATCACCTTGAGGTTACGCGCGATGGCCTCGCTCTGCCCCCGCTCCTCGGCGCCGACACCGGGATAGGCGCCCGGGGTATCGATGAAGGTCATGACCGGCAATCTGAAACGCTCCGCCAGCTCCATCAGGCGCAGGGCCTTGCGATAGCCCTCGGGACGGGGCATGCCGAAGTTACGAAACAGTTTGTCCTTGGTGTCTCGGCCTTTCTGATGGCCGATCAACATCACCGGCCGCCCCTCGAGACGCGCCACGCCGCCGACGATGGCATGATCGTCGGCAAAGGCCCGGTCCCCGTGCAGCTCGTGGAACTCGTCGAATATGCGGTCGATATAGTCGAGCACATAGGGCCGCTGGGGATGACGTGAGAGCTGTGAGATATCCCAGGGCTTGAGGTTGGAGAAGATCGATTCGGTCAGGGTCTGACACTTGTTCTCCAACCGGGCAATCTCGTCCTGGATGTTGATCTCGTTGTCGGTACCCACCAAGCGGAGTTCTTCGATCTTCGCTTCAAGTTCGGCGATCGGTTGTTCAAATTCTAGAAAATTCAGATCCATGCGCGAAATATACCGGATTCAAATAGGTTAGGACAGCCTCTAAATCAGGAAATCTCAGGCAGGCTTCATCAATGAACCGCCTGTCGACGACCCCCATTTTTACTCCCTTGCTGGGAGTGACGATAAGCGACCTGCACAGAACCTGGTCCGAAGAACTGTTCAAGTCTGCGCAGCAACTCGTCTGTCGGATTGACCTGCCACTCCTTGCCCAACTGGATATCGCCACAGGCGTCCGTTGCCTGATAGTGCAGTCTGATTCCGGTGGTGCCGCCCCTGAAGGGAGAGAGTATCTGTTGCAGTTGTTCACTGAATCCGGATATATCGAGACCGTTGAGAGAGACTTTGATATTCAGCAGACCCGCATAGTGTGAACGGGCCTGTTCAAAGGTCAGCAGATTATCAACCCGAATACTGAGCCCACCGCGAAACTCGTCGTAGTTGAGATTACCCGATACCACCAGGATATTGTCCGCGGAGATCAGTTCACGATGTTGTTCATAGGCCTCGCTGAAGAGGGTGCATTCGATACGCCCGCTGCGATCATCCAACACCAGGGTGCCCATACGACCCCGTTGTGTCTGCCGGTGGCTGGCGCTGACCACCAGACCGGTCACCACCACCGGCACCCCGCGACGCCTTTGCCCCGGCTCCGGGGTACCGTCAAGGCTGAGATCACCGATGCGGCTGCTGCTGATATTGCCCAACTCCTCGGCATAGCGGTCGATGGGATGACCGGTGAGATAGAGGCCGAGGGTCTCCTTTTCCCCCAGCAGGCGCTGCTCCTCCTCCCATTCATCCACATCCTTGGGGATCACCTGGGCGTGACTGGCCTCCTGCGGCTGTGGATCGCCCATGCCGAAAAGATCGTTCTGACCCACCGCCTGCATGGCATGGTGCTGTTCCGCAAGCTTTAAAGCCAGTGGCAACTGCATCATCAGGGTGGCCCGGTTGGCGCCCAAGCCGTCGAGCGCACCGGCGCGGATCAGTGACTCGGTCACCCGCCGGTTGACCTTGCGCTGATCGATACGACGACAGAATTCAAAGATATCCTGGTAAGCACCATGGCTGTTACGTTCATCGATCACCGACTCGATGGCGGATTCACCCACCCCCTTGATGGCGCCGAGGCCGTACACGACGCTGTTATTGTCAGTGGCGGTGAACTTATACTCCGAGAGGTTGACCTGGGGGGCCTCGACCTTGAGGCGCATACGGCGACACTCCTCGATCAACGGCACCACCTTGTCGGTATTGTCCATATCGGCTGAACAGACGGCGGCCATGAAGGCGGCCGGGTAGTGGGCCTTCAGCCACATGGTCTGGTAGGAGACCAGGGCATAGGCGGCGGAGTGGGATTTGTTGAAGCCGTAGCCGGCAAACTTCTCCATCAGGTCGAAGATGTAGGTGGCGGTCTCTTCCTCCACCCCCCGCTCCACGGCGCCCTGGCGAAAGATCTCCCCCTGCTTTGCCATCTCCTCCGGTTTCTTCTTACCCATGGCCCGTCGCAGCAGGTCGGCACCACCGAGGGAGTAGCCCGCCAATACCTGGGCGATCTGCATCACCTGCTCCTGGTAGAGGATGACGCCGTAGGTGGGCTTCAGGATTGGCTCCAGATCCGGGTGCGGGTATAACACCTTGGCCCGGCCATGTTTACGGTTGATGAAGTCATCCACCATCCCTGACTGCAGGGGGCCGGGGCGAAACAGGGCGACCAGAGCGGTGATGTCTTCGAAACAGTCGGGTTGGAGTTTTTTGATCAACTCCTTCATGCCGCGGGATTCCAACTGGAACACCGCAGTGGTCTCGGCACTCTTGAGGAGTTTGAAGGAGGCCTCGTCATCCATGGGTATGGCATTGATGTCGATCGGCTCCTCGCCTTTACTTACCCGCTCCCCATTCACTGTCTTGAGCGCCCAATCGACGATGGTCAGGGTGCGAAGACCGAGAAAGTCGAACTTCACCAGGCCGACCTTTTCCACATCGTCCTTGTCGAACTGGGTGACCAGCCCCTCCCCGTTGGCTTCACAATAGAGGGGGGTGAAATCGGTCAGCAGTCCGGGGGAGATGACCACACCGCCGGCATGTTTGCCTGCATTCCTGGCACAACCCTCCAGCTTTTTCGCCATACCGATAAGTTCGCTCACCTCCTCGTCCGTGGCATAGGCCTGCTTCAGGTCGTCGCTTTCGGCCAGGGCCTTGTCGAGGGTCATGCCGATCTCGAATGGGATCATCTTTGCCACCCGGTCGGTGAAACCATAGGGATGGCCCAGTACCCGGCCCACATCACGCACTACCGCCTTGGCCGCCATGGAACCGTAGGTGATGATCTGGGATACCGAATCGCGCCCATAGCGTTGGGCGACGTAATCGATCACCTGGTCGCGTTTGTCCATACAGAAATCCACGTCGAAATCCGGCATGGAGACACGCTCCGGATTGAGAAAGCGCTCGAACAGCAGCTCGTGTTCGATGGGATCGAGGTCGGTGATCTTTAGGGCATAGGCGACCAGCGAACCTGCCCCCGAACCACGCCCGGGACCGACCGGGATATCATTGTCCTTCGCCCACTGAATGAAGTCGGCGACGATGAGGAAGTAGCCGGGAAATCCCATGCTGTTGATAACGTCCAGCTCAACCTGCAGGCGTTCGTCATAGACCTTTCTCTGCTCGGCAAAGTCGGATGATTGCTTATCGAAGATGCGTGCCAGCCGCCACTCCAGGCCCTTGCGGGATTCGGCGGCGAGAAACTCAGCGATGGTCATCCCCTCGGGGATGGGAAAATCGGGGAGAAAGTTTTTACCCAGGGTCAGTTCGATGGTGCAGCGCTTGGCGATCTCAAGGGTATTCTGCAGTGCCTCGGGGATGTCGGCAAACAGCTCCACCATCTCTTGCGGGGTACGCAGGTATTGCTGCTCGCTGTAGTTTCTGGGCCGCCTTGGATCGTCGATGATACGCCCTTCATGGATGCAGACCCGCACTTCGTGGGCGTCGAAGTCATCCGCTTGCAGGAAATGCACATCATTGGTGGCCACCACGGGCACGCCATAATCCGCCGCCAGGGCCACACTCTCATGCAGACAGCGCTCCTCCTCGGTGCGCCCGGTACGATGCAGTTCCAGATAGTAGCGGTCACCGAACAACTCCAGCCAACGGTTGAGCAGCCGCTCCGCCTCAGCCTGGTTGCCGGCCAGCAAGGCCCGTCCCACATCCCCCTGTCGACCGGCGGAGAGGGCAATCAGTCCATCCGTATTGCCACTCAGCCATGCAGCATCCATGAGCGGGCGACCCAGGTGTTGACCCTCCCGGTAGCTACGCGAGACCAGACGGGTCAGATTGTTGTAGCCAACCTGGTTCTGCACCAATAACACCAGGCGAAAAGGTGTGTTGATATCCTCCGGGTTGCGAATCCAGGCGTCGACACCGGCGATGGGCTTGACCCCGGCGGCCAGGGCGGCTTGATAGAAACGTACCAGGGCGAAGAGGTTCGACTGGTCGGTCAAGGCCACTGCGGGCATGCCTGACTCAGCCACCTGTTTGACCAGGGGTTTGACACGCACCAGACCATCTACCAGGGAGTATTCGGAGTGCACGCGAAGATGAACAAAGGGGAGTTCCATGGTTGCCTATTCTACCCCGAATCGGTCTCAGGTCATGAGCCTGATAGCAACCGTTTTACCGGTGCGAATGAGCGCCGGTGAATCGGGGTGACGCCCAGAGAGCGCAGACCCTCCAGGTGCTGCTTGGTTGGATAGCCCTTATGGCGCGCGAGTCCATAACCGGGATAGCGGCTGTCCAAATCGACCATCTCACGATCCCGAGCCACCTTGGCAATGATAGATGCTGCGCTGATTGCCTCCACAAGGGCATCCCCGCCAATCACCGTATCCACCCTACAGGCCAGCTGCGGAGCGTGTTTGCCATCCACCATGGCCAGACTGGGCAGGCAAGGCAGGCCCTCCACCGCCCGCTGCATGGCCAACAGGCTCGCCTGCAGGATATTGATCCGATCGATCTCTTCCACTTCCGCCCGTCCCAGACACCAGCTATGGGCCTGCTCCTTGATCAGCTGGGAGAGCTGTTCCCGGCGTTTCTCACTCAACTTCTTGGAATCGGCCAATCCCTCGATGGGTCGCTCAGGATCGAGTATCACGGCTGCCGCGACAACCGGTCCTGCCAAGGGGCCCCTTCCCACCTCATCGACACCTGCAACCAGGGTAAGTGCTTTTGCCATGCTCATAGTCACCTAAAATCAGCGTTACACACCCGTGCCATCACCCCAATCAGAGTGGCAACACATCAAATCATATGACCAAGGTCATGAGTTTATTTGTCAAACAGACGGAGATCGATAGGGAGTTCAGCTCATTCTGAGATCGACTCCAATACCTCCAGCCTAAGCTGTTTTCTATCGACCTTGCCATTGGGATTGGTTGGCAAACTGGTACGAAAAATCACTTCAGCCGGCATCATATAACTTGCCAATCGCTGTTTACAATTATCCAGCAACTGCTTTTCCGTCACTTCGATACCGCTTTTAAGCGTAGCTACAAGCACGATCGACTGGCCTATCGTGGTGTGAGGAATACCCAATGCAATCACCTCGGATACCAGGCCCGAACGGTAGAATATCTCTTCGATCTCGTTTGGGCTGACCCGATAACCCATTGTTTTGATCAAATCATCATCTCTGCGCATGAAATAGAGATAGCCTTCGCTGTCCATCTTCACGATGTCCCCCGACCAGACTGCCAGCTCATTGCCTGGTATGGCATCATTGCGATTGGGTATTGGTCTGAATCGCTGATTTGTCGCCTCCACATCGTTCCAGTAACCCATTGAGACCAGCGATCCACGATGAACCAACTCACCGGGTTCATCCACGCCACAGGGGCTTCCGTCGCTGCGTAACACCAGTACCTCGGCATTCGGAATCGCCTTGCCAATGGAGGTGGGTCTTTTCTTGACCTGATCCGGCGCCAGGTAGGTCGATCGAAACGCCTCAGTAAGCCCATACATGAGATAGATCTCGGTATCGGGCAGTACCTGGCGCAGCAGCTCCGTGGTCTCTACCGGCACCACGCCACCGGAACTGGTGATATAGCGCAGGTGGGATGCAACTTCGCCGGGCCAGGGCAGCTCGACCAGCAGATTCCATAATGGTGGCACCGCGGCCAAGCCGGTGATCTGCTCCTGGGCAAGGGTGTTGAGCACTTCCATAGGCAACAGGTAGTTGATCAATACGACAGTAGCGCCGACCAGAAATGCGGTTGTCAACTGGCTCATGCCATAGTCGAAGCTGAGGGGAAGTACTGCAAGGATCCTGTCAGACGAGCTGTTTTTCAAATATTGGGCGACACTTTTCGCGCCATTCACCATGTTCCTATGGGAAAGGATTACACCCTTCGGATCACCAGTGCTGCCCGATGTATAGATGAGCGAGACCAAATCCGTATCGATCACCCGATGTCCGCGAGGGGCGACAGGATTCGCGATCAACTCATCCCAGGCGATCAAACGCTGGGCATGCATTCCCTCCTCCTCGCTGTCTACCCCATCAATCAAAACCACGCTTTGTAGATCGACGCAATACCCAAGGGCGGTTTTCAGCGAACGGCATTTACCCTGGGTGGTAATCAGGACCTTGGCATCGCAGTCCAGCAGAATATGCGAAACCTGATGGGCCTTGAGGGCCGGATTGATTGGCACGAATACGGCACCCGCCGCAGCCGTGGCGAAAATAGAGACCACATCCTCCAGGCACTTTGGCAGATAGATTGCGACACGGTCCTGTTTATCGATTCCGATATCGATCAGAGCCCGGGATATGTGATCGACCTGTTGTGCAAGTTCAGCATAGGTCAGAGAGGTTGATTTGTACTTGAGGGCCGTTTGTGACGGAGTGCGGCTGGCCGATTCGTATATAAGATCATGGAGAAGTACAGCCATCGCTAACTAAAGGTATCCCTGCCGCAGGTAAATGATATGTGATTATATTTTCCGCATAGCCAATAAGAGCAAAAAAATCACCCTCTGTCTAATCAAATAATGAGTGACCGCCGGAATGCCAGGCTCTAATTTTCAGCCAGCAAATCCAGGACTGCATCGGCGGCGGCCTGGGCGGCATCACGACGCAGATTCCTGTGGATTTCCATATAGGCGCGGGTAATCTGCGCACGCTTTGTCGCGTCTTCGAGAAACGCCAGCACCGCCCTACCCAGGGCGCCCGGTTTGCACGCCTCCTGGATGAATTCAGGGGCGTAGGGTTGATCGGCAAGCAGATTCGCCAATGCCACATGGGGAGTTTTCAATAACTTAAAGCGGCGAATCAACCAAACCGTGAGCGGTGAAAGTCGATAGGCCACCACCATGGGACGCTTCAGTAACAGGGTTTCAAGGGTAGCCGTACCCGATGCGGTCAGCACCACATCTGCTGCACGAATCGCATCTCTGGGTCTACCATTGAGCAGCGTTACCTGCAATTCAGGCGCAGTCGCTTCAATCAGTTCCTGAAAAAGCTGTTTGAGCTTCTGATTCACCATCGGCGCGACAAACTGCAGATCCGGCCTTTGCTGTTGCAGCCACAACGCTGTTTGCAGGAACACCGGGCCAAGCCTGCTCACTTCACTCATCCGGCTTCCTGGCAATAGGGCGACAACAGGCCTTTCCCTCACCAGGCCCAACCCATCCCTGTTCGCTGCGGGTTCTGACGGCTCCAGGGGAATCTGGTCCGCCAGTGGATGCCCCACATAGACTGCAGGCACCTTGTGTCGAAGCAGAAAATCGACCTCGAAGTCAAAGATACAGAGCATCAGGTCAACCGCCCTTTGCAGCTTCTTCACCCGGCCCTGCCGCCAAGCCCAAACCGTGGGACTGACAAAATGCGCTGTTGTTACACCGGCCGCTTTGAGCTTGGTCTCCAGTGCCAGGTTGAAATCGGGGGCATCGACCCCTAACACGAGATCGGGGGGATTGGCGAGAAAGTAGGCCAGCAGGTTTTTACGTGTGCGTAGCAGTCCAGGCAGATGACCGATGACCTCGGCAAACCCCATCACCGGATCCATCTTGGCAAGAGAACGGCAACCTGCCGCCTCCATCAACGGCCCTGTCATACCCTCGAACTCGATATCCGCATGCTTGGCGTGCAAGGCTTCGATCAATGCCGCTGCCAACTGATCACCCGACACCTCATTCGCCAGGATGCCGATCCTTGGGGGTCTCTTTGCTTGTCTCTGTTGCATAGACGGAAATAGAAATACCCAAGGCTAACGTAAAATACCTCGACCCTTATGTTTGAGGAAATCGGTCAGGATCTCAAGTTCAGGGGTATCGCTCAGCATCGCATCGATCCCTTCCCTGGCCTCTTCCAGGCGTTTCTTGGAGAGATAGATCAGTTTATAGGCTCGTTTGATCTGTTGGATGGCGTCATCGTTGAATCCCCGGCGGCTCAATCCCTCCCGGTTGATACCATGCGGTTTGGCCGGTTGCCCCGAGGCCATGACGTAGGGCGGCAGATCCATGCTGATTGCCGATCCCATCCCGGAAAAACTGTGTGCCCCCACCCGACAGAATTGATGCACTTTCGTGAACCCCCCCAGGATAGCGTGACGCCCAATCTGCACATGCCCGCCCAGGGAGGCCGCATTGGCCATAATGATATGGTCCTCCAGTACACAATCATGGGCCACATGGATATAGGCCATCAGCAGATTGTCATTGCCGATCCTTGTCACACCCTGATCCTGTACGGTGCCGCGATGCAGGGTGGCAAATTCACGGATCACATTGCGATCACCGATCTCCAGGGTGGTCGGCTCACCGGCATATTTCATATCCTGGGGATCTTCCCCTACCGAGGCAAACTGGTAGATCCGGTTGTCCCGGCCTATCTGGGTCGGTCCCTTGATCACTACATGAGGACCGATTTCAGTCCCGGCGGCGATCTTGACCCCGGCGCCGATGATTGTGAAGGGACCCACGCTGACCCCTTCATCAAGCTCAGCATCCGGATCGATAACTGCGCGTGGATCTATCAGTTGCCTATCTCCCGTGCCGTACACATGATATCCGCGGTGGCCACGGTTTTGTCCCCGACCTTTGCGGTGCAGGCGAAAAAGCCGATACCACGTTTCATCTTGTTCTGATTGACTTCGATGATGAGTTGATCACCAGGCTCCACCTGATGCTTGAATCGGGCCTTATCGATACCGACGAAAAGATAGATGGTCGTCTCATTGACTGTTTCCGGATTGGACTCCATCGCCAACAGGCCGGTCGCCTGTGCCATCGCTTCGACGATCAGTACACCCGGCATCACCGGTTGAATGGGAAAGTGGCCGTTGAAAAAGGGTTCGTTGTAGGTGACATTTTTCAATGCCAAGAGCCGTGTATCCTTCTCATACTCAAGCACCCGATCGATAAGCAGAAAAGGATAGCGGTGCGGCAGCAAGCTCAGCACCTTATTGATGTCCATTGCGATCAAACCGCCCTCCAGTTTCTCATGCCATTCATCTCAACGGCTCTCTACAGGTCGTCTAGATGTTTTTTCTTAAGGAATTTCATCTGTTTTGCCATCGACTCCAGATTTCGGAGTCTTGCAACCACTCTTTTCCATGCGCCATTTTCCATAGCCGGAAGGTTACCACTGTAGTATCCCGCCTCTCTGAATGAGCGGGTAACCAGGGTGGCCGCTGAAAAATGCACATTATCACCTATCGTTAAATGCCCCACCAGGCCTGTCTGACCGCCGATGGTGCAGTGACTGCCGATCTTGGTTGAGCCAGCCACCGCTGAGCAACCGGCCATCGCCGTACTCCTGCCAATTTCCACGTTATGGGCAATCTGAATAAGATTATCCAGCTTGACCCCATCATGCAGAATCGTATCCTCCAATGCACCTCGGTCGATGGTGGTATTGGCACCAATCTCCACATCGTCCCCAACCCACACCCGACCGAGCTGCGGCACTTTGAGCCAATGCCCCTCATCATTGGCCAGGCCGAAGCCATCCGCACCCAGCACAGCGCCTGGGTGGATCAGGCAACGTTCACCCAAGCGGGTGTCATGGCACAGGGTCACATTCGCCACCAAGCGGGTATCGGCGCCAATCCTGCAATTGTCCTCGACCACGCAGCCAGGGCCAATATAGACTCCCGATTCGATCCTCACCCCCTCCCCGATCACACTACAGGGTCCAATCCAGGCACCGCTGTCAATCGAAGAAGATCCAGCTACGACCGCGGTTACATCGACACCGGGCGTAAAGGTTTCATGGGGAAATAGTTTTTCAGCCACCTTGGCATAGGCTAGATAGGGATTGTCGGAGACCAATGCGGAAACCGGGCAATCAGCAGCATCCTTTTCATAAAGGATCACCGCCGATGCCTGGGTCGTGGAAAGGTAGCGACGATAGGCGGGATTACTGAGAAAACTGATCTCTCCGGGTTTTGCGCCCTGTAGTGTCCCAACCCCGGTAATCGTCGTTTTCGGATCACCTAGCAGTTTCGCCCCAACAGCATCTGCCAGGTCACCGAGACTGGATCCAGATGATCTTGATACCACCTTATTCCGCTTTCAGCTGACGTAACTTTTCCAGCACCTTATCGGAAATGTCGATCTTTTTGCTAAAGTAGACGACACCATCTGAAACGATAAGGTCTATGTTCTCACTCTTGCCCACTTCCCGGATCACTTCACGCACCTGCTGACGAAGTTTCTTGAACTCCTCATTCTGGCGCAGATTGAGATCCTCGCGAAACTCGGTCTGGGCGTTCTTTAACTTACGGCTTCGACTGAGAATGTCCCGTTCCAGCCTCTTGACCTCAGACTCACTCATCACCGAACCATCCCGCTGCAGCTTCTCTTCGAGCTGCTTGAGCTGTTTCTGGGAGGCAAGCAGATCCTTCTCCCGACGGGAAAACTCGGTTTGCAACCTCTCCCTGGCCGTTTTGTATTGCGGTGACTCCTCGAAGACTTTTGTGGCGTTCACAAAGCCAATACGATACTCCTCAGCAGATACACTGAAGGTCACGAACAATCCTAAGGTAATAACAATTAAAATTTGTCTTAGCGAATTCACCCATTCACTCCCAAACTGATTAAAAACCACCACCAATCCTGAATTGAAGGTTCTTTATATCATCACCCTCTTCCTCTTTGATCGGATACCCCCAGCTAAATGAGAGGGCACCCACTGGTGAGAACCAGGATAACATCAGACCGGTGGAAGCCCTAAACAGGTCCCACTCGATCTTCTCACCCCCTGCCAGATCAAATACGTTGCCCGCATCGACAAAGAAACCGGCACGCACCGTATCCTTGAAATCATCGCCAAAGGCGGGAAAGAGTAACTCCATCTGACCCACGATTCTAGCATTTGCTCCCAAAGCATCATCCTGGGAGTCCTGTGGCCCCAGGGTATTCTCCTCGAAACCCCTTACCGAACCAATGCCGCCGGCGTAGAAGTTGCGGAAAAAGGGCAACTCGTCATCTTCCCCATATCCGTCTCCATATGCCAACTCCCCATTCAGCTTCAGGGTCAGCGAGTTGGTGAGTTGGAAATAGTGGGCATTTGAATATTTAACACGGTAATACTGCAGGTCACTGCCGGGGGTATTGGCCTCGACACTGAATACCTGCCGGCCACCGCGATTGGGGAATATGGCGCGATCCCTGGTATCGTGAATCCAGCTACCCACGATTTCGAAATCGTCAAACTCATCGCCATTGGTATCGATGAACTCCTCGATTTCATCAGAAGGGGAGGAACCAAGGAAGAAGGTCGTACGCTCATAGGCCAGACTGAATCTAAGCCGATCGTATTCGGTCAAGGGTATACCGTAGTGGACCCCAAGACGTCCCACATCGGTGGAATAGCTGGAGATATTGAGTTCGGAGAAATCAGTCTTCCGATAACTCATCTCATAACCCTGACTCACACCATCGATGGTGTAGTAGGGATTGGTATAGGAGAGGGAGAGCTTTTTGGTCGCGTCACTGGTATCGAAGCCGGCACTGAATCTATTCCCTGTGCCGAGAAAGTTGTTTTCACTGATACTGGCATTGAAGATCACACCCTGGGTCTGGGTAAATCCCACACCGGCACTGAACTGCCCGGACGCGGCCTCGGTCACCGCCAGGTTAACGTCCAACTGATCCGTTGAGCCGGGTACCGCAGGGGTCTCCATGTTCACATCACTGAAAAAGCCCAAACGCTGTAGCCGTTCCCGGGAGAGGCGGGTCTTTTCACCGGAAAACCAGGCGGATTCCATCTGCCTCAACTCTCTGCGCAGCACCTCATCGCGGGTGTTGGTATTACCCGATATATTGATGTAGCGGACATACACCCGCTTACCCGGATCGACGAAGAAGGTGATCCCCACTTGCTTGTTTTCACGATCGATGTCCGGAATGGTGTTGACGTTGGCGAATGCGTATCCCACATCGGAATAGTGACTGTTCAACCTATCTGCGCTGGCGGTCAGTTTTTTGCGCGAAAAGACCGCTCCCCGTTTAAGGTGGATCAGGGGGAATAGCTCTTCCGGGGGAATTTCCAGATCCCCGGCCAGCTTGATATCGTTTAGGGTGAAAACATCGCCCTCGTCCACCACCACGGTAATGTAGATATCCTTCTTGTCCGGTGTAATGGATACCTGGGTAGACTCGATCTTGAAGTCGATGTAACCCCGGTCGAGATAGAATGAACGCAGTGTCTCCAGATCGCCGGAAAGCACTTGTTTGGAATATTTGTCCCGGCTGGAGAAGATGGCATACCAGGAGGGTACACCCAGGGCAAACTCATCCAACAACAGATCATCCTCATAGGCCTGGTTGCCAATAATATTGATGTGCTTGATCCTGGCGGTCAGGCCCTCGGAAATCTCGATATCCAGGCCGACACGGTTTCTCTCCAGCGGGGTAACGGTGGATTGGATCTTGATGCCATATTTGCCCCGGGCGAAGTATTGACGGTTGAGCTCCTGCTCCACCTTCTCCAATAATGCCCGCTTAAAGACCCGCCCCTCCGCCAGGCCGATGTCCTTTAACCCGGCCATCAATGGCTCGGTATCCAGCTCCTTGTTGCCAGAGATATTTATCTCCGCAATGGCGGGACGTTCACGGACGAATACGATCAGAACATTGGCGTCGCTTTCGAGCCTTATATCCTTGAAAAAGCCTGTTTTGTAGAGGGTGCGGATAATGTGCGAAGTGTTGCCCGCGTCGACCACATCCCCGGTCTTGATGGGCAAGTAATTGAACACTGTCCCAGCCGAGATCCGCTGCAGACCTTCCACCCGTATATCCTCCACCACAAAGGCGGCAGCCTGCTGGGTCAACAGCTGTCCACCAAGCAGAACAACAAGGATTAAAATCCGGGAAATTAGAGGCATTATCAATAACTACAACAGTGTTTTTTCAAATTATCCGTACTGGACGGTTCACATTCAGAACGATTTCGGTTGCGAAACAGCGCGTTAGTATAAGTGATCTTCAGAGATCAGGATACCGATAGCCTTCTGCGACGTTCACGGCCCATACTCTGTGACAACAGCGATATCTCTACCCCAGAAACCGGTTTATATCGACATAGAAGGCCAAACTCATAATCGCCAATAGGATTAATAATCCGATTTTTTGGCCTTGTTCAAGGAAGCGATCCGATAGGGGCCCGCCCTTGATCCCTTCAATGAGGAAGAAAAACAGGTGCCCGCCATCCAGAACGGGTATCGGCAGCAGATTCAGCACACCCAGACTGATGCTCACCACCGCAAGAAATTTCAAAAAATAACTGAAGCCGTAACTGGCTGATTTTCCTGCAGAATCAGCAATAGATATCGGGCCGCTGAGATTTTTAACTGAAACCTCGCCGACAATCATCTTACCCAGCATACGCAACATCAGCAGGGATAGGTCCCAGGTCTTGTAGATGGATTGTCCGACTGCATCGATCGGCCCATATTTGACCACCGATCTGTAATCATCCATCAGATCATCGGGTACAGCCACACTTGCGCCGATTCGACCATAGCTCTCCCCATCGCCCTCAATCGACAACGGGGTGATGCGCATTGCGATATAATCGCCATTGCGATCGATCTCCAGTTCTAGGGCTTGGCCAGGTCGCTTACGCACATATTCGACCCAATCACTCCAATCCATCACTTCGATACCGTCAACAGTGACGATACGATCCCCCGGTTTCAGGCCGGCCAAGTCAGCGGGCTCTCCATCCAGCACCGCATCGATAACAGGTGGCAGGGTGGGTCGATCGGGGGAGAGACCGAGATTCTGCAACAACATGCCATCCTCAGCCAACTCGGAGAGGCCCAGTCCAGGGAGTTGATGGATATGCTCCACTCCCGTCTGACCACGCACCCGGATATGGAGATTGGTGCTGTCGAGGGATTCTGACAGCATCGCATAGACCACACTCTCCCAGGTCGGGGTGGACTGGTCGGCTACCGCGAGTATCTCATCGCCTTGGGCGAATCCCGCCTGTTCCGCGATAGAGCCGCTCTCCACCTCACCCACTAGCGGTTTGAGACCGGTATCACCGGTGACGAAGATCAGCCAGAAGGCAAAGATGGCAAACAGGAAATTGAACAGTGGACCCGCAACAACGATGGCGCTGCGAACGCCCAAAGACTGGCGATTGAATGCGCGGTGCTGTTCCTCCGGTTCTACCGGCGCTTCGCGTTCATCCAGCATCTTTACGTAACCACCCAGGGGTATGGCGGCAATCACATATTCGGTGCCATCTGCATCAGCAGTGCGTCGCCACAGGGCTCGGCCGAAGCCAATCGAGAAACGTAACACCTTGACGCCCAGTTTACGCGCGACCCAGAAATGACCGAACTCATGCACCGCAATTAGAATTGCCAGGGCGACGATGAATGAAACTATTGTGAAAAGTAGTGAGTCCATTGGAATTTTATAGTGTTAACGTGCCCTAACCCATACCGCTGCTTAAGACCCTATTTTGCACGACTTGTTCCGCAATGGCCCGTCCCTCCCTATCGATTGAGAGCAGGCTGTCGAGATCTTCGACCTTTTCCACCGCCAACCGTTGTAAGGTCTCATCCACCACCCAGGCGATTTCGGTGAAGGCAAGTCGCTCTGACAAGAACGCCTCCACGGCCACCTCATTCGCTGCATTCAGGATAACACTTGCCGTGCCACCCGCCTGAATCGCCTGATAGGCAAGTTTTAGGCAGGGGTATCGCTGCAGATCAGGTTGATCGAAGTCGAGCCGGGCGACCTGGAAAAGATCGAGGCTCGCGACGCCGGAATCGATTCGCTGGGGCCAGGCCAGGGCGTGGGCAATCGGTGTGCGCATATCCGGATTGCCGAGCTGAGCCAGCACCGAGCCATCCACATACTCCACCATGGAGTGGATAATGCTTTGCGGATGCAGTACCACCTCGATCTCTTCAGCCTTGGCCTCGAACAGCCAGTGTGCCTCGATGACCTCCAAACCCTTGTTCATCATAGTTGCGGAATCGACTGAGATTTTCCGTCCCATGTCCCAGTTCGGATGGGCGCATGCCTGTGCCGGTGTGACATCCGCCAACTGCGCAAGTGGCGTGGTGCGAAAAGGCCCGCCTGAGGCAGTCAACAGGATGCGTTTTACCCCACCTCTGGTCAAACCTTCGCCACCGCTGGGTGGCAGGCATTGAAAAACGGCATTATGTTCGCTGTCGATAGGCAGGATCTCAGCAGCATGGGCAGCCACTTCGGCCATAAACAGACTGCCCGCGACCACCAGTGCCTCTTTATTTGCCAATAGCAAGCGCTTTCCGGCCCGAACTGCCGCCAGCGCGGGTAACAGTCCGGCCGCACCTACGATAGCCGCCATCACTATTTCAGCATCGGGAATGGCGGCTGCGATCTCCAGCCCTCTCAAGCCGGATAAGACCTCTGTTGCCACTCCTCTCTGGTTCAGTCCTTTCGCCAGCAGATTCGCGGCATCCGGATCCGCCATCACCGCGATAGTTGGCTTGAAGCGTTCACACTGAACCAGCATGGTCTCCACATCCCGGTTCGCAGTCAGGGCGATGACACGGTATTTGTCAGGATGCCTCGCCACCACATCCAGGGTGCTTACACCGATTGAGCCGGTGGATCCAAGTACGGTAAGACCCTTCATTGCGCTTCTCCCAGCAGGATCAAACCAAACAGAAAAACCGGTGCGGCTGCGGTAAGGCTGTCGATTCGATCCAGCATACCGCCATGTCCGGGTAGCAGTTGCCCACTATCCTTGACACCCCGTTGGCGTTTAATCAGGCTTTCAAACAGATCTCCAACAACAGATGCGAGCACGGTGGCCAGACAGAGCATGACAATCAATAGGGTTTGAGTTACATCACTACCCAACCAAATGCCCAGACCAATGGCGCAAAGCAAGGCGCAGGCCATGGCGCCATACACACCCTCGCGGGTCTTTCCCGGACTCACTTGAGGAGCAAGTTTGTGCTTTCCCCAACGATGTCCCGCAAAATAGGCGCCGATATCCGCACTCCAGATCAGGATCAGCACAAACAGCAGGAGCCCGGGACCGGTGGTTGGAATCCGATGTATCGAGACCAGTGCAAGCCAGGCAGGCAGGAGCACGATAAAACCCTCGACCGCCCGAAGTGGCACGCTGTCAGATTGTGGCTGGTCGGCACGATAGCGAACCAGGCGTAGAAGTGCGAGTAACCACCAGGCCACAGAGAGCAGCATAATCCCTGGCACCCAGCCGGGCGGTACTAGATAGTAGAGCGCTAGCAGGCAGATCAATAATGAAAATGAGTAGCCAATCTGCAGCAAGGTGGCTTCAATACCACTCAGCCTGACCCACTCCATACTGCCGACTGTGATCACTAAAGCGGCAATCAATGCCAGGTAACCATTAGGCAGCAACAATACCGCCGCGACAACCAAAGGTGCCAGGATGAGGGCAGTGATGACGCGCTGTTTCAACATAGATGAGTATTGGACATCTTACCCTTCAGCGGCTTGCAGGCTGCATGCCGTCTCTTTTGCCCTGTATGGATACGACCGCTATCATTGCATCTATGCCTCATATCGTCAGCCTTATGAGGCCTCTGCGGTCTGATCCCGTACCTGCTCATCGGTGCGGCCAAAGCGTCGTTGTCGACGTGAAAAGTCATGCAACGCATCTTCCAGGGCCTTGCGGTTGAAATCCGGCCAAAGCAGGTCGGTAAAGTAGAGTTCAGTATAGGCACACTGCCACAAAAGAAAGTTGCTGATCCGTTGCTCACCACCAGTGCGGATAAACAGGTCCGGTTCAGGTACACCGGTGAAGCAGAGGTTCTGGGATAGTAGCTCCTCATCAATCTGATCTGGTGATAATTCACCTTGCTGCACCCGTTCAGCCAGGTGTTTTGCGGCCTGTGTAATGTCCCAACGTCCACCGTAGTTGGCAGCCACTTGTAACAACAAACCCTGATTGGATGCGGTGCGGTTTTCAGCCTCGGCAATCTGTTCCCGGAGATTGCCGGGGAAGGCGCTGCAATCACCGATCACCTTGAGTTTGACATGGTTGCGGTCCAGGCGCCGAACCTCTTTCTTCAGCGACCTTAAAAACAGGTCCATGATGAGATTGACTTCCTTTTGAGGCCGTTGCCAGTTCTCACTACTGAACGCAAACAGAGTCAATACTTGAATCTGTCGTTCGACACAGACCTCGACCACCCCGCGAACGGCCTCCACACCTGCCGGATGACCGGCATAACGGGGAAGACCACGCTTTTTCGCCCAACGACCGTTACCGTCCATGATGATCGCGATATGCTTCGGCAATCGATTTTCGACAGGTACGGACTCCTTTGTCTTGCCGTTAGTCATTTAGTCCTCAATAGAGCGTTGCAACCGGCGTGATGCTGTATACGGCCACAGATTAGATTTCCATGAGGTCCTTCTCTTTCTCTGCCAACAGTTCGTCAACCTGTTTAATATGCTGGTCAGTCAGGTCCTGGATGACATCCTGACCACGATGCTCGTCATCTTCGGAAATCATCTTCTCCTTAACCAGGTCCTTGAGATCATGATTGGCATCACGCCGGATATTCCGTACCGCGACTTTAGCCCCCTCCGCCTCATGCCGTACAACCCGAATCAGGTCTTTGCGCCGCTCTTCAGTCAGCGGTGGCATGGGAACGCGGATGACGGTACCGGCGCTCATGGGATTGAGACCCAGATCGGAAGTAAGAATCGCCTTCTCGACCACTGCCACCATGGGCTTTTCCCAAGGGACCACGGTCAATGTACGCGCATCCTCCACATTGATATTGGCGACCTGGCTGATTGGCACCTCCGAGCCGTAGTAGTCAACCCGAATGTGATCCAACAGACTGGGATGAGCCCTACCGGTACGCACTTTGGCCAATTCATGCACCAGTGACTCAACACTCTTGCCCATACGGGTTTTAGCATCTTTCTTAATGTCGTCTATCATGTCAGCCACCCTTTACCACTAGTGAACCAATCTCCTCGCCCTGCATCAAGCGCATAAGGGCTCCGGGATCATTGATATTCATGATGCGTAGCGGCATCTCATTGTCCCGGCAGAGCACGATCGCGGTTGCATCCATCACCTGCAGGTTTTCCGCTAATGCACGATCATAAGTCAATTGGGGATAAAACTCAGCTTGTGAATCCTTTACCGGATCAGCCGAATAGACGCCATTGACCTTTGTCGCTTTGATCATCAAATCGGCTTGAATCTCCACCGCGCGGAGACTGGCAGCCGAATCGGTGGTGAAATAGGGGTTGCCGGTACCAGCGGAGAGGATAGCCACCTTACCGTCTTGCAGCGCGTGTCGCGCATCCCTGGCAGTGAAGGTCTCACAGACATCGGGCATCTGTAGCGCCGAAAATACCACAGCATCGACACCGATCCGTGACAGCGCATCCTGCATCGCCAGCGAATTCATGACCGTTGCCAACATGCCAATGTGATCACCTCGCACCCTGTCAAAGCCACCCTGGGCCAGACCCGCGCCGCGAAAAATATTTCCGCCACCGATCACCAATCCTATCTGAATGCCTGCATTCACCAGATCCTTGATCTCATCGGCAACCCGCCGCATGACAGCCGGGTCAATACCGAAATCCCCTCCTCCCATGAGGGCTTCACCACTGAGTTTAAGTAGAATGCGTTGGCAAATCAGATCAGTCATCTATTATCCAGGTTACATTTTCGCCTGTGCCATAACCTCTTCAGCAAAGTTTTCCTGCTTCTTCTCGATGCCTTCACCAACCTCGAAGCGGGCATATTGAACGATTGTGGCAGCCTTGCTCTTCAGCAGTTTTTCCACCGTGGTGTCCGGATCTTTGACAAAGGCCTGACCAAGCAAAGTGTTCTCAGCCAGGTACTTGCGCATCCGGCCATCCACCATTTTGGCAACGATCTCATCCGGCTTGCCACTCTCCTTTGCCTGAGCGGTGACGATTTCACGCTCCTTGTCGAGCAGATCCTTGGGCATCTGATCCGCAGAGAGACAGATCGGATTGGTGGCTGCAATGTGCATTGCCAGATCCTTGCCCAGATCCTCGTCTCCTCCGTCGAGTTCCACCACGACACCTATGCGTGCTCCATGTTGATAGCTCGACAGCTTACCGCTGCTGGCTTGGATACGGGAGAATCGACGCACATTCATATTCTCTCCGAGCTTCGATACCAGCGCTTCTCGGGCTTGGTCGACAGTAGTCTCCTCGCCCTCGTGCAGTGGTAACTCCATCAGTGCGGTGACATCATCCACTGCACCCACCAATACCCGCTCGGCAACCGCCTTTGCGAAAGAGGTGAAATTGTCATCTTTTGCGACAAAATCGGTTTCGCTGTTAACCTCAACCATCGCAGCTTGACCGCAATCTTCGCTGAAGCTGATGACAATCACACCTTCAGCGGCGATGCGCCCAGCCTTTTTGGCCGCTTTGGCCTGGCCGGACTTGCGCATCTGCTCAATGGCGGCGTCAATGTCGCCATTGGTCTCAACCAGTGCCTTTTTACATTCCATCATGCCTGCGCCTGTACGCTCGCGCAGCTCCTTAACCAGAGAGGCTGTAATCGCCATAGTCTGTCTACCTTAAATTATAAGCTTAAAAAATTCTTACTTGCGGATAGCGGCATATTTGGTCAACAACCGCTAAATCGTTTCGTAATCAATGCTTCAGGAACCGCTTTCCGATACCTCAACGAACTCTTCGGTACCGTTGCCGCCAGCCATGGTTGCGGCACTCGCACGGCCCTCGAGAATGGCTGCAGAAGCCCCCTGTACATAGAGCTGAATGGCACGAATCGCATCATCGTTGCCTGGAATCACATAGTCGATACCATCTGGATCGTTGTTGGTATCAACCACGCCAATCACGGGGATACCCAGTTTGCGAGCCTCGGCAACAGCATTCTTCTCATGCCCCACATCGACGATGAAAAGTGCGTCAGGTAGGCCGTTCATGTTCTTTATTCCACCCAAGCTCCGCTCCAGCTTTTCCAGCTCCCGGCTCAGGCCCAGCGCTTCCTTCTTGTTGAAGCGTTGCTCCACACTGCCGTCTTCAAACATCGCCTCCAGCTCTTTCAGGCGTTTGATGGACTGCTTGATGGTTTTGAAGTTGGTCAGCATGCCGCCCAACCAACGATGGTTAACAAATGGCATGCCGCAACGATCAGCCTCTTCGCGCATCACATTCTGTGCCGCACGCTTGGTACCTACAAAGAGAACTTTACCGCCGTTAGCGGAGAGGGAACCGACGAAATTCATCGCATCCTTGAACAGAGGCATGGTCTTTTCAAGATTGACGATATGAATCTTATTGCGATGACCAAAGATGTAAGAACCCATTTTTGGGTTCCAATAACGGGTCTGATGCCCGAAATGCACGCCAGCCTCAAGCATTTGGCGCATTGATACTTCACTCATGAGTGACTCCTGATTGTATCGGGTTATACCTCCACATATCCCATGGTCCAACCATAAGACACTGATTTATAAGTAATTACTACTTATAATCGCGACATCCCGTGGCACCCAGGCCCATGTGTCGATATGTGTGTGTGGTTTGCCGCTGTCAATACCTTAATTAAGCAGCGGATTTAGTCTGCCGAAGCGTTTGCGATTCGGCGGGGCGTTTTATACCATAACCTGCTTGTTGCGACAAACACGCCGCACCCCCCTAGCCCCTATATTTCCCCGGATTCTTAAACATTTTCAAATGGGTATCACAATAAAAACCACCGAAGAGACTGCTAAGATGCGCGTTGCCGGAAAACTGGCAGCGGAGGTCTTAGAAATGATCGCCCCCCATGTCCAGCCCGGCGTAACCACCCTGGAACTGGATCGAATCTGTCACGATTACATCGTCAATGAGCAGGATGCCATCCCCGCACCGCTCAATTACCGGGGTTTTCCCAGATCGATCTGTACCTCGGTAAATCAGGTGGTCTGTCACGGCATACCCGGAGAAAAGAGACTTAAAAAGGGCGATATCGTCAATATAGACATCACCGTCATAAAAGATGGATTTCATGGGGATACCAGTAAAATGTTCTGTATCGGTCAACCGTCAGTGTTGGCCAAACGGTTGATTGAGGTAACACAGCAGGCGCTTTGGATCGGGATTAATCAAGTCAAACCCGGACGCCGCCTTGGAGATATCGGTCATGCCATTCAGACCCATGTGGAGAGTTACAATTACTCCATTGTGCGTGAATATTGCGGGCATGGCATCGGGCGGGAATTTCATGAGGATCCCCAAGTTCTCCACTATGGGCAACCCGGTACGGGTATTGAACTACAACCGGGGATGTGCTTTACCATTGAACCTATGGTGAATGCAGGCAAACAACAGGTGAAACTTAAACCTGATGGTTGGACAGTGGTAACCAAGGATCGCAGTCTCTCGGCACAATTTGAACACACCATACTGGTAAAGGATAATGGATTTGAAGTACTCACCTTACGGGATGAAGAGCACGGCAAAGTCCCATAGCTGGGATTGAGCTGGTTATATAATGATAGATTTTTCGGCTCTGAATCAGGCGTTCGCAGAGGATGGCTCCCCCATTCAACCCTGCAAGGTCATTCTGAAACACTATACGGAAGGCGCTAAGCAACGCTTCTCCACCGGCCAAACCCCCATCAGCAAGCTAGTTGCGGAACGCGCCCTAATGATCGATGAGATCCTGATACGCGCTTGGAATCGCTATCTGGATACCTCTATCGATGCCTGCCTAGTGGCCGTTGGAGGCTATGGTCGCGGTGAGTTACACCCAGCTTCGGACATTGATCTGCTGATCCTACTCGACCACGAAGATCAGTTTGAATCTTTCAAGGACTCCCTGACAGAGTTTCTTACCCTGCTTTGGGACATTGGCCTTGATGTCGGCCATAGCGTTCGCACAATCGACGACTGTGTGCGGGAGGGCGATCAGGATATCACCGTAATGACCAACCTGATCGAATCCCGAAGTCTTGTGGGTTCGACCCAACTATTCACTGCAATGTTGGAGGCTACCGGGCCTGAGCGGATGTGGAACAGCCACGATTTCTTCGAGGCGAAATGGAATGAGCAACGTATTCGCCACGCAAAACAGGACGACACTATCAGCAATCTGGAGCCCAACATCAAAGAGAGTCCCGGCGGATTGAGGGACATCCATATGATAGGTTGGGTGGCCAAACGCCATTTCAAAATCGACAACCTGCACGATTTGGTTGAACATGCCTTTCTCACGGAAGCTGAATACCATACTTTGATCGAGGGTCAGGAGCATCTGTGGCGGGTTCGATTCGCACTTCATCTGCTAACCGGTCGTCACGATGATCGTTTGCTTTTCGACCACCAACGCACACTCGCATCATATCTGGGCTATGACGCAGATCACGCCAACATGGCAGTTGAGTTTTTTATGCGTGATTACTATCGCACAGTGATGGAGTTGAGCCGACTGAATGAAATGTTACTACAACATTTTCAGGAGGATATACTTTTCAAGAATGAGTTGGGAGACCCGATTGAAATAAACAAACGTTTTCAAAAACGCGGCTACTTTCTAGAAGTCACTCATAAAAATATATTTAAGAATTACCCTACTGCACTATTGGAACTTTTTCTGGTTATGCAGGAAAACCCTGAATTGAGGGGAGTCAGAGCCAGTACTATTCGTTTAATACGCAATCATACCTATTTAATAGACGAAAAGTTCCGCCAGGACATACGTGCTAAAAGCCTGTTTATGGAGATATTGCGTCAACCGGTTGGTATCACCAGTGCTCTGCGACGCATGAATATCTATGGTGTACTAGCTGTCTACATTCCTATCTTCGAAAATATAGTCGGTCGTATGCAATACGATCTTTTTCACGTCTATACCGTGGATGAGCACACACTCATGGTAGTGAGAAACCTACGCCGCTTGACAACAAAAAAGTATGCAGATGAACACCCTGTCTGCACACAGCTGATGAATACCCTACCAAAGGAAGAGATAATTTATCTCGCTGCACTATTTCACGATATTGCCAAGGGGCGAGGCGGCAATCACTCAGAACTTGGCGCCATAGACGCTTACGATTTTTGTCGATTACATCAATTAAGTGAATATGACAGCCACTTGGTAGCTTGGCTTGTGCGGCATCACTTGGTTATGTCGATGACTGCGCAACGCAAGGACATCACCGATCCCGAAGTTGTACAGAGTTTTGCTTCACTAGTCGGCGACATCAATCGATTAACCTATCTCTACCTGCTTACATTTGCCGATAGCAGAGCAACAAACCCTGCAGCTTGGAACTCTTGGAAAGACTCACTATTGCGGGATCTGTTCAATGCAACGCGACGTGCGCTTTTAAGGGGACTCGATAATCCACTTGCACAGGATGATTTGATACGGGAAAAGCAAACCGCAGCTCTACATCAACTTTTGCAGCAAAACATCTCTAGCGAAGATATCAGTAATCTATGGACGACTTTCACCAAGGAGTACTTTCTTACACATTCGCCAAATGCGATAAAACGTCACACTAAAGCAATAATAGAAACACCAAATAGTGATTTACCACTGATACAGATGCGTCAGACAGAAAAGCGTGGCGGTAGTGAAGTACTCATTTACTGCTTGGATAGAGACAATCTTTTTGCAGTCACGACCACTATGCTCGATCAACTCGCACTGTCTATTGTCAATGCCAGGGTAATGAGTACCACTGATGGGTTTTCTTTAAATTCATACTTGGTGCTTGAGCAGGATGGCAGCCCTGTTGAAATCGGGCGCCGCAGCGATGAGATAATCACAACCCTCTCTGATGGCCTTTCCCTGGAAGGCACCCAACCTTTCAAGGTGAGTCGGCGTATTCCTAGAAAAAATAAACATTTCGACAATAAAACCTCTATCTACTTTACACAGGAACCAAAACTGAAAAGAACAGCCATGCGCTTGGTAACAATGGATCGTCCTGGACTTTTATCCAATGTTGGACGGGCATTCGCAGAATGCAAAATCAGACTGAAGCATTCAAAAATAACCACTCTCGGCGCACAGGTGGAAGATATATTTTTTATTACGGATAGAGATGACAGGCCAATATTGGATGAAGATAGACTGAATTGTCTCAGAAGCACTGTTACACAAAAAATGACAGAGTGAAGAATCAGAAGTTAACTCTATAATCTGTTTACAGTTTTTTCTTGTCATACTAAACGGCTTGAGTTTAAGCAATAAGATATTAACATATTAAGTAGAGGGTCCTGATTAGATGCTTAGCTTATCGTTATATTCTTATTTTATGATAATGCTTCGCAGCTCTTTACTGTATATATTTTGTACAGTGTGGTGGTAATCTTTCACTAAACAGGATTTATTCACTAAACCTGGAACAACTTATGTGATATCAATGTCTCTATAGATTCATTGGAGAGTCTTATGTATCACAAACATACTTTATCAATCATCATTTTTATTGTTTTTTTTGCACTTCAGGGATGCGGTGGAGGTGGTGGTGGTAGCAATGTTAGCAGTGATACTCAGACTCCTGGTACGTATACCGCATACACGGACCTGATCTGGATTCCTCCCAAGACCAGGGAAGATGGTAGCTATCTGATCTCATCCAATATTGCCGGTTATAAGGTTTACTACGGTACTGATAGTGACAATTTAAAAATGTTAGTTGATTTACAGGAAGCCGGTATTGATGAGTATCGGATTGGAGTTCCCTCTTCCGGAAGCTATTTTTTTGCTATCTCTGTTTACGATACAGAAGGGGTTGAAGGAGAGTTATCCAATATTGTACTTAAAGATGCTATCCCTTTTTGATGAAATACAGTCGAGTACCTTAAGTTTATTTTTTTAAACTTTTTATCCATTGTTTACTTTCAAATAGCCAGGGTTTTATATCGCTCAATCTTAGAACCTCATAAAACATATTTTTTCCAAATGGATTTAGTATATTTATTATCACCTTCCATTTAGGACCATAGTCCTTTGGAAGGTTGAGTTGATTACCGCTCTTGAAGAGCAGCATTAACATTAGGTCTATATCGCCCCACAGCCAGCGTGTTTTTATGCCAACTTTATACGTTTGAGCATTTGATATTTCTATATTCTTCGCAATACTGACTAGATGATCAGGAAAATCAACACCTGCATCTATAGCAAGTTGTAAAGAACCCCAGAATCTTCCATTGATTTCCATGAAGTATGGTATACCCCTATTCTCATCATTTTTATATTCTACCATTGCCACACCATGCCAATTTAAATGACTTAACAGTAATTGGCTGTGCTTGTCTATCAGTGGGTCAATTTCTACACTCTCTCTTAGTACACTCACACCGCCAGATGGTGGTTTTTCTCGAATTCTCTTATGTGCAAATTTAGCAATGCACTTACCGTGTTTGTAACAATAAAATGCACCAACACCATTGCCAAGCACTCTCTCTTGTAAAATTATTGGATAAATTTCTTGATGCGTGTTTTTTAGAATTGTAGATAATTCTTCTCCTGTCTTTGCATAAGTAACACTGGTGAAATGCCATTTACCATCAATCATAACTCTTGATCGGGAGGGTTTAATAACAATTGGATAAGTAATATCAGCGTAGTCAATTGAGATATCATTTTTTGATTCAATTATTTGAGAATTAGGTACATTTACACCTAATTCTTCAGCCACTTTTATAAGTTTACTTTTATTAGCGGCCAGACTGACAGTCTCATCACTTGCTATAGGTGTGATGCAGTTTAACTCATTGTCCTTAAATAATTTTGAAATTGGAAAAACACAAACATCAGTTACTGGAATGATAAGATCTATTTTGAACTCATTGACAATTTTTTTTATTGATGAGCAAAATTCATTGAAATTGTTTACAGGGTCTGGATAAACAATAGATTGCGAACAATATTTTGAATTGGATGCCAGTGATGTCTCCGCACTATCAGCTACAAAAACCTTGTACCCTTTAGAACCTAATGACCTTGTAACTGCAAGCGCCGCTCTGCTATTTCCATCTGTAACTAAAATATTTTTAATTATATTCATTGATCTTTATTTTAAATTTAATTATTTTAGTCACGAATATTTATCTAGCTATGTAATTATATATTATTTTATGAATGCTGAGAATTATATATGAGATTATTTATACTTTTTCTATCCTCATTTTTTATATACATTTGAGTTGGCAAAGTAATAATTTGTTGTGATATCTGTTCTGCACCTGCAAATGTATTATTGTTAACGATATACTCTTGTATTTCTTTGAGCATATTTAATGACTTCGGATATGATACGGTCAATCCATATCTCTTACCGTTCACTATTAGCGTATTTCTTGTAATTGGATCTGAAATCATTAAGGGATATCGTAAATAAGCAGGTTTAGTTGTATTAAATTCATTAATCTTCGTTACTATCTTGTTTTCTTGTATATTTAATTTATACCATAAGCCATTATTTACTCTTATATCCATAATATCTTTCGACCTCTTTATCTGCTTCAATGCAAGAGGAGCTAATTTTGCAGGATATTTTTGAATTTCAATCTTCTCCTCATATCTGGTCTTTCCTAGGTTTAAAAAAGGAAGAGAGGCCGGCAACCAATAAAGAAAGGGGTTTAAAAAAGTATAATATATAAATACTTTTAGTGCAGTAATCAGACTATGTTTTGCAGATACATTAGTTAATAATTTGTATCTATTCTCAAGAATATCCGCCAGCTGACTGTTATTTGTGACAAGTACGCCACCATCAATTGAAGTAATGTTTTTTCCTTTATCGAAACTATATAGACCAGCTATACCAAAGGTTCCAACCTGCCTTCCAGCATAGCTGGCATCAAATGATTGCGCTGCGTCATCAACCAAATATATGTCGTTTGCATTTGCGATTTCTTCTAATTCATTCAGTTGATTGGGAATACCATATAAATTTGCTGTTATCATACATAACACATTGTCAAAAGGTAAATCATTCAACTGTTCTATGTTGTATGACAAAGTCTTTGGATCTACGTCACATAATCTGATTTTTAAACCCGCATTAATCACAGCGCTTGCTACTGAATAACATGTGTATGCAGGTATAACTACTTCGTATTTTGAATTATCTTGCTTGAGCTGTTTTAGAGAACTTAACAAAGTTGTCATTGCTCCCCTGCCGGTAGAGAACAGAAAACAATTATCAACTTTGTACTTACTTTTAATTTCTTTTTTTATCTCCTGACGTTTATCGATAGATAGTAAGTAACATACTAACCAGTATAATAATTCAGACGTATTGATGGGTGAACCACTTGGAGCAATATACTTGAACACAGTAAAGTCGCCTTATGGGATGTACTTAGATATTAGTGGCCCGATCAATTGAGTGATTTTTAACGGCAGTTTTCTCCATACCCTGATCGCCAGTTTGTATTTAGGATTTGAAGGGTTGAGATTTGGTAATTCGTCTGTTGTGTTGAGATAGAATTGCCAGTAAAGCTGTCGAACATCGGCATTCCATTTTTTCTTGAATGATTCACCCCCGGAATCAACGCTTGATCGTCCTAGATGATATTGTTTATAACCGCTGTCACAAGCATCTTTAATCATTTCCCAATATAGAACATAACTAGGTTGGTATTTTCTGAATTCATTGTTTATACCCAACCACATACCTTCTACCGTTCCCTTATAGTAGCCATTCAAAGCAGCCGCCACAGGGATTTCATCCTTATACGCAACAAATATTTTAATATCATTTTTGAAGTATTTAAATATTTGTTTAAAATATTCGATGGAATATATAGGAGTGCCCAAGTCTCTCCATGACATTGAAATGACCTTGTAGAATGCCGCTAAGAGCTCCTCACCCCCTTTCTTTACAGTTATCCCGTTTTTATATACCCTTCTTATGTTTGTTCTGTGTTTTGATTTGTAATTGTTCCATATATTTTCGCTTTCACTATCTAGATTTATTGTTAGAGATATTTTATTTGTTGATTCCTTTAAACTGTTTTCAGAAGGTTTCTGGCTCCTTATCTCAAGATATCTAGCATCTCTGTCATTTACCATTTGACAGGCAAATTGTATTAATTCTTTTTCAATTTCAATCGTATCTGTACAGCTTGATCCATAATTCACGAATGGCATTGAGCAAATTACATGACCGAATATCAGACTTTTTAACGATACAAACGGAAAAACACCTACTATTTCGTTATTTTTTTCCGCAACCAGATTAGAGACATCATGTTTAAAATACCTAGAATTTATTAATTGCCACTCAAATAATTGATAAAAATTCGCATGATTGTTCTCTTTTAAGTACGAATTCCATTTTTCTCGATTCGATTCATCTGCATTATATAATTTTATGGAGATGTTACTTTGGTTCATATAGCTGCCATTCATATGGATTTCTATTGATAATGAAATGATATCGATTCACATAATATATTTGGATATAATATACCTTATAAACATGTATTGATCCGATCTCACACAAAGACATGTGATATTTAAATCGATCGAAAACATTAAAATATATCTAAAATATTCCTAATATTGTTGCAAGAAACATAGGTTTACTATCTGCAATATCGTCATTAATATTGATTCTTTTAAGATTGTATTTATCTACACTGCTATCAACATGACCAAAGGTGGTACCAAAACCCAACTCATACCCAGTTTTTTTTGCGATTTCTCCAATCTCTTTATTATAATTTCCGTTCGGATAGGCTATATCTTTTACCTTAATTCTTAATTTATCTTCGATGATTGTCTTTGATTGCTTCAACTCTTCATATATCTCTTTACTGTCAAGTTGGGTCAATATTTTGTGGCTGCATGCATGCGATCCTATCTGAATGTTGTTTGAATTCAGTTCAACTAATTCTTCCCATGACATATGCTTATCAACTGATGAAACCTCATCTAAGCTGATCATTTGAGAGAAATCACTCATAATAGTGTCGATTTCCCTATACGATAGTGATTTAAGCGACCTGACATAATTCATGATGCTTGATTGCTTGTTTTTTTCATCTAATTTATCCATTCCGTATTTTTTCAGAGTTATTCGTGAGTCAACGGTATTGATTTCAGTTGATTTCCATATCAAGAACCCAAGCCTTTCCTGCCAAAATGTTGACGTTGATGAGATGTAATTTACGGGAACAAATATTAATGCAGGACAGTGATATTTTTGAAGTAATGGAAATGCATACTCATAGTTATCAGACCATCCATCATCAAAGGTAATTATGCATTTAGGTTCAGATATCTTAGCGTTATTATTTAAAATATCTGCAATCCCTTTAGTATCTTCTATTGTAAATAATTTTGTTACGATACTAAGGTGCATATCAAAATTGGCAGGATCTACCATAATAGCCTGGTGTGAAAAACTAAGATTTCTTTTTTTATAGGGTAGTACCCTGTGATACGTAATAATGACTATTTTATTTGATAATTTTGTTTTTATTAAATATTCAGTTATACCGGTATAGTATAAGATATAAGCAATAATCCTTTTAATAATACGAAACAGTTTTGAGACTATGTTTCTCATATGAAAGTATTTTTTATTTTTTCCTCAAAATCAATATATTTCCGAATGCTGGGCCCGGTATTTTTATATATTTAAACCAAATCTTGTTAAAGTAATGGATTACTTTTTTTAATACGCTTGATGATACCACCCAATACAATTCAGTGAATTGACCTGCTCTCCTTGATACCAGCTCAAGACCATGTTTTTCAAACTCTTTGACGTACCAATCTATATTTGCCTGTCTTGTCATTAAGCGACCATCACCTGTTTCTTCCCAGTTTTCTATACCTGCATCGACAATATTGACTACCGCTTTTTCGCGTCCTAGGATTTTTTTCAATAACCTGATTGCGATTGTCTGCAATGAATGCATATTACCTTCGCTTATCGCAAGTATGCCTCCTCTTTTAACAATTCTCGACAGTTCAGATATCGCTTTATCAACATCAGGAATGTGCATTAATACTCCCCAACATAAAACCTTGCTAAACGATTCGTCTTCTATTGTTAATTTGGTTAAATTTTCACACCTGAGTTCTATCTTGTCGTCATAGTCAGATCCAGCTAATCCCTTTCTAGCTAAATCAAGTGCGGACTCAGAAAGATCTGTTCCTACGACCTGATAGCCCCGGTCTACTAAATTTTTAGACTTTGCGCAGCTGCCACATCCAGCGTCCAATACTTGGTCACCGTCTATTTGCTCAAAAGAATCGCGTATGAAGTCAAAAGCCATGTTGTAAAATAACTCATTATCTGGCGTTCTGTAATTATCCACCCACTCGTCATGAATCGAATTTTGTTGTAATGTCTTTTCTGCATCATTTGAGTTTTGTGTAGTCACTGTTGTAGTCTCATCACTAAAGTTTTACAGAGTAATTTGAGGAAATCATATACTGTAAATATTTCTCCACAGTAAATAATTTACAGTCGTCCAGATTATTTCTGACATATCTGACTTTCCAGACATGTGATCTTTGTACCGATTTCGAACGTATGCCAGGTCTATATTTTCATCATTTTTTGTATCATATAAAACCTCTTTTACCATTTTACCAAATCCGCTACCATCTCTTATCCAGTCAGACAATGGCACACCAAAACCAGATTTTCTACGATAAATCAGTTCTTTTGGTAAATACTTCTCTGCAATGTTTTTTATGAGCATTTTTGTATTTGTCTTTTCTATTTTTACAGATGAGGGTATCGAGTTTGCAAACTCCACTAATCTGTAATCAATAAATGGTACCCTGGCTTCAACACTAGCACCCATGCTCATTTTATCCTGCCTGTTTAGAATTGATACTAGATATGTTAACTGGTCTTGTATCGAAACCATATCCATGGTCTTCTCATAGTTCATCATTGAAGAAGAAACATGTTTTCTATAATCAAGATTAATACTTTGATCATTCAACGCAATTTTTTCTACCGAGTCATATTTATTAACAGCAGAATTAAGCATTAATAATAACTCTTTATCAAAACTTGAATAGTCACTTAATTTTGTAAAGCGATGATCAGATATTACTTTTGATAATAATCTCAATATTGGTGACATCACCCATGATAACCTTCTGAACTTATTTATTAATTCAGGAATAAAATATCTTGGATAACCCAAAAAGAGTTCGTCTGCCCCCTCTCCAGTTAACACTACTGTCACGTGCTCCTTTGCCAATTCGCTCAGTGCTAATATGTGTACAGAATTTGAGAAATGAAGCGGTTCATCATTTAACGTTATGGATCTATTGAGTAAACCAGCAAAATCATCACTATTCAGTACAAGCTCATGGTGTTTTGTGCCATATTTGTCCGAAACTATCTTTGCGTATCTTGACTCATCATAGTTCTCTTCGTTAAAGCCAACAGAGAATGTATTCATATTGTTGCCGGCAATACCAGCAGCTATTGCAGTTACAAGACTGGAATCTATTCCACCACTGCAAAATGTACCAAGCGGTACTTCACTCATTAATCGAATGTTTATAGCATCCTTGAGCAAGGATTCAATGCCTTCCATAGCTGAGACTTTATCTAGAGATTTATCCTGCTTTATGGCCTGCAAATTCCAGTATTTTACAATATTAACTTGATTGTTTTTCACGACCATATAGTGGCCAGGAAGAAGCGAATGAATCTGGCTGAACATTGTATTTGGACCAGCAACACCTCTAAACATGAAATATTCATATATAGATTGAGTATTCAATTCACCTCTGATATCACCGTACTCCAGAATTGCCTTAATCTCTGAAGCAAAGTAAAAACCACTTTCTATATGGCTGTAATAGATAGGCTTGATACCCATCCTATCTCTTGCCAGGAACAATGATTTATCAATTTCATTATAAATAGCAAAAGCAAACATACCATTTAAATACTTCAAACAGTCAAATCCATACTCAATGTAAAGGTATATAATTACCTCAGTATCTGATTCGGTATTGAACGAATATCCTTTTTTTACCAAATCTTTTTTTAGCTCTAAGTAATTGTAGATTTCTCCGTTGAATACTATCCAATATTTATTACTACTATCCGTCATTGGTTGGTGGCCAGTGGAAAGTCCTATAATACTTAGCCTTCTATGAGCAATGCCAAGTGATCCTGAGACATATTGACCACTGTCATCCGGCCCTCTATAAGAAAATATATCTGTCATTGCTTGCAGCTTTGACTTGTCGACACTCTTAGATGAGTCTGCATATAGTACACCGGCTATTCCACACATCTTTTATTATTCCTGTTAAATATTCATGTCTACATTGGAAATAACCCACTTAAACTTACCTGTTGCTGTGCGTTCAAGTTCTTGTACCATCTCTATAGAGACTTTGGTATCTTTTCCCAACCTTTCTGATAGGCTGTGTAACAATTCATTTTTATCGTGTTCAGTAAAATTGTCATCTGTTCTAAGTTTGACAGTTATATTGTCAATATCATTTTGGATTATCTGAGACTCCAATATGGAAGTCAGCGGCTTAAAAGGGTGGGTAAGTACTGATGGCGATATCAGCCTTCCATCCTTAAGCACTATTGTATCTTCTGCCTTTGTGGTCACCTCATTAAGTAAATAATGAGCTCTACCGCATGCACACTTCTCTTGCTTAATAGCTGACATATCATTCGTTTTATAACGTATTAAAGGCATTGCAAGATTGTGTAATGAAGTTGCTACTACAGTACCTGTTTTTCCACGCTCTAATGAATTACCATCGCTATCGCATATTTCAGTAATGCCATACTCCATCCCAATGTGACCACCAGAGTGAGAGCATTCTGTTGTAAATAGTACTCTTTCAGCTGAACCGTAGTAATCATAAACCTTACAATCAAAACTTTGTTCGATTGTTTCTCTTTGAAAATCATACAAAGTTTCTGATGATGTCAGTACAGATTCCAGCTTCAGTTGTTCACCGATACTTTTCAAGTATTTTGCTAAAATGTAAACAGTTGATGGGTAACCATCCAGGGTCTTTGGTGAGAATCTTCTAAGCTCATCCAGGTAGTAATTTATATATTCAGGTTTTAAATGAAAGGATGATAGTAACAATTGATTATGAAAATAGTTGTATCTCCAAAATGGCGGGGTTTGATTGCTCAACGGTACTATGATGTTACCTCTGATCACGGCAACTTTATCGCCGAATTTACCAAGATTTACCCCAGCCCAATTATATTGCCTGTCTAACATGGCATAGTTAAAGTTAATAAGATTTTTACTATAACAAATTTCAAGTGGAGAGCCTGTTGTTCCACTTGTATGACCTCTATCAACAGTATTCATATTATATTCGTCAGACAGCAGAGCATTGAAATTATTTTTAATATTTTCCTTTGTCAAGATAGGCAGTTTTTGCAGATCATCGATAGTAGTAATATCTGATGGTTTTAATTTAAGTTTTTTCATCAATAAAGAATAATATTCTACATGCTCATAACTATACTTTATGAGGTCTCTAAGCATTGTTTCCTGATAATCTATAATTTCATTTTCATCGTACCACTGGCTCTTATCCAAGAAACTTTTTACTTTTTTGAATTCCCCACCGTACCTTTTTTTATCCAAAATAATACTATAAGTTGTTACAGCTAAATTTTGAATTGGAGCTGGTAATAAATCATATATATTCTTAAATGGGGTATCCATGGTCTATCTTAATTATTCAAACTAGTGTATTACACTTTTATACGCTGCTATTAAACCTTCAGCTATAGAAGGCCATGCATACTTCTGTTCCGCAAGAAGTCTTGCTTGTTTACCCAATTCATCTCTTCTTTCTTCATCGTTTATTAATTCGATAATACTGTTAGCGAAACCTTCATCAGTATCTTCTAAATAAACATTCAATCGATCAGTCACTTCAATTCCTTCACTACCTATTGAAGTCGACACAATTGCCTTTCCTTGTGCAAGTGCATCCAATACCTTCAGCCTTGTTCCACCGCCAACCCTTAATGGCACAACATATATGGCTGATTTAGCAACGTATGGCCTGATGTCATCAACGAATCCCAAGACTTTTATACCACTATCTTGAGATGCAATAGATAACAATTCTTTTGGCGGATCCTGACCTATTATATAAAAGTTAATTGCTGGTATTTTCTTCTTTACCATCGGCCAAATATCATTAATCAAATGCATGACTGCATCCTTATTAGCAAACATATTCATACCACCGGTATAAATAATCGCTTGCTCTTCCTTATCACCAAGCTTGGTAAAATAGTTTACATCAACACCATTTGGTACAATTGCAGTATTAACGCCTGGTGACATTTGGTTCAACTCTTCTGCATCTGTTTTTGACATCATCACATTGACGGGGTATTTTTCGCTTTCTGTTGCCTCATATTCTCTTAATCTTTTTGACTGTTTTGCAACGTAATATCTTGCAAACCAATTAGATTCAACCTTTGATCTCCTGGCCATCAAAGATGATTCTATATTGTGATGAGTAACAATACATGGAATATCACCTATACATTCTCTGTACTGAGATAAACCCACGGTATCAATATGGACAATATCGATTTTATTTTTTTCTAGAATTTCTCTAATCGTTTTTTTATATGCCGAGCTTTTATGAGCAAGCACACTAAATGGTAATGGATAGAAGAAGCCCAACAAAAACGCCAGGAATTTGTGAATCTTTGATTGCTTTGGCCACAGCTTGAAATAGTGCACCTGAGAACATATTTTCTCTAACTCCTGTTTGCTCTCTTCCAACAGCGATTCTGTGGCTATTGTATCGGGATGATGAAATGCGAGTAGGTAGACTTCATTCTCTTTTCCGATCTCTCGAATGATATTGTAGCCTCTTTGTAAAACTCCACCATGCGGAGGGTAAGGTATGATTTGTGATAAAAATAAAACTTTCATTTATTGGCTACCTAAACATTTATTAATTTTTGATACAGATCTGCATATCTAGAAGACATCTTAGCTGCCGTGAAATGCTCTTCATATCTTAACCTTGCATTTTTTCCAAGCTGTTCTCTCAACTGCTTTTTTTCTATCATTTCTGTCAAAGATGAAATCATTGCTTGGATGTTACCCGGCTCAACCACTACTCCATATTCCGGACTGTTGATGATTTTTGGCGTCTCTCCTACACTCGTTGTGACTATTGCCTTACTTGATGCCATGGCTTCAAGTAAAACCATTGACATTGCTTCCCATAGCGATGGCTGAAAGAATATATCTATTTTCGGTAGAATAACTGACGATGCTGAGTCTACCCAGCCCAAAAGATGGACATAATCCTCTAGATTGTATTTGGCTATCTCTGCTTCCAATTTAGATCTGAGAGGTCCATCTCCTGCAACAACAAAGACAAACTTGTCAGGTAGATTGTCTTTTAAAACCTTGGATACCTCAATCAAATCAAACATGCCCTTCTGTTCTATAAGTGTATTGACTGAACCAATAATCACCTTGCCTTGTTGCCTGTATCCTTCTATAGCATCAAGTTTTTTATTCTCTGTTAAAATATCCACCCCATTCCAAACAGTTGTTACTCTATTCTCCGGGATTTTATAAAATTTACATAAATCACTCTTTTGTTTCTCTGATACGGAGACTAGCTTATCAGGTACTCTCCAAAATAATTTCTCAAGTTTTGCCCTTTTCGGTTCTCTGTGTGGATAATTCCCAAAGTGAAATGTATGTACCAATTTTAGTGATGGCATCGTTAGCCTACATATTGATGCATCAATTAGAGAGTGAATGTCATGTGTATGTACAATACTGAATTGCTCTTTCTTTATAAGGTTTCTAAGGCGTAGTGATGTTAAATAGTCTGTTTTATTTATAGATTTTTTTGCAACCCCAATTACATCTGTACCTTGTTTTGCAATTCTTTCTCCTACCAAACCCATCTCTTTAAGATAACAGACCGTAATATCAAATAAATCTTTGTCGATTGTTTTGCATATATTTGCTGTAACCTCTTCGGCACCACCTATATGTAAAGTTGAATGCAATATGCATATTTTGATTTTGCTGTTATTCATGGCCACTGTTTTTAACTTATTTATCGGTTGCTAAACTTTTATTAATATTCTTTTCTTCCAGATCCAATTTATACATAAATTCAGCTGCCACAAATAACCCCACTAGCACAAATATATGAGGATAATATGTAACAGATAGGAATGCACCACCGACGGAGAATGCTACAAGGCTGGCATTCAACATTAGAAATAACTTTCTGTACTCAGACTCCACTCCAGAATCTCCTCCAGAGTCTGCATACTCCCTCATTGTTTTCATGTATTTACTGTTCCTTCTATAATTGCCAATGAGTATAGCAAGAAAGAATATGATCCCTGGCAATCCCAATTCACCGAGTATCAAAAAATAGGATGAGTGTGCTGTTAGCCATGGTAAATTCTCTGAACCATATTCAGGCGGTCTGAAATCAGTCCCTAGTTTCACTGCAAAATGGCCAGGCCCAACCCCAGTAAGCGGTTTGGCTGCCGCCATTCTTATGGCTGTCCTCCACGCTATAATTCTACCCATAGCAGATCCTTCTGATTCATAATTCCTTATTGTGTTCATCCTCTCGAAATATACGGGTGGAGCAAAAGCTAAAACTGTTACAAGTGCTCCACCTATCAGCATAATTCCCAGCAACTTCTGTCGCCCCATCCACCATAGATAAGCGAAAGTCGCCATTAAGGCCAATGACGCTCCACGGGATTGAGTACCTATAATTGCACCTATCAATATTATCAATGCAAGAATATAAAAAGATTTAGATATAAACTTCTTAGCATCCTGTATCAGAAACAAGCACATTGGTATTGTCAGCGATACTGACAGGGAAAAATCATTTCCATCACCTAGAAAGGCATTATTCCTGATATAGGATCTGGTAGCAGGCTCTAAAACCACATTTGGATTCAGGATAACAAGTAGTATATGGCTTAAGACAAAGACAATAAATATTCCCTTGATTTTATTTATGTCTGTTACTAATTTAACGATGATGTAGTACCACAACACAAAACCAAATATTAGTTTAAATTTTTTGTATGCATATTCTGTTACATCTGAAATGAATAATGATATGAATAGTAGAAATAAAAAGAACAAAAACCACTTGGTGTTGCTATGGCTGAATATTTTGCCATTACCGTTGGCACTAGCATAAAAAATAGCACCGAGTGTAACAGCCAGCGGAATAACTGAATTTAGCTTTATAGCCGCAAGTACTGGCAAGTATGCGTCTGGTCGCACATAATCCATGAAGAGAGATAGCAGTAAACCTATATACAACATATTTAAATGGCTTTATCAGTGCACTATTTCGTGATAGACATCATACAATTTATTCACTCTATTATCCTGATTATAATTTAATTTTATGTTTTCTCTTCCTAATGTTGCCATCTTGTTAAAGTGAGATTTGTTTTTAACGTATTCGGTCATCGCATTCTTCAATGATTCAACATTATTTGCCTCTATAAGGAACCCTGTTAGGTTGTGATCGACTATTTGAGAGGTCCCGCCCACATCTGTTGCTATTACCGGTATTTCCATCAACAATGACTCCAGAATTACATTTGGCATACCTTCTGTACTTGAGCTTTGAACAACCAAATCCACACCATTATAGATATTAACCATATCCTCTCTGTAACCAGTAAAAATTACTTTATCTGATATTTGTAATTCTTTTGCCATGTTGACTAATTTTTCATACTCTGGACCTATTCCAATAATTAAAAAAACAAAATCACTATTTGTTTCGCATATATATTTTGCTGCTTTTAAATAATTTTCCTGTCCCTTTTCGATACTTAATCTACCAATATTGGCTACAACGATTTTATCATGCGGGATTTTGAATTCATCTCTAAATCGCCTATTTTCTTTATCAATTATATAATCTTCTATTACTAGTGCATTGTTAATTACTTTAATTATATTAGGGTCAATTCCGCCTTGAACCAGCTGTTTTTTCATAAGCTCTGATACAGTTATTATCTTATCGTGGTAGCGCAATAAATAGCGATCTATTTTTGTATAAATTTGACCTTTTAGATTATTAGAAATCCAACCATGACAGGTTGAAACAAGCGGCAACCCTAGACTCTTAGCGCATACAAGCCCATATATATTAGAACGAAAATCATGGGTATGAATAATATCTATGGATTTTTCCTCAACAGTTTGTTTTATCTTTTTTATAACACCCAAATCGAAAGATCTTTTTTCCTCAATCGTCACTATATCTAGTGATAACTGCTTAGCTTTTTTGATATAGGCATGATCATTATGGCTATCACCTGAGAAACCTCCTATAACTATTTTGCATTTTTCCTCATCCATCATATCAGCGCACTGTAGAATCGTCCTACCAGGGCCATCCACCCAAGGTGAATCACGTAAATCTAGTACCTGAATTACTTTTTGTTGCATTTTAATAATATAAATTACAGTTTTTATAAAATAGTATCTTTGCCACTGCTACAAAATTAATAACAATTATCTTGGCACTAAAATATTGCCTCATAATCTATGTTCACGCTTCGTTGGCCTCCATACTTCTTGCCGTTTACCGAACAAGTAAAGAACCCAAGCTTTAAGGATTGCCAGGTTAACCATTGTAAAAAAGAGAGGAATTTTACCAACAGATTTATTGTGTAAGATGCTATTTTCATGGATTGCGCCCACAGCCAATATATAAAATGCTATCTGGCATCCAAATATAATTCTATATAGATCGTAATCCAATAAATATATATTAATTAAAAACAGCATGATCAAAAAAAATGGAACTAACCATCTCATTATTTTATGCGATAACAAAAATATCGAAAACCATCCATATCTGATTGGGTTTAATAAGTTTAGTTTTGAAAATAACGCAGTCATTCCTCGTAATATTGTTCTTACTTTCCTATTATATTCATTGCTTGTACTTTTTGACGCACTCATTATTCCAATGGCTTTCGGTTCTGTAATTGCTCTGAACCCAGCTTCAACAGTATATAGAACAGAAAGAAAATCAGGCGCTAAACCCTCCTTGAAAGACTTTACCAGTGAAGTTCTCTGCGCATAAAAGGAACCGCTGGCCCCTACAATGGAATCAATTGCTGATTCTTTATTACGCAAAAACAACTCATACTTCCCATAAAGCCCCTCACCTCCTTGATTTGCAGGTATATGATCTTCTCCGGACACACAACCAATGTTATCTACCGTGAATGGCATGACAATATTCTTGATGGATTGTTTATCTAGCATAATAGATGCGTCAGTAAATATCACAATGGATGAACTCACCTCTTTCAATCCTTGATTTAACGCATTAGCCTTTCCTTTTTGTTGCTCGACCTCTACTACTTTGATATTTAATCTACTCTTGTAATTTTCAACTATTTCTATTGTATTATCTGTTGATCCGTCTGACACGATTACCACATTAAGTAACTCAGTCGGGTAGTTGAGAAGCTCTATATTTTCTAATTTTGCTTGAATAACATTTGCTTCATTATGAACAGGTAACAATATTGCAACACTTGGTAATTCTTCATCTCCAACTGTTTTGTAAGTTAATTTTTGTCTATTTTTACCGATAAAGACCAGCAAAAGTGGATAAAGAAAATAGGCATAAAGGATAAAGAAAAGCATTAACCAAAACAGGATTGTCATTTTGTTACAGAATCCGCGTTGAGTGATGTTTTAGAGCAGCAGTACTAAAATTGGCATTGATCATATCAGAAGAATCATTCATTGGATTACTTAAATATTAATTTCTCATGCCGGTGTAATTTACATATTAGTAATTATTTTTAATTCTTATCATAATAGTTCTTATTTAATTATTAATAACTCCTCTTCTTTTATCTGTATCGATCAATTCTATATTAAGCCCATAACCAGCATAAATAAATGCTATCAGCTCATCTTCGAATGCCTCTCCCTTGTCTGCCTCAGACAGCACTCTAAGACCTTTCATCCTCAAATTTTCCAGTTCCTCAGTTACGCCATTCTCTGTTTTGAAGCATATATGATGAAGGCCCTCCCCTTTTTTTAAACTCTGAATAAGAGGTGATTCAGAATCAGATGGTTCAATCAGTTTAATGTCCAGAGATTCCTGCTTCTCTAAAAAAACTACATTTACTTTTTGGCGTGTATTTGTAATTTTCTCGGTCTTCTGTTTATACCCAAATATTTCCACAAACCTCGGTATGGCCCTTTCAATAGATCTGACAGCTATACATATGTGATCAATTTTCATATCAATATCATTTTAGAGATTTAAATAAATTACAAAATTACCGTATAAGCTTCTATATAATCGCATAATTTCATTTATTCGGCTATTATTTATAAGTACTTTTTTAACCAATCAATGTGTCTTTTATCTGTAAATAGTATTAAATAGTCGTGAATCCCATATCTCTAAAAAGACCTAAATTGATTTGTCTACGCGTAGCATATTTCCATACAATTTAATCAGGATTTTACTTCACCTGGATCAGAACACGAAAAAGTTTTAGAATGATTATAATTTTGGATGCTATATAAAAATAGTAAATATTTCACAACGCTTTAAACTTAATAAAAAATGCATAAACCGGCATCTCTCAAGTTTACTATTAGTGATATTTCACTATTTTTTGGAATAGCTATAATATTTGTATTTTATAATAAAACAGCTGTCAGTATTTATAATAATTGGACGGCAGAAAACAGCCTTTATACTCACGGTTTACTATTACTGCCCATATCCCTGTTCCTTTTTTACAATGAGTGGAAATCTACCAGAGATAATTTCTCAATTAAATTCAGACCATTCTCGGCACTGCTATTAATATCGTTATCCATACTGTGGTTTATTTCTGAATCCATACACATTCAGATTTCATCGCAAATTCTATTTATACTAATTTTATGTTTTTATATTTATAGTTTGTTCGGTATTAGACAAACTCTTCGTCTTTCCTTCACGATATTAATTTTACTAAGCTCAGTCCCCTTGTGGTCTATTTTCTCGGCACCACTTCAACTTCCGACTGCAATAATCGTTGATCATCTACTCAAATTAACAGGCTATACTTCTTTTCAGGAGAGTTTCTATATCCATATCCCCGAGGGTATATTTGAGATTGGCGATACTTGCAGTGGCCTTCGATATCAAATAGCAGCTATTACTACAACAATTCTCTATGTATTTTTTTCAAAATATACACTTAAAATATCTATAATATGTATTATTATTGCTTCAATTGTTGCTTTTATCTCTAATGTAATACGTATTTATATAGTAGTCCTTTCGGGTCATTATACTAATATGACTCACTCTCTGCTTGAAGATCACATTTGGCTTGGGTGGCTCGTATTCGGGATCTTTTTTTTAGCCTATCTAGTATTTTTAGGACGAATCGATAATCGCTTATCTGTAGAAACGAGAGTAACTACATCTCATCCTATATCACCGAAACCCCAAAAAACCAATCATGTAGTGACTTCTATCTTACCTATAATACTTATTGCACTTATCAGTATCGGACCAATTATCTCTTTATCGAACAGTTCCACTTCAAATACAAATATCAAAGATATTAAGTTAGAGTCACAATTAGATGGCTGGAATCAAATAACAGCAACTAAAAAATGGAAACCAACCTGGCAACCCTCAGATTACGAAATACTTACGAGTTATTCATATGAGCATGATCAGGTGGACCTCTTTTTATCCACTTTTCTTAACCAGAGGCAGGGTAAAGAGCTAATCAATGATTTAAATCTTCCATATGAGACTGGTATTTGGAAAATAGAAAAAACGAATACTACCGAAATTGTTTTAGAATCCGGTGATACTTATAAAGTAAAAGAGACTCTTGTCGTTAATCAATACATGCAGAAACGATTAATTTGGCATTGGTACTATATAGGTGGAAAGGTGACGCATGATAATCATAGAGCAAAATTATTGGGTATAATCAATATCCTGACCGGAAGAAAAGATGAATCAGTTTTTATTATTTCCTCCCAATTTAAAACAGATATCGAAAATACTCGACGCATCCTTAAAGATTTTTTTCATGGGAGTTTCTACTACTACCAAGGACAACTCGATAATTTGAATATTTAATTGTATTTAGGATAGTGAGTTTCAATACAAACTATTCTAAATATTATGAGGAACAGCTCTTTTTATCTTACAGTCATTATTTATAATTTATTTCCAACCATTCTCTGACATATTTATGCATTGACTCTTCCCAATTTGATAAAGAGAGAATGTGGTTGGCATCCGGTATTGTATGCAATTGGTATATGTGACTGTACTCTGTTAAATGAGACTTATATACATCCTCAAATTTTTCCTTAAATTCCCACAGTAACCTATCTCCACCACTGTAGATTAAAAGCATCTTCTTCGATTGCTGTAACATGGAGAAAAAGGTTGGTGCGAATTTGGGATTAACGTTACTCGAAGCATCTTGTATAAATTCTATTTGTTTATTTGATTTGTTTTTATATATATTTTTAATTTTTACAGAAATAACTCTAATTGGTTTTAATAAGATCTTAAATATAGTCCTAAAATCACTTTTAAATGTAATTATTCTCTTCCATGAATCAAGGTCGGTGAGTTTGCTCATATATCCTTGTTTTAGATCATCTAGCTGACCTTCTGTGACAAATTTAGAGAAATTACCTTCCCCCCCCTCAAACACATTAATTAATCCAAGCGCGATCAATCCTTTTACTCTCTCGTCAGTACTGCCAACCAACATACCTGTTATGGCACCACCACAAAGACCACCTAATATAAATTTTCCTATATTATATTTGTCACTTAGCCAATCCATTGCGTCTATCGTATCTTCAATATAGCGCCCATTCTGGATACTATTATATACATCAACGAGAGCACTTTGATTCAATGTCCCTTCGGAATCTCCCAAGCCATAAAAGTCGAATCTTAAGACAGTAAAGCCACTACTAACCAGTATTTTCGATAATTTATTATATAATCGATGTGGGCCAACACGCATCTTTATGCCGGGTGAGAGTAATAAAACGGCAACATTATTTGCGTTAGTAGACGGTGTTTCGAGTATTCCGAATAATTTCAATCCATTTCTATTATTGAAAGTAACAGGAGTAGCTATCATTTTAATGCCTGCAACCAGTTTACTGTTGATGAGCTAAGATTCTCTGCGTTTTGGTAGAACGTCTTTATTTCCTTCCAAAATTGCTCCTCATGAGACTTGATTAATTGTGAATCTTCAGCAAATTTACTGATAATTTCTGAGTAGGTTTTATTTATTGGTTGCTTTGGGTTCCTAACTATTTGATTAATCAGACAGCTTATAGTTTTTCTATAATCAACCTCAAGTAAATTCAACTCCGATATCTGCTTGTAGTAGTCATATGTCAGTAAATATCCCTCGATATTGATAGGTGTTCCTGATTGCATTTGATTAACCAGGTCTTCTCTAGTTACTTCTACTTTTCCTTTTAAAGCCATTTGTGCAGCTAGATTACTTCTAAGTAATTCTTGCATATACCTTTCACCGCTTATGACTGGATCCCAGAGAATCAGATTTGATATATCATTATACGAGTCTGCATAAATTGCAGCTAGCGTGGCTCCCAACCTTAGACCAAACAAACCAACATGTTCTATTTGATATTTATCTTTTATCTCTCTGATGACAGCAGAGATGTCAGCAATGTTATTTTCTATCGATGAGTCTACAAATTCCCCATCACTATCGCCATGCCCTCTGAAATCGAACCTAACGACGATATATCCCATATTTGAAAGTTCACGGGCAAAACTGACATAAACTCTATGGCTCCACAACTTTTCTTCCGCAAACGGATGTATAAAAACAAACGCTCCCCTGACATCTTTTTTATCGGGAACATGAAATATTGAAAATATTTTTTCACTATTTATTGTTAAGAATGTTGGGGTTTCTTCCATTTTCGGCCTGTCACTATTAATAATTGATGCGTGAATTCTATCAAAATAATTACAACGTAACTCCACACATTATAATCAAGTCATTATCTTGGTTGAGATAGTACTTTACAGATATCTATTACACAATTTTCAATCTCAGCCACTACTTTATTTGTAAATATTTGCCCCTTATTATATGGATCCATTATTTCAACACTATTATTATTTGAAAAAGCACCGATCCATACTGTCTTTTTTCCACAGTCTCTATCCATTTTATTGAGTAAATCCCAATTATATCTATCCATTATTACAATTATATCTGCCCATAATATATCTGATTTATTAATAAGTTTTGACCTGTGATTGGTTAAATCATGGCCAGATTGATTGAGGATCTTTAAATATCCAGGCTCGCATTCCCGATCAGTGTTGGTGTGAAATCCTGCTGATTTAATAAAATACTTACCTCCAGAACAATTTTTTTTCATTAAATATTCCGCTAGAGGGCTACGATAAATATTACCATAGCATAGTATAAGTATATTATTTCCTTGTCTGTTTTTGACTGCTTCTCGACTATTCTTCTTTGCACTAATTAATACAATAATATGCGACATTCTTCTATTTAATGAAGATATGACTCTTGCGATAAACCTAAACATTTTCTAATTAGTCAATCAGTCAGTCCAGATTCAGCAACCCACTATTATTAAGAACATCTTTTACTGTGCTGAATTCGAATTGTCCAATCAGACGATTGAGTCTAGATTCAAATTTATCAATATTTTGATAGTGCCTGAATTCAGATAACATCGATGACTTAATTCTTGGCTGATCAATATCTATTTCCCAAGGATGCATATAAAAGATAAACGGGATATTCTTATTATTAACTTTCTTCAAACCTTGTTGTGTCAACCAATACGGAAACAACCGGAAATAACCACCACCACTGATTGGTAACCTTTTATTACCGAAACCGATAGTTGATAGTGGAAATTCTACGATTTCATTACCTGAGTCGGTACGGAAATTGTGCGGAATTGTTTTGGCATTGGGTATGCCATAACGGTCATGAACTATTGGAAAAATACTCGAATCATATGTAAAGCCGGCCTCACATAGTACATCCATCGCCCAAATTGATTTTGATGTAATAGAATAACTTGCCGCCCTGTAACCATTCACCGGCTTACCAATTATATCCTCGAGGATCAACTTCGATTTTATTGTTTCTTCTGTAAATACCTGTTTTGTTTGATTATAGATTAAGTCGTGTTTATATCCATGGCACGCTATTTCGTGTCCAAGATCTGAAATATGCTTAATTAATTTCGGCTCTCTTTCAGCAACCCACCCCAAGACAAAAAATGTAGCTTTGATATTTTTTTCGTCAAACAGGTCCAGTAACCTATTTGTATTTGAATTAACCCTGGAAGGGTATTTTTCCCACTCAGATTTATCGACATTTTTCGAAAAAGCAGATACCTGATAGTAATCTTCTACGTCAACCGTCATCGCATTTACTAACATCTGTCACCAACCATCCAAGTGCTTTGCATCATTTGCAAGAAATTAATGAGTGAATTAACACAAGAAAGTGTCATGCCAATTAGATTTGTTAGCCTGATTCATGTGACAGTATCTTATCATATAGTAATTGTGTCTTATCAACATTAACTTTTATATGAAAATTATCGACAAGCCTATCGTACCCCCCTTTTCCAAGACTATCCGCATATTGCTTATCTTTTATTAATTGTATGACGAGTTCAGCGAGATGATCATGATCGCCTGGAGTGAATGTCAGACCCGACTTTCCATTTTCAATAATTTCTGGTATTGCCCCATCATTCGCAGCAATCAACGGCTTTGACAGAGACATAGCCTCTATTAATACACGTCCAAAAGGCTCAGGATCAATCGATGTATGAAGTACTATTTGTAGAATATTTAGATAATCAGGAACATTTTTTACATATCCTGTAAAAATAATATTTGATTCCAATCCCAGTTCCTTAATAAGTGAATGTAACTGATCTTCATAATAGCCATCTTCTTTAGCTGTATCACCTATCAGAAGACAAACAGTTTCGGGATAGATTTCAACAATTTTTCGCATAGCCCTGACAGCGACGATTTGCCCTTTCCACTCTCTTATATTCCCTATAATACCTATTAAATTTTTGACCTTATTTAAGCCCAACTTCTCTAGGATATCTTCATCGGATACCTTTGAAATGACCTCGTAAGGATCAATTCCATTATGTATCGTCACTATTTTGCTTTTTTGAATCCCGTTGCTAACTAATGTTTCAGTAACTGAATTAGAAATACTGATAATTGCATTTAATTTGGTTGATAAATATTTCGGAATGCGCGGATAATAATTATTAATCCCACGCTCATGTGTAATGCAGGGTATATTCGCCAAATATGCAGCGATGATCCAATTGTTATTTCTAAGAATTGAATTATTTAAATGAACCAGATCTATTTCATATTCATTTAATAATTTTTTTAGTTTAAAACTCGACACAACAAGAAAGCCAATTAAATTAATTATTTTTTGTATTACTCTAGCAATTGAGTTAAATAATTTTAAATAATCATTGTCTATGTGCAACGCCTTCGGTTTAAACTGGAGTAGAATTAGCGTTTTTACTCCTGCTTTTTCGTATTCAGGTATCAGAGAATGGTGATTATGGAAAACAACAATGGGATTATATTTTGATTTATCCAGACCCTTCGTCAAAAATAATAAACTGTAAAATGATCCACCAACAGTACCATCAGTATTACCTTCGCAATACATGATATTTTTCTTCTTAGTCATTTTTTACTTCACTTAGGCAATAAATAATAAATAGCAAGTAGATTACTCTAACATTTACCCAGGGCAGACCAAGCTCATGTCAAATGAAGTCTGGCCACAACCATTCCAATTTATTGGACCACACTCAGTATTTAGGTCAATGCCTAATAAGATAATCTGGTAAAATTTTGGCTAATTCCTGTGAATCTTGAGCTACTGTGCATTATATATATTAACATGTATTAATAATGGTGTTTTTACCGTTGACACAGCCATTCGTGCCCTTACTTTTTAAATGTTCTATTATATTCACAGCTTGACTCAAGTTTCATATCAAGAACGCAAAACAACTTACACAACCGTATCAAAGATAGTATATTTAATTACAAAAAATACTCAACAAGGGGAGTAGAAGTGTTTTTAATATCCATCACCGGTTCAAAGACTCTCAACGAAAAAAGCATTCCGGAATTAAAGCATTACAGCTTTTCAATAAATGATAATCTGGATTGCCACATCTATTACTCAAAGAGAGATTATGAAATAGAAGAGAAAAATAACAAAGTAACCTTAATAAAATCTTCGATTTATTCTTGTGATATATTTGTATTCAACAAACAGGATCAGTCAGGCTATTCTATAAAGAATTTCATGCTCAGCTGCCCTGTTTATATATATGATAACTCAGACGCCCTTATAATATCTTCCAATATAAGACTTTTTCATAAACTAAGTATCAAGACAGATATCAATACTAAGGTCTTACCGGAGTATTTTGTTTTCAGGTATGTTACTCCACCAAGTACCTTGTACAAGAATATTTTGTCCCTGCCTTTGGATAGTCAATTTGTCTTTACAGTTGGTTCAACGAAAGTAGAAACAAAAAATCTAATCTGGACCCGCGCCTTTGATAAAAAAGACGACTTATCATTCAATAGCGCTTCTGATTTACTTGTCGAAAATTTCACAAGCAATACTCAAGACTTATTACCTTTAAAGGATAATGTCTCCTGCCTATTGAGCGGTGGAATGGACTCATCTGTAATATTCAAATCTGCTAAAGACATATTAACTCTTAATAACTCACATTCAACTGGATATCCTTTCGAAATCGAGGAGGAAAATGGTGAATTATTATATGCAACCACCGCCGCAGAGGCATTAGGATCCAAGCATGTCTACCACAAATTCACCAATACTCAATTCCTCAATGGTTTAGTAGATTCAATCAGCCAGGCTGAGATGCCTGTAGTTCATCTGCAATCGATCTTGCTTTCATTACTATTCAAAAACTCCCTGAGTGAAAAAGATAAAATTATCCTTTGCGGGCAAGGCGCAGATGGTCTAGTTGGTTTAAATGTCATGTTTAATTACCAACATTATAAATATATGATCAAACCCTACCTCTCACCTCTTCTTTTAATCGCTTCCAAATTAATCTCTGAAAATTCCTTTACATTTGCCAGGTTTCACACATGGTCCAAACGCAAATGGAATTCTGATTACAGCAATCTTAACCATGCCATCTGGATGCTTGGAATATTTGGTGATATGGACTGGGTTATGAATGAATTCAATGTCGATCAATCAGATATTTTTCAAAGCAGACTTACAACCATTAATAATATAAAACCGAACTCTGTTCTTGATGCATTTTCAACCCTGGATTTTCTTTCAGATGTGGCTGTAACTCAAGATATCTGGTCACAAATGGCTATTGATACAGGCCGCAACGTATATTACTCATTCAATCCAGAAAATATTATAAAAACAGCCAACAGTATAAGCTGGGAGGAGAAATTGACTGAGCCTAAAAGGCTTATGTTCCACCTTGGCTCCAAGCTAGGTGTCCCAGAATTTATACTCAATAGACCCAAGCTTGGCTTTGGTGTTAGATCATCTCTTTGGGCCAATAAAGGGGGCCTTAGCGAGCCTCTGTTAAAACTCATTGAACCTGTTGTTGATATTGAACTGGTAAGAACTTTTCAGGGTTCAGACGAAAGACGAGCCATGATCTATTGGAACTGGATTAATTATGGAATATGGAAACGTTTATTCATTCTGCAAGAAAGCCCGCAAGACTTAAAAGCTGAGTTAAACGAGGCCATTCAACAACACCCGGGTCTATAAAAACTTCAACTGTCAGGGAAGTTAATAATAAAAAAAGCACTACCCGCTCTCGCGGGTAGTGCTTTTATCTACTCAATGAATAAGCTGTACGTTTAGTACAAAAATGGGGAACTCGGTGGCGAATTTGCTACCGTTGGCTGTGTATCCGGAGCCGCACCACTAGCGCCAATGACATCATTTGAGGAAACACGGGCACCTATATTTATCGATGCGTTAGTACCACTCGATAGTAAATTCAACATATCCACGCCCGCGTTTAAAGCTGGGGAGTTGGATGAGAGCGTTAAATTGTTTGCAGACACATCACTCAACTGTGGATTTGTGAATTGTGATCCAGTGACATCCTGATTGAAGCTGCTTTGCCAACCAGATGATGAATAGTTCTGATAGTAGACTCTCGCTTGAGAACCATTATTGTAATACATGTTATACCTGAAGGTAGTTCCAGGAATGTTTGAAATATCTTCAGCCTGAATAGCCCTAGTACCGCCAACTACCAGATTGTTTGCAATAACAATATCTCTATAACCACTGGTTCCAGGCATCAATGCAAATCCGCTGACACAGTTATAGATAGTGTTGTTCACAACATCTATGTTTGCCGGATTACTGGAATCATAGCCAACGAACTGATAACCGATAAAGCTGTCACGGATAATATTTTGGTAGGCAAGCACACCAGCACTTCCGACTGTACCAAAAGTGACGGCTGCTACGTCTATATCGTGGATGTAGTTGTTTCTGATTGTGAAAGGTCCGATATTGTGACCCTTGATAAAAATGCCACCATTTGATTCAGAAATATCATTATACTCAAAAGTGATATTACTTGATGTGTAAGTCATAATCGCGCTGCCGTTAGTATTACCGTCAGCGTTTCTATTCCCATAAATAGTGTTATTCCTTACTAATGAGTCTCGAGAGCTCTCAACCCTGATAGCATTATGATTGTCATGCCAACCGGCCGTGACACTTCGAATAGTGAAGTTTTGAATTGTTATGTTATCGGAAGTCCATATCACTACAGGTCCTGTATCTGGAGTTGTATTGATATTTCTCTCATCCAGAATAAAGCCATCCCAAACAATGTGACTATTATCATATGCACCGACAATCGGTTCACCGGCTGAACTGGTGGGAGAAGCCAGGATCACATTGCCTTCTGCGCGAAATGTAATTGGGCTACCCGCGGATCCTGAATTTACAGGATTATAGATGGGGATGTATCTACTACCGATACCTTGGTTGGTAGTGTATGTGCCAGCTCGTACTATAACGACATCCGCTGCACGCGCCGCCTGTTGAGAGTTCGGACTGGTCCTTGATGTGCTCCCCCACACGGCACGGCCTAGACTCGCCCATGGTTGTGAGCTGCTGTTAGCGTCATAGGTGGTGGAATCACTACCTGTACTTGCATCTACGTAAAGGGTTTTAGCCTGTACCAGAGAAAACGCTAGCAATAATGTTGCAAATAATATTAATTTCTTCATGATGAACTCTCATAACTCGCTGAATTTACTATACTAATTAGAAATTTCCATATTGTTGTAAATTTCAGCATGGGTTTAGTTTCTATTCATAGCCATTATCGGCATGCAACACGATTTTCTTTGAGTGTTAGTTCGCAAATGTTGATGTAGCAGTTCACATATTTATATTTTACCGCTCTCATCCCAGATGTGGGAGGTATTTCAAGAGACCAATCACGATTGTGTGCTTAACATTTCTTGGACTTTTCGTGAATTTGCCTGCTCATTCAGAGTGTTACCTATGCATATCGCCGATTGTCACTCCCCTCTCTGTGCATGCATGGCATCTAAGACCCTATCTGCTGGCTGTGCCCGACCGATCATGAGACAACTATTAATCCAGAAAATTTTACCTTCCACACCAATAGTACAGATACTCAGGTGACACAGTAAGAATATATGTGTGAAATTATAGTGAATTGTTGTGGATGAATTTAGATATAAAAAATGTGTGGATAATTCACAATCCCTGCTAATCGAAACAAATTCTCACATATCCATTAATTTTTTTAATTGGTACATATGTTATATTTATATCTTTTTTGAGTAAATGTCGATCACACTTGATTATACAGATCTTTACCGTTCCAGTTTTCTACCCTGTTGGACATTGTGGTTAATAACAACACTGTTTTCAGATGCGACCTACCGCCATCCAGTTCTTTTAGTGAATCATATGCCATTCAAATGCAACAGTTACTCATAAGCAGTAACAGTCTACCATTGTATATTTATACGACAATTTTTTCGTTTTTAGACTTACTCCTTTCAATATTGGGCTCTTCATATGACTTTAATTTAATTCCTATGAGCAGAGGGTTTTAAAATTTAAACTCAGATAATGGCAGTTATATTTATATCCGGATCAATCCTTAAATTTTTCAACTACATTGTTTATTGCTATAAAGCCATTTAGGGCCTGTTAACAGGCCCTAGTTGTAAGCATCGTAATGTTCCTAAAATGATTGTAGAATTGTTGGCTAACTTGTACACCCAAAGTACATTCCTGATTTGCTGTCGCTATTTAGAGTAACCCAGACGATTCACTTGACTGTGTGTAGTTTTTGATTTGAAACAATCGCTATAACTTCTTATTTTTCTGACCTAGATTTGAATAAAGATGTTGAATAAAAAGAAAATATTCAAGAACATATTTTCCAACTGGATGAATTTTGCTGTTAATGTATTAATTTCTTTCTTTTTGGCGCCTTTCATAGTTCACAGTCTTGGTAATACTTACTATGGCATCTGGGTAATCCTGATGCAGTTTACCGGATATCTGTACCTTATGGATTTTGGTATACGTGAATCAATTATTAGATATGTTTCTAAACTTGAAGCCAAAGATGATAATAGAGAATTAAATGAGATATTAAGTACCGGTATACTCTTATATGGCGGTATAGGCGTCCTAAGCTTATTTATAGCTATTCTTTTTTCCTTTATATTTCCCTATATATTTTCAAGTCCTGCTGGTGATCTTACAGATATTCGTATTGCCGTTGTATTAAGCGGTATAACTATAATGCAGTTCCTCATTTTTAATGTTTACATGGGCATTCTAATGGGGTTACAGCGTTACGATGTTTACAACATTATAGGTATATTTGCCGCTTTCATAAGATTAGGACTTATTCTCTATTTCCTGGGTAATGGATATGGACTAGTTGCCCTTGCTTCAATACAACTGATAATCAGTCTTGGTGTAAGTATATTTATTTATATTTTTGCGCACAGATTACTTAAAAAACATAACGTACCTTTCAAGTATATACACAAGCCATTTAAAGAAAGATTCCCAATATTTAAGAAGCTTTACAATTACAGTGTCTTTGTTTTGATAAACAATCTAGGTGAGAAGGCAATTTTCAGTACCGACGCCTTAGTAATCGGTATCTTTTTATCAGCACCAGCTGTCACTTTCTACGCAATAGCTGGAAACCTGATAATTTATCTTCGGAAGTTGATATTAATGAGCAACAGCGTCCTGAACCCTGTTGCCAGTGAACTCGAATCAAAGAACGACATGTCAGGTGTCGGTCAACTTGTTTTAAATGCAAGCAGGTTGACTATGCTGATCGCATTACCTGTGTGCATCGTCTACTTATCATTGGGTGAAGATTTTATTAGGGTATGGATGGGGCTTGAATACACTGAGTCATCACCAATAGTACTCTATATCTTAGCTGTGAGTACGTTACTTGCTGTTCCGCATAATACTATCAACATTATTCTATATGGTATTAGCAAGCACAAAACCGTTGCCTATCTAAGAGTACTTGAAGCAATATGTAATTTATTGTTGAGCATTATATTAGTCAACTATATTGGTATATTCGGGGTTGCACTAGGTACGGCAATTCCACAGATTATATTCATGGTTATAACCCTTCCAATTTTAGTCAGAAAACACATCCAATTTGATGGTTACAGATACATTATCGACGTTTACACCAAACCACTAATTGCAGGTCTGCCTTTTGCGCTGGCAGGTCTCTATATTACAAATTATCATGCAGCAGAATCATTATTTACTTTTTTCCTGCAATTGGCGGCGATTATGCCTGTGTACATTATTTCCATATTTATAATTTGTTTAAAGAAGGATGAAAAAGAACTGTTATGGTCCCTGCTCCAAAGATATGTACCATTATTAAGGTAGTCAAATTGATAAGTTAGATTAAGCCAACCCGATAATATTATATCTATGCTTGAATATTACTAAGATCAATATTCCAACTGGATTTTATCCTTTGATGCCAATACAAAAGCTAATAACATAAGCGCATAGAGCCTGTGCTGATTTGATGGATCATTTGGATTGTCACGATAATCCTTCAACAGTTTATCAATTATCGATTTTGCATTGTTAGAGAATAGTTCCTCTTTATAATTAACCAAATAATCAATCCACTTATAACTAGAATCCTCTAGGATTCGATTGATATTAAACACAAATCCCATTTTCTTTTTATTCACAATCTCTTCAGGCAGATTAGCTTTGAGATAGGCTCGCAGTATTTGCTTGTTTACATTATTTTTAAGTTTTAGCTCTTCAGGCAAGTCATTTATATATTCAGCAAGCCTGTTGTCTGTAAAAGGAAATCTTATTCCCTTTCCCAGAGCATGAGCTAAATAATGCGCTTTCCTATAGGCGGTATGTGGTTCCCAGACACCGCAAATGACCTCTGTTTCCAACTCTATGCGAGTCATTGACTTTCGACGACCCATCACATTCCATAAATAGGTATGTTCAAAAGATACTTCCCTATCCAGGAGGTCCTCTAATTCCTTACTACTCCATCCCTGCCATGCAACGAACGCCTCTTCTATTGGCATATCCCAGTTTTTTGCTAGATTTCGCATATTTGAAGTCGTCAACTTCATTGCGCCTAGAACTGTACGCCATAGATACTTAGGTACGTGATCCTCTATATCTATACGCTTTTGATATTTCCAAATACCGCGTGGAACGCTTGAAACACCAAAGTAATAATCATTTCCAGTCCCATCTAAAATCAAATTGCAGTCATCGGGTAATTTTGTCATGCCGAGAAAATATGGCAATGTAGCCGGATCACCAATAGGCTGATCAGACAGGGCCGTGAATTTGTAAAACCCCTCTTCAATCTCATCATCTGTTGGGTAATAACTTATGTGCTGCAACCCTAATGCCTTGCACACTTTTCTCGCATCTTTTGTTTCATCACTCCGTTTTTCCGATTGTCCTATTGTTAATGCAACTACTCTATCCGGACAAATTTTACTTAGAGCGATAGCAAGAGCTGACGAGTCCTTTCCACCACTTAGTGTTAGCGCAATCCTACCCTGTTCAGGTAGACAGTCCGTGACTGCTTTGATTAAATGATTCTCAAAGTTTGGTAGCTGTTTTTCTATAGCTTCATTAATTCGATTATCGTCATTAAGTGAATTACCTATGACAAATCGATCTTTAGAGTATTTTTTCTGTTTAAATTGACTATCTATTTGCAGGATATGCCCTGGAAGTACTGCGGTGCAGTTCTTGTAGATTGTTAATGGTGCGGGCACATATAGATAGTGACATAATTCAGCTATGGATTGACTGTCGGCATTTAGTGCAACAGAATTTCTTAATAAACGTAAGTCAGTGGCAAAATAAACACTCTCACCATGCTTTATAACATTGAGTGTCTGAATACCTATCCTGTCTCTAATAAACGATATGGTCTTTGTTTTGCTGTCAAAAATAAAACCAGCCCATGCGCCATTGATTGTTTGAAATTTTGAGACATCATTTTGCCTGTATATTTCCAATAACCGCAAACTGGACTTTATATGATCATGACTTTGTTCTTGTTCGAAGAGTGATCCATGCAACACACCTTGAAGGCCATCCAAAACTGGAATTGTATACTCTTTAACATCAGAATCAGTTTTGCTTTCCTGTGTATTTTGATATGACAGTGCAGCAACGTTCTCACCTAACCAGACTGTCTTCGATGTAGATTCGGATCTAGCAAATTGGCTATCAATTAAGTCCAGTTCTTTTTTGAGGTCATGAGACTGTCCATCCAAACGCATAACGCCTGCAAAACCTACTATGACAGGAGGGATCTGCATGTTTTTAGATTTAATAAACGTATTATTATCAGTCACCAGTAAAGCACCTCAAAATAAATGCTATTTGATTTCTAAACCAAAAAAATATCGCCTCGACTCATGCAGACAGATATTAAATCATTTAAACGAATACCGAATATTTAAAAGCTGATAAATTAATGCAATTTATTTAAATGAATTAATGTTTTTGGATATTTTCCAAAACGCGTAACTCAGTCTTTTCTTGTTTATATGGTACCTCTCCCCCATACAATTATATATAACTAATTCTATGTTCTTCCTATTGTCCACCATTAGTGATGCAAGATTGCTATCTAAACGCATCAATGCCGCCCTCCACCCGGGCAAATCAAGCGCTTTTTTTGTCTCCATAAACTCCGAATTAATTATAAATACTTCTTCATGCTGAAGGTCTATATCGTTAATATCTGCACTTAACTCATAATGCGTGGCAGTCATCAGGTTAGACAATCCCCTGGTTATCGGTAGGGAGGAATATATCGGAACAGCACGAGCATCAACCTTAGGCAACCTACCAAAACCAGAAAGCCATAAACCACTTATAGTTTCCTTCCCGGCAACTGTTCTTTCTTGGTTTACATCGCTTTGATGGAAAAGCATTTGAGTTTCGTTGAGAAGACTCAGTAATTTCTGTTCATCTGCACCTTGCGGCAGGTAGTCATCGAGAAAATGACCAACAACCGACTCTTGACTACAAGTTCTAACCTCTGGGCATTCAGATATTCTTAAATACCAAATACCTGAGCGTCCATATACAAGCGTTAAACCATCTTCTTCAAAGTGCCTATTAAATAGCTTTATCAGGACTTCAGCTTCTGAATATTGTATATTCAAATGTTCTGAGCCGACCATTAACAACCTGTCTCTGTCTGCTATAAATTGGACTGGAGAAGCCACGGCCCAACAATATTCTGCTGGATCTCCGCCATCGCCCAGATAGGTTACAGCAGCAGTGGGTAGATCGAAGGAATTGTGTAAAGAAACATCAAATAGACGAAATAGCGTCTCTTCTAAGCCCAAACCTTCAGTATGCTGTTTGCTTGCTCTAGACAACAGCTTTTCAATGAACCTGGGTCTGACATTTGTTTTCTCTATACTGTCGTTATCAACTGGCCAAAGCAGTTCCGGTAATAGGAGGTGTATGGTTATTATATCTACCACAGAGCACTACAAAGGCATACTGCATTCGTTACTAATCACATTCAACTCTCTTCCATGTTGTTGAAAATGGCCCGTTTAACTTCATCAAGTTTTGCATCTATTGTGAGTACAGGTGAAGCCGATTGCTGAATAGCCGTGTCGGGATCTTTCAATCCGTTTCCTGTCAAAGTACACACGATACTTGATCCTTCCGGTATTTGCCCAGAACCAACATCACGCATGGCACCAGCCAGAGAGGCGGCTGATGCCGGTTCACAAAATACGCCTTCTTGCTCAGCCAATAGCTTTTGCGCGGCCAAAATCTCTTGGTCAGTACATTCATCGAACCATCCATCCGACTCTTCCTTGACCTTCCATGCCTGATTCCAGGATTGCGGATTTCCAATCCGAATTGCTGTAGCTATAGTTTCCGGATCTTTAACAGGACCGCCACGTAAGAAGGGGGCCGAGCCGGAGGCCTGATATCCAACCATCTTTGGCTGTTTGCCTGTAACCGCACCCCCAGCAAATTTACACTTGCCATTACAGTAGGCACATGCCTCTGTCACATTGTCTGCAGATGTACAACTATATTCACGGTACCCGATCCAGTGTGCCGTTATATTCCCAGCATTCCCAACCGGCAAACAGTGGTAATCAGGAGCATGGCCCAGCTCCTCAACAATCTCGAAAGAGGCTGTCTTCTGACCTTGTAGACGGTATGGATTAATCGAGTTGACGATGGTCACAGGGGCATGGTCAGCGACATCCTTTACCAACTGCATACCATCATCGAAATTGCCTTTGATTTGAATGGTTATGGCGCCATACATCATTGCCTGGGCCAGCTTGCCCATCGCTATCTTACCATCCGGTATCAGTACAAAGGCTGTAATACCAGCACGTGCTGCATACGCAGCCGCAGCAGCTGAGGTATTTCCCGTGGATGCGCAAATGATGGCTTGACTATCCTCTTCCACGGCCTTGGTTACGGCCATGGTCATACCCCGATCCTTGAACGAGCCTGTTGGATTCAAACCTTCGTACTTAACGTAGATATCCACATCCTTTCCTAACTGCCGGGGGATATTGTTAAGACGTATAAGCGGAGTATTGCCCTCGCCAAGACTTATGATCCGCGTATCATCATGAACAGGCAGTCTGTCACGGTATCTTTCTATCAATCCTGTATAGCGGGAACGGAATGGCATATATAAACCTCAATAATAATTCAATTTACTGTAGCGAAAATAGATAGACCAATGGTCATCCATCCAGACGCTCCACACGTATACGCATCACCTGCCCAAACACGGTCTCCAACTGCTCGATCTCTGCGATAGCCTTGTCGAGCTGCTTTTCGATGACTTTTTGGGTCAGCATTACTAGTGGCACAGTATTATCACCTTCATTAGGTTCCTTTTGCTGAATCGCTTCTATGCTGATATGCGATTCAGCCAAAATACTGGCAATCCTTGCAACCACCCCAGGTTTGTCCACAACCTGCATACGTAAATAGAAGGTGGTTTCCACCTCTTCAATGGGTAAGATCGCTAAATCAACCAATTTTCCTGGTTGAAATGCAAGATGTGGCACCCGGTTTTCAGGATCGGTCGTCAGCATACGCACCGCATCGACCACGTCCGCCACAACAGCCGAAGCCGTGGGTTCAGAGCCGGCACCCGCACCGTAGTACAGTGTGGGACCCACTGCGTCACCCTTCACCAGCACAGCATTCATAACCCCATCTACATTGGCAATCAGCCGCCGCCGGGGAATCATGGTCGGATGGACCCGCATCTCTATTCCAGCCTCTGTCTTACGGGTTATTCCAAGGTGTTTTATCCGATAGCCAAACTGATCGGCGTACTCAACATCCTGCGGTTCAATTTTTGTAATACCTTCGGTATAGGTCTTTTCAAACTGGAGAGGAATACCAAAGGCAATGGAACCGAGGATGGTCAATTTATGGGCTGCGTCTATACCCTCCACATCGAAGGTGGGATCAGCTTCCGCATAACCCAAGGCCTGCGCCTCTTTTAGCACATCGGTAAACTCACGCCCTTTGTCACGCATTTCTGTGAGTATGAAATTACCGGTTCCGTTGATGATGCCTGCAATCCACTCAATATGGTTTGCCGCGAGACCCTCTCGAACTGCCTTAATGATCGGAATACCACCCGCAACGGCGGCCTCGAAGGCTACAACAACACCCTTTTGTTGGGCTGCATCGAAGATTTCATTGCCATGCATGGCGATCAAGGCTTTATTGGCGGTCACCACATGTTTGCCATTCTCGATCGCCCTCATGACCAATTCTCGTGCTGGCGTGTAACCACCAATCAGCTCGATGATGATATCCAACTCGGGGTTGTCCACAACAGCAAATGCATCATCGGTGACCTCCACATTCTCTAGCCCAATCAGCTTGCTGGGGTCATACTGTTTTGCCGCCGCATGGGTGATATGGATACCCCGGCCTGCCCTGCGAGCGATTTCATCGGCATTGCGGGTCAGAACATTCAGCGTACCACCACCCACGGTCCCAAGCCCCAATAAACCAACTTTAACTGGATTCAAGTTCTCTACTCCTGCTGTAAAAGTCCAATCAGTTACGAGGCTTTCAAGCCATCATTTCGAAACATATCACGGATCCCACGCACAGCTTGCCGGGTCCGGTGCTCATTTTCTATCAGCCCAAACCTCACATGGTCATCACCATGTTCACCAAAACCGATACCTGGTGAGACCGCAACTTTTGCATCACTCAGAAGTTTCTTGGAAAATTCCAGCGATCCCATTGATTTATATGCATCAGGTATAGGTGCCCAAACGAACATTGTCGCCTTGGGCTTTTCCACCTGCCAGCCGATGTTGCTTAATCCGTCGCACAGTACATCACGACGATTCTGATACATACTGCAAATCTCTTTTACCACTTCCTGTGGACCTTCGAGGGCAGCGATTGCTGCCACCTGAATCGGCGTGAAGGTACCATAATCCAGATAGGATTTTATCCGTGCCAGTGCTGCGACCAGGGTCTTGTTACCCGACATAAACCCGACACGCCAACCAGGCATATTGTAACTCTTCGACAAAGAGAAAAACTCAACCGCTACCTGATCGGCGCCAGGCACTTGCAGGATCGACGGTGCCACATATCCATCAAATACAATATCCGCATAGGCCAGGTCATGAACAACCCAGATATTATACTCTGTGGCAATCTCGACAACTTTTTCGAAAAACTCCAGATCCACACACTGGGTGGTGGGATTACTTGGAAAATTGAGCACCAGCATCTTGGGGCGCGGCCAGGAGTCCTTGATCGATTTCACCAGCTCATCGAAAAAATCGATACCCGGAACCATCGGTACATGGCGCACATCAGCACCGGAAATAATAAAGCCGTATGGGTGTATCGGATAGGCGGGATTGGGTACCAGTACAGAATCACCCGGCCCCATACAAGCCAATGCCAGATGCGCCAGCCCCTCTTTCGAACCGATGGTGGCGATAACCTGGGTCTCCGGATCCAAGGTGACATCGTATCGAACCTTGTACCAATTGCTCATGGCGCGGCGAAGTCTCGGTATGCCTTTGGACATGGAGTAGCGATGGGTATCCTTTCGATTCGCCACTTCGCATAGCTTATCCACGATGTGCTGGGGTGTCGGCTGATCCGGGTTTCCCATGCCGAAATCGATGATATCCTCCCCACGCGCTCGAGCCGCCGCCTTTAGTTCATTGACTATAGCGAACACATAGGGTGGCAACCGCTTGATTCTGCGGAACTCTTCCATCTCAGGCGTAGACACGAAAACCTCGACTTTTCACATGGCTTAAAAGAGGTAAAGTTAACTGACCCACTATCAAAGATCAATTGACAAGATCAGATCTTTCCAGGTTGATCAATCCAGCCGGTTGTTCAACCTCAACAGAATCGTGATTCACCGCACCTATCACCTGCATAGATACTGCTGGAGGGATAATCCACATGAGATCCCAGTGGAGGGGTGCAGTTGTTCAGTTTGAAGCTGACTTTTTTCCTGGTTTTGAATAGGGTATGGTCAGGGCATGAAATTCATACTCGATGACACCAGCGCAGGCCATGTCATTCAGCGCTATGATCAGGGTGAAGTCACTGTCAGGGGCGTCATTTACAAAGACAACTGTATCGTACTGCCTGACCAGGTCATCCCAACCTGGCGGCCAAGTGACTTTTTCGATCTCAAAGCGGAGGATTTTAGCCTTCTGCTTGAGCTGACGCCGGAAATCGTCATTCTGGGCACAGGTGCCACTCAGCACTTTCCCCATCCCAGCCTGACTGAACCACTAATGCAACACCGGATCGGGCTGGAAGTAATGGCTACATCTGCGGCATGCCGGACGTATAATATCCTGATGGCAGAAGGGCGACGCGTAGCTGCCGCACTTTTTATGATTTAACCTCTTCCTCCACTTCCACAGGCACTGCTTCCTCAGTATCGTACTCCAGCACCACAACATCCTCGGGATAGGGATACTTATCCGCCACCCTTTTACTCAATCGACGCGATGAAGCCTGGTGCAATGCGTCAGATTCCATCAGGATCAGGATCAATACCGTGACCATGATAGGTAAAATACCAACCCCGCCTATCAGCGCCAGCACGGCAACTTTTTTCATTTCGAAATAGGTGAATCCAACCCAGCCCAAAAACCAGACGGTAAGAACGGCCAGCAGCATGTAGATAAAGACACGGCTACGCTCTGCCGCAATCTGCCAATGCACCCAGACATACCAGGGATCCTTGGAGCGCTTGGCCCGCCATAGGGTGTAAAAAAGCGCCGCGAAAGAGAAGATTGGCACCAGCGCCAGGGGTTGCCAGTATGACCGAACGAGCCCCAGCGCCGCCACGAACCACAGGATATGGTTACCGATCAGATTGCTAAGAAAGATATCGTGGGGAATCTTGGCTTTATGCACCAATTCATCGGAAATCTCGAATTTCATTATTCTGAGCCTAAACCATCATCTAAGTGAAATATGAGACTACCATTGGATCTGGCTGAATGCATCAATGAGAAACCGTAACCAGATGAAAGATAGTCGATTTCTTTACCCCTCGTTGGCTGGTATAAGTTTTTTATCAGCCATTCCTTTAACAAATAAGCTGGAAAAACAGTATGATACCCATCAGGATACCAATCCATGGATGCTCTTTGAGAATTGTTATAACCCAAACGCTGTTTCCCATTGTAGAATCCCCACTGAAATAGATTCGACTGGGGCGATTGCAAGCTGGAACATACAAGCTCGCACATTTCTCATCTGAGTCGATATAAAAGATGTTTCTGTTATCGGTTTGAAATATGGAAAAAAAGATTATTTTTTGGGTTGTCTCACTGTCGCTGGTAGCAGTTGCACTCGCAATACTTCTGCCTGGCGGACGCACTGTCGACCCCAATCCCAGATTGCCCTGGGACATTACTATCAATGCCAGTAATGAGGTTGAGGTTTTCGATCTTACCCTGAATCACAGTCGTCTCGCTGACGCCCGTGATGTCTTTCAGGAGCAGGGGGAGATCAATATGTTTATTGCCGAATCCGGAGCCCCCTCCCTGGAGGCCTATTTTGAACGGGTCTTCCTGAGCGGCTTGCGGGCTGACATTATTTTGGTTCTCAAGGCTGAAACAGGGCAGCTACAGGGATTGTTCAACCGGGGATCCCGCATCAGCAGGACATCTGAATCCATTCATAAGGTGGCATTGTCTGGTGAAGACCAGCTTGTAGCAGCCAATCTACCTATCGAACTGATCAACTACATACCAGCGGCCAACCTGGATGAATCCCTGATTCTCAACCGTTTTGGTGAGCCCTCCGAGAGAATCAGTGAAGGTGAGAGTGGGATGACACACTGGATCTATCCCAATAAAGGGCTGAGTATCGGCGTCAATCCCGAAGGAAAAGAGCTGATTCAATACATGCCGCTGGAGAGGATCCCGTCCTTTGTGGCACATATCTCTCACAACCAAGACGAAACGGCTAGATGATCTAAAAAGTCATTCCTGATCCTCTGCATCCGGCATCATCTGTTTGGGCTTCTTCCTCTTCTGCTTGACCGATTTGATATCGTCGTCCATCAGGATTCGGTGGGCCTCCCCATCCAGATCATCAAACTGACCGCTGCGGGCTGCCCAAAACAGCACCCCGACTGCGGCGAGGCCCAAAAGAATCATGCCTGGTATCAAACCATAAATGACATCCATCTAACTGCTCCAATAGGTTTATCTAACGCAAACTCTGGGAGGGCATATCCTCCAGGCCTGCCCGGTTCGGGTTACGATTCAATACATTTCTGGCCAGTAGGCATTATTGTTGGGCTTTTACACCTTTGAACAGAGTTCGTATGCGTGCCGAATTGCCAATTACAGCCAATGAACTCAGTGGCATCGAAATTGCGGCAACCAGTGGCGTGACAATCGCCGCCATCGCCAAAGGAACCATAATGATATTGTAGACGATTGATATACCTATATTTTGCCTGATGGTCAGCAGAGTCCGCCTGGAGAGGCCAATGGCAAGCCTCACCTTATCCAGTTCGCTGCTCATCAACACGATATCCGCACTGGCGATAGACACATCGGTTCCCGAGCCCATGGCAATTCCCACATCGGCCCGAACCAATGCAGGCGCATCGTTGACCCCGTCTCCAACCATGGCCACCCGTTGCCCCTGCTCCTGGAGTCGCCGCACCACCTGATCCTTCTCCTCCGGCAACACCTCGGCAATGACATCCAGCCCCCCCAGGCGCTGCGCAATCGCTTCCGCTGCCTGGCGATGGTCGCCGCTCAACAGGGTCAGGTGCAGGCCTGCAGCCTTCAGCTCTGCAATTAGTTCCTTGGCACCCGGACGTATTCTATCCTCTACCGCAATCAATCCTACCTGGCGGCCATCGATGGCAATATAGAAGGAGCCCACACCCTGCTCTCCCAGCTGCCGGGTCAACTGCTCAAGTTGCTCCGATCGCACTATACCTTCACTTTTCATCAGACCCGAGTTACCTGCAAGCAGCTTTTTACCCAACACTATCCCGGAAACCCCCAAGCCGGGCCTATAGGTGAAATCGCTTCCCTGTAAGCGGCCCCCCCCTTCAGTGAATTCTTCGTACCATCTTGCAATAGCCTGGGCTGTAGGGTGTTCCGAAAATCGCTCTATGGCGAGTGCATTTTGCATAAGCTCAATCAGGGGTTCAGCTGGAGATGTGGTTTGGCCTATCTCCCATTTGGCCTCTTCCGTATAGATACCAACCACTGACATGCCACCCTCGGTCAAGGTCCCCGTCTTGTCGAAAATGACATGATTGATGGATGAGAGGGTTTCAAGCACCTCGCCGTTCTTTACCAGAATGCCATATTTCGCCCCTAGCCCGGATGCCACCGCAATGGACATGGGTGTTGCCAAGCCGAAGGCGCAGGGGCATGTGATGATGAGTACCGAAGTGGCTGCCAGCAGTGCCACTTCGAAGGAGCTACCGACCCAATACAGAAAGGTAGACGTGCCCAGCAGGAGCGTTACCGCCACGAACCAGGGTACAATCTGATCCGCAAGGCATTGAATGGGTGCCTTGGAACCCTGGGCCTCCTCTACCAGACGGATAATACGCCCAAGGGCGGTATTTTTTAGTGAACCGGTTACCTTGACCTGGAGTACACCGTGAGCGTTGATGGTGCCCGCGGAGACCTTGTCACCTTCTGTTTTATTGACGGCTTGAGACTCTCCCGTGAGCATGGCCTCGTCGACGTTGCTCTGCCCATGGGTGACAACACCATCCACGGGTATCCTTTCACCCGGCTTAACCAAAATGGTGTCGTCGTTCGTGACAGCCCGAATCGGCACAATCTTCTCATCTCCATCCACCAGGCAGGTTGCAACCCTGGGTTGCAGGTCAAGCAGACGTTGGGTTGCGGCCACCGCCTGGCGTTTGGATATCGCCTCCAGGTAGCGTCCGACCAGAATAACGAATAGAAAATTGACCACCGTATCGTAGTAGACCTCACCGATCTGACTCCCGGTAACAGTCACATAGACAGAATAGAGATAGGTGATCGAGGCGCCGATGGCAATGGGCAGATCCATACCCAGATGAAGATTGCGCAAGCCGGACCAGGCGCCACGATAGAATGGATAGCCTGAGTAGAGCAGCACCGGGGTTGCCAGGGCAAAGCCGATCCAGTGAAACAGAGAGCGGAACTCACCTTCATCGGCCCCTGAATAGAGTGCGATGGACACCCAGAGCAGATTCATCATGCCGAACGCGGCAAAGGCCATGCGATACAGCAGATTGCGGTTCTGCTTTTTCAGCGAACCCTCTGCCACCTCCGGGTCATAGGGCACAGCCGCATAGCCAATCTGGCCAAGACGTTTGATGATATGGGAGAGACTGATAGCACTGTTGTGCCACTTCACATGCAGGCGTTTCCCGGACAGGTTGACCTGAGCCGAGGTCACGCCGGATTCGGCATTCAAGGTATGCTCTATGAGCCAGACGCAGGCTGCACAGTGAATACCTTCGATAAGCAGGTGTATCTCTCTCTCCTCACCCAGCTCATCGATAAACTCCTCCTGCACCTCATCCAGATCGTAGAGCGCAAGTTCCTTGGGTATATCGGGGGGTGGGGCCAGGCAGCCATCTTCCGGGGTGCGCCGATAGAATCCATCCAATCCCGCCGCATAGATCGCCTCGCAGACTGCTTTGCACCCTATACAGCAGAAGTGCTGAGGTTCGCCCTCAATCTCTGCGACCACATCCTCTTCGGGTTGAACAGGCAGATTACAGTGAAAACAGAGCGCTTGACTCTCTGCCTCTGCTGGATTTGCTTGTAATAAAGGAGAGCTGCTCAAGGGATCCAATCAATGCCAACGCCAATTCGCTTGGGTGTGTTGAATTCATCTTCCCCGTTTTTAATGCTCACCAGGGTATCCCAGGCCCCCTTCAGAGGAAAGCTTACTTCCGCTTCATATTCACCAGGCGCAACCTGCACCATGGGTACGGAAAAGTCCTGATTCGCATCAGACGGTCGATAGGCATAGAAGGTCACACCATCCCGGGAAATCGGATTTCCTTGTTTATCCTTAACCGAGAAATGACAGACAACCGGCTGGTCGACTTCGATTTTCCGGGGCAGACCTATATTCATGATCCAGCCAGGATTTCTTGCCTGACGCTTGAGCATGTTTTCTTCATAATCCTCACCCCGATCGTAGAAATCTTCCACCACCAGACCCGGATTATTGTCGATGGCGAGATAGATCATGATCATGTTCATGGTGAAGAAAACTACCACCATAACTACCCAAGCGATGACCCATGGACTCTGCCAGGCTGATTTTTTCTCTGTCATAACAGCGGATTATAACTTTTTTGAGGAACAATTAAAAAAGGGCGGGCATTTGTGCCCGCCCTTAGGTTCAGACTTGTTAATTCTAACGCTTGGGGCCGATAAAGACACTCTTCCGGTTGCCTTTTAACAACTGGTCATCATACTCGCCCTGTACAGTGAATGTCACCGGTGTGGTCTCTTTGCTCAATAACTCTTGCGGTACGCGAATGAATACCGTACGCGCGGTTACCTTGCCACGACGAGCGGTGGTTACCTGGTCCTTATCCACCAGAATCAGGCCCTCAATCCCCTCCGCACTGATTGTGACAGGGATATCACTGGTCATCTTGTTTAGAATCTTCAAGGTATACTTATTCTGAATACTACCGTCACTCTGCAGCACGAACAACGGTTGACGATCATGGATGACCTTCAACTCCAGGGGCGCCAGAGAGGTCAGTCCATAGGCTATACCCAGCAGGGCCGCCGACATGATTGTGGCGTAGATCCATACCCTGGGCCGTTTGTAGAGGGGCTGGGGTTTCTTGTTCGCCTCCATGGCCTCGTAGGATTCGTAGCGAATCAGCCCTATCGGCCGGCCGATCTTCTCCATGACCTCATCGCAGGCATCGATGCAGAGCGCGCACATAATGCAGCCCTCTTGCTGACCGTGGCGGATATCCACACCGGTGGGGCAGACAGCGATACACATCTTACAATCGACACAATCACCTGTGGTTCGCTCCTCTTCGGATTCTCCTTTCTTAATCCTGCCCCGGGGCTCCCCGCGATGAAAATCGTAGGTGGGCACTACCGTGGCCTTATCGATCATCACACCCTGGATACGGGCATAGGGACAGAGCCAGAAACAGGCCTGCTCACGCATATATCCCGCAAGCACATAGGTGCCGGCGGTAAACAGGGCGATGGTGCCATAGGCGACCGCACTGGCCTGGAGGGTAAACAGATCGCGCCATAGATCGAAGACGTCGTAAAACCAGGCGACGAAACTGATACCTGTCAGCACCGAGATCAGCAGCCAGATCAAGTGTTTGGTTGTCTTGATTCTAGCCTTTTTGAGGCTCATCGGCGCCTCTTCAAGTTTGCGCCGCTTCTGAGGTGTACCCTCAAGCTTATCTTCAAACCAGGTAAACACATCGGTCCAGACAGTCTGGAAACAGAAAAATCCGCAATAGATACGACCCGCCAATGCGGTGGCGACTGCCAGCAAAAGAGCAAAAAAGAGCAGCGTCAGAGAGAGCATCCAGAAATCCTGGGGCAGCACTGTAATCCCAAGGATATGAAATTGACGGTTGGGGATATCGAACAGAACCGCCTGCCGGTCACCCCACTGAAAATAGGGTCCAATGAAGAAGATGATCCAGACCGCGGCACTCAGCCACTTGACATTGCGCCAATACCCCCCCATACGTTTGGCGTGGATAGTCTCCTCGCCGGTATTCAGATGCCAATGCACCGATTCAGCATAAAGGTCATCCACCACAGACTGCCTGGCTGCCGTGTTTTCGTTTCCGCTCAAGGGATCAACTCCTGTGAAATCAGTAATGTCGTTTAGAGAAAATCATATATGCCGACTCTAATGAACACCAATGCGATTTATCAATACATTAGTAACAATTAAACAACCATTCTGCCAGATTTTCCAACTGCGGTTACTAGGGGAATCACAGATACATTTCTCATCCAACAAAAAAAGGGGGGTATTCAACCCCCCTTGACTATCTCTTAGTACTTGCTTGGTTTAGTTTTGATGCTTTTCAGCGTCGCTCTTGATGAGATTTTTAACCTTGAAGGCGAGGAAAATAATAATCACTACACTAATTGCGACAGTGATCATCGAACCCCAAAACACTGCATCTCCGTTCATAGCAAACCCCTGATTTTTTCTAAGACCCCGTGAAGCCTACAGCTCCACGAGGTAATGGTGGAAAAAGTCTACTCAGTGAATAAATTATTCAACCTTGTTTACTGGCCACCACCGAACTTGTGAACATAAACAGCCAGCTTCTTGATGTCATCCTGTGACAGTCTATCACCAAAAACCGGCATCACCGCTTCACGAGTCTTCTGCTCGGTCGCATCATTCACACCATACTTGATGGTGTATTTTATGCTATCCAATACGGACTCGCCCTCAGCGGGTGTAAAGCGATAGATACCATCAGTCAGGTTTGCAGAACCGAGGACAGCCATACCCTTACCGTCCATTCCGTGACAGGCGATACAGCCCTTCTGGGCAAAGTTGGGATCAGAAGTCGGATCACCCGCTTGAATCGCCTTCGCCAGGCTATCGATTTCGGCATCAGACAGGATCTTGCCATGTGCCGTCATGATACCTTTACGACCCATGGTGATGGTCTGCTGAATGTTCTCAATGTTTCCGCCATAGAGCCAGTCATCGTCAGCAAGTACAGGATAACCTGGGCCACCCTGACCACCGCCGCCATGACAGGCCGCACAGTTGTCACCATACAGTACCTTGGCTGAGGCCACTGCATACTGGGAAAGTCCAGGTGCAGCCAATACATCCTTAGCTGACATGCCTTTGATCTGAGTCTCAAACTCGGCACGCACGGCTTCGACCTCATCGACGCCCTTAATGTACTCATCCATCTGAGTCCAGCCCATGACACCTTTGGTCGACTCATGTCCAACTGGCCACATGGGGTAGAGAACACCGTAGACTACCCACCAGATCACCGAGGCCCAGAAGGCCAGCATCCACCAACGTGGTGGTGGGTTGGTCAACTCCCGGAGGTTGTCGTCCCACACGTGTCCGGTATTGTTTTCACCCGGAAAAGAATTGTTATCCGCCATTTTTCTCTCCGCTATCAATTGCATCATCATCGTCCATCGGGATGAAACGGTTCTTCTCCAGCTTCTCCCGATTCTTCGGACGTAAGGCGTAGAAATATACGCCTATCATGAGTAAGAAGGTGACCACCGTCATGATCAGGCCCACCCAATCACTGGTGGTCATAGCCTCCCAGTCAGTATGAAAATAGTCACTGAAACTACTCACGATAGACCTTGTTCTCGTCTAGCTTTGCCATGGTCCCCAAGACCTGCAGGTATGCCACTACAGCATCCTCTTCGGTCTTGCCGGCCAGTTCACCATTGGCACTGGCAATGTCTTCATCGGTGTAAGGGACACCCAGCAGTCTCATGACTGTGAAACGAGTTGCCATATCCTTACCCTCGACCATGCTATCTTTCAGCCAGGGATAGTTGGGCATGACAGACTCTGGCACAACCGAGCGCGGATCCCGTAGATGCTTGCGTTGCCAGTCATCAGAGTATTTACCACCGAGTCTGGCGAAGTCAGGGCCGGTACGCTTGGATCCCCACTGAAAGGGATGGTCGTACATGGACTCTGATGCCAGAGAGTAGTGGCCATAACGCTCTTTCTCATCACGGAAAGGACGAACCATCTGAGAGTGGCAGGTATAGCAGCCTTCACGCTGATAGATGTCGCGACCCGCCAGCTCAAGGGCTGTGTAGGGACGTATGCCATCACCAGGTTTATGGTCCTGCAGCGTCTGACCGGCCTGACGCTGCCAGATCAGCTCAGGTGCTTTGTTGTGTTCCATGGTGGAATTCATGGTAAACAGCGGTACGATCTCGACAATACCACCCACGGTGAGAGACAAAGCCAGGATTAGCAGAAGCAACCAAACGTTCTTCTCCATCTTCTCCTGGAAGGTTGTTGATTGGTTTTCATTCGCCATTTTGCGAAACCCCCTTTAATTAAGCAGATGCCGCAGCGGTGCGGGCTTGCTGCAGACTACCTTCACTGGATGCCTTGGCAACGGTCATAAGAACGTTGATCAACATCATCAATGCACCAAGCAGGAAGATCGCTCCACCCACGGTACGCATGGCGTAGTATGGATGCATCGCTTCAACAGACTCGGCAAAGGTATAGGCCAGGGTGCCGTACTCGTCATAGGCACGCCACATCAGACCCTGCATGATACCGGACACCCACATCGCAACGACATAGATGACCGCACCGATGGTGGCAGTCCAGAAGTGAGCGTTGATCAGCTTCATGGACCACATTTCGGTGTGGAAGGTACGCATCATCAAGTGGTAGATGGCGCCAATAGCGACCATGGCCACCCAACCCAGAGCACCGGAGTGAACATGACCCACAGTCCAGTCAGTGTAATGTGAGAGTGCGTTCACGGTCTTCAGGGACATGACCGGTCCTTCGAAGGTGGACATGGCGTAGAAGGCCAGGGACATGATCATGAAACGCAGAATGTAGTCGGTACGCAGTTTGTCCCAAGCACCGGAGAGGGTCATCATGCCGTTAACTGCACCACCCCATGACGGAATGATCATCGCCAGGGAGACAGCGGCACCGAGTGAACCGGCCCAGTCTGGCAGTGCGGTGTATTGCAGATGGTGGGAACCCAGCCATACATAACCGAACATCAGTGCCCAGAAATGGACCACTGAGAGACGGTAGGAGTAGACAGGGCGACCGGCCTGCTTTGGCACGAAGTAGTACATGATGCCGAGGAAACCGGCAGTCAGGTAGAAGCCCACTGCATTATGTCCGTACCACCATTGAATCATCGCATCCTGGACGCCGGCAAAGGCTGAATAGGACTTGAACAGGTCAACCGGAACCGCCAGGCTGTTAACCACATGCAGGTAGGTGATCATCACCATCATTCCGAGGAAAAACCAGTTAGAGACATAGATATGGGATGTCTTACGGGTCGCCAGGGTCATGATGAAGTTGAATGAATAGACCAGCCAGACCACAGCGATCGCCAGATCAATCGGCCACTCCAGCTCAGCATATTCCTTAGCGGTGGTGATGCCGAGAGGAAGGGTGATTACCGCGGAGACGATAATCAGGTTCCAGCCGATAAAGGTGAACCAAGCCAGCTTGTCACTCCATAACCGAACACCGCAGGTGCGTTGTACGCTGTAGAAAGATGTTGCCATCAATGCACAACCGCCAAAGGCGAAGATTACTGCATTGGTGTGAAGCGGACGTAGACGCCCGAAAGTGATATATGGAATATCGAAATTAAGAAACGGCCATGCCAGTTCGGCGGCGATATAAACCCCCACCAGTGCGCCTACAACAAGGTAGACAACGGCCATGACGGTAAACCAGCGCACAACTGCAAAGTTGTATTTCTGCTCGGCTGCGGCGTCCATGAACCCCCCTCATAAAACTAAGATTGAACAAGACTTTAAAATTTGACTTTTAAGAAAAGCCCCACTACCCACAACTGTGTGAAATGACACAATTGCAGCGTGACATATATCACTCTTAAATGGCTCAGATGTCAATATGAACATTAGAAAAATCTAATGCCAGACAATGAATCTAAGATATTGATATAAAAAATATTTTATAGGCACATTACCTTAATTGACATAGATCAACGAAAGTGAAAAAAACATGTTTTTCCCTATTCCAGATGGTGCTTGGCATTAGAATTGGGCTAATTGGCACAAACAGAGTGTACTTGGCAAGTTTTACCCACCGCATCCAGCAGTCATGGGATGTGGTAAGTAGTTGACTAAATCGAAAGGGTACTCAACGGGAGGTGGCGACTTGCTCTAATTTTTCCCGACTCAGCAGCATCAGACTTTGCTTGCGGAGTCGAATTAATCCGTCTTTTTGGAACCTTGTCAGCACCCGGCTGACTGTCTCTCGCGCAAGACCAAGATAGCTCGCCATGTCACTTCTTGACATGGCCAGATAGAGTCGATTGCTACCCAATCCTCGTAGCGAGGAGCGTATGGCGAGGGAAAGGATGAAGGCGGCCAGGCGCTGATCCGCATTCTGCCGTATCAGCGATGCGGTCACGGAGTGATTCAATGCAACCTCCTGTCCCAGCATTTCAATAAGTGCGCGCTGAACCGCCTCGGGGGAACGTCCACTCTGCTCCAATCGGCCAATATCCAGTACGCAAACGCTACTGGCCTCAAGGGCCCGGACTGAGTAGGAGTAGTAACGATTGGCCATGCCTTCGGCGCCAATCAAATCCCCTGGCAGGTAGAAGCCGATAACTCGCTCCCGCCGGTTCAGATCGGGGAGCATGGTCTTGAAGGATCCCGATTTGACGGCGTAGACGGCATCAAACGGCTGATCGACGCCAAACAGCCTCTCCCCCTTGCTGACCGGTTGGCGGCGCAGCAAGATCCCTGACGGCACTCCACTGTCCGGCGCTGCATAATCCAGAACCTGGCACATGGGATCGAGACCGCACTCCCTGCAAGCGACCTCGAGCAAGTGCTCGCCATCATGTCCATCTGAAAGGCAGCAAGACTTTAACACTGTACAATTAATACCGCAGTTAGGGAGGGGCTCAGTTAAACAGTTCCACCCTCACTTAAATATCGACTCTACCGAAAAACCGTCTCTCTCCAGGATATCACGCAGACGTCTGAGGGCATCCATCTGAATCTGCCTGACACGCTCACGGGTGACACCCAGTTCATTGGCCACCTGCTCCAGGGTGGAATTCTCATAGCCATGCAGACCAAAGCGGCGTTCCACCACCTCGCGCTGCTTGTCATTCAGCTTACTCAGCCATCGGTCGAGATTGGCGTTGAGTCCATCATTCTGAATATCCACCGTTGGATCCATGCTCTTCTCATCGGCAATGGTGTCGAGCAGGGGTTTGTCAGCATCCTTGCCAAAGGGCGTATCCACCGATGTGACACGTTCATTCAGTCCCAGCATGCGCTTGACTTCATCTATCGGCCTGTCGAGCAGATCGGCGATCTCCTCTGAACTTGGTTCATGATCCAGGGTTTGAGCCAGCTTTCTGGCGGCGCGCAGATAGACATTGATCTCTTTGACCACATGAATGGGAAGACGGATTGTGCGGGTCTGATTCATGATTGCCCGCTCAATGGTCTGGCGGATCCACCATGTGGCATAGGTTGAAAAGCGAAATCCCCGTTCAGGATCGAACTTCTCCACTGCTCGAATCAATCCTAGGTTTCCCTCCTCGATGAGATCCAACAGTGCGAGACCACGATTCATGTAGCGACGCGCAATCTTCACCACCAGGCGGAGATTGCTTTCGATCATGCGTTGTCTGGCTGACTGATCGCCTTTTTGCGCGAGCCTGGCGAAGTAGACCTCCTCTTCGGCGGTCAGCAATTTGGATATCCCTATCTCATTCAGATAGAGCCGGGTGGCATCCATCTGTGCATCACCCGGCTCAGGTGATTTGAGCTTAAGGACATCGCTGATATCTTCTGTTTTTTCCTCTACGACCTCTTCGCTGTCAGCGGAATCATCCGACAGGATGACTTCATCTGCCGCAAGATCGTCAATGATCGGACTTTCATCCGAATCATCAGGCTCTACCGGACTTTTACTCATCTCACATCTCCATCAACCTGGACATGCCTGCATACGAAGCTCGTTAGGGATTGCTCGCACAACCGCCAATCCAGCCCCAAGCATGCCTCAATCACCCTTCTCAGTGGTGAGGCCATATTATTTTTATCTACGCGGGAGCAGTGGGAGCGGATTGATCGGCTTCCCCTGCTTCCTGACCTCAAAGTGCAGCATTGGTTGACCACCTCTGTTCGGTGATCCCATTTGAGCCACTATATCGCCTTTGGCTATTTTATCACCCTCTTTTACCAGTAGTTTCCGATTGTACCCGTAGGCACTCAAAAACTCCTGGCCGTGTTTGATGATAACGAGATTCCCATATCCGACCAATCCCCCGCCAGCATACACCACCCTACCGGCTTCGGCTGCCTTTATAGGTTGTCCGGTATCACCCTGGATTCTGATTCCTTTTCGGTTCTGATCCGATTTCGAAAAGGTCTGTACCACTCTACCTTTGGTCGGCCATCTCCAGCTTAACTTAATAGGTTTCTTCACCTGTTGAGACTTTGTCCGCCTGACAGACCCCTCCTGCTTCAACGGGGTCGCTTGGGCCTTGGCAGTCGCCACCCCGGATCGCTTATCCGGCAACGGCTTGATAACAGGAGAGCTCTTTTTCTTCGCTGGGAGCCGATCAGCCTGTGCCGGACGATTAACCCGCCTTGACCTTGTCTCGGGTGGCTTCAGGCGCAAACGCTGACCAGGGTAGATGGAGTAGTTCGGCCCTTTTATCCCATTCCAGGTAGCTAATGAGCGAAAGGAGAGATAGTGCCGCCAGGCAATAGAGTAGAGGGTGTCCCCGGCTTGCACCAGGTAGTAGGTGCGAGAGGTTTTATGCCGAGCCGACGGCGACTGATGCTGTTGTTGACCTGATTCCACTCCCTGCGAGGGTGAGGGTGTGCGGTTGTAGACAGGGGCACTGCCTCTAGACGTACAGGCGGTTATGCCAATCAGCAGACTCAGCAGCAGCATGAGACCGACAGGCCCCAGCTGCACTCTTTGGCGTCGGTGTCTGACAAGCAGAGTTGCGATACCTAACCCCCTGACTATCTCAGATAAATTATTAATATCAAAAAGACGATCACCAACAGCCAGCCAAGACGATCCACATAGCGATGCAGTACCCTCTCCATGCGTGCCCCGCCCCAGGCCATGAGAGCCGCCACCAGGAAGAAGCGTGCCCCCCGTCCAATCACGGATGCGATCACAAAGGGTATAAACGCCATTCCGATCACCCCTGCGGTAATAGTGAATATCTTGTAAGGGATGGGGGAAAAGCCTGCCAGGAATATGGCCCAGAATCCCCATTCGCCGAACCACCCCTTGGTCTCCAGATAGCCTTCCCAATAACCCCAGTTGTGCAGCCAGGGTTGGATCAAATCGAATGCATACACGCCTATCAGGTAACCGAGCATACCGCCTAGGACAGAGGCAAGGGTGGTCAAGCCGGCAAGAAACCATGCCTGGTTTGGCCGGGCCATGCTCATGGGTGCCAACATCACATCCGGGGGGATGGGGAAGAAGGAGGACTCGGCAAAGCTTAGCCCCGCAAGATAGGCAGGCGCATGGGGGTGGCGGGACCACTGCATGGTGCGAGCGTAGAGCGAGGAGAAGAGGCGCATCAGATCATACCACCCATCAACGGCACAAAATTCGCTGATTCAAGATGTTCCTGCTGAAAGCCATCGCTAGTGCGTGTAACCCTGACCATAACCTGTCCTTTTTCGCTCTGGATCGGTATCACCAAGCGACCTCCCACCGCCAATTGATCAAGTAGTGTTTGTGGCAAGCCCAGCGGTGCGGCTGTAACCAATATGCCATCGAAGGGTGCGTACTCTGGTATCCCTATGCCACCATCACTATGCTTGAGACGAATATTGCGTAGACCAAGTTCCCGAAACCTGAGCCGGGCCTGATCGAGCAGCGCCGAAATTCTCTCGACACTGTATACCCGACGCACCAGCTGGGCCAGAATTGCGCATTGATAACCGGAACCGGTACCGATCTCGAGTACCATTTCCGGCACCCCGGCCTCTAACAACGCTTCTGTCATACGTGCCACGGTATAGGGTTGAGAAATGGTTTGACCATGACCTATGGGAAGGGCTGTCTCTTCATAGGCCCGACTGGCCAGCGCCTCATCGACAAAGATATGCCGGGGCGTATTACGCATTGCTTCAAGCACAGCCTGGTGACGAATCCCTTTTTTTCGCAGGCGCTCGATCAAACGCTGCCTGGTGCGTTGGGATGTCATGCCGATCCCTTGATGCTCAGGGCGTATCATCACTGTTCAAGCCACTCGCTGACTGTCTGCAGTGCGCTGTGACGAGTAAGATCCACCTGCAGGGGTGTAACAGAGACATAGCCCTGCCTGACCGTATAAAAATCGGTACCCTGCCCAGCATCCTGCTCAGCCCCCGCGGGTCCGACCCAGTAGATGGTCTTTCCCCGCGGATCGCTGGCCTTGATTACTGGCTCGGCCTTGTGTCTGTGACCGAGACGGGTGGAGCGAATCCCCAGCAGTTGGTCATAAGGAATATCTGGCACATTGACATTCAGAATAACGTTTGACGATAAAGGATAACGCAGCAGTCGACTCACCAGCTCCTGGGCAACCCGGGCCGCCGTTTCGAAATGTTGCGGATCATGGGAATTCATGGAGATGGCAATCGCAGGAAAACCCAAAAAGCGTCCCTCAGTAGCCGCTGCAACAGTACCGGAGTAGAGGACATCGTCGCCCATATTCGGACCCGCATTGATACCCGAGACAACCAGATCCGGTTCATCAGACAGGAGTCCGGTTATTGCCAGATGGACACAATCCGTTGGTGTGCCATCCACACGAATGAAGCCGTTTTCCATGGTGCGGGCACGCAGTGGATTGACCAGGGTTAGAGAGTTGCTGGCACCGCTGCGATCCTGATCCGGTGCCACCACCACGATATCACCAACCGCTGACAGCTGTTCGGCCAGTATCCGCAGACCCGGGGCCTGATAACCATCATCGTTACTAAGGAGGATTTTCATACCGGGCACAATATACTGGAAAGTCTCAACCTTCTCATCCTTCCATTCCACTCTCCGATTGAGATTCCCTTCAGCAGCCCATACCATGCATATAAACACCCGTTGAGGGACTGGGAAATGAGTGACGATGAGAAAAAAACCGATGACAAGACATTGTTATACAAGGCACTTGATGATGTAGAGCCGATACAGCAGCGACGGACTGAGCCCTATCGCCGCAAGTTGCCGCCCAGGCCCCTGAATCTCCCCGTCGGCGATGAGGATGATACCGAACAGGATCTCTATTCCGATCAGGAGATCGAGACAGGCGAGGTACTCGACTATGCAAGGCCCGGTGTACAACACCGTGTCATGCACGATTTGCGTCGCGGCTACCTGGAGATTGGCGCCGAATTGGATCTGCACGGCCTGACCGTACGCCACGCCAGGGATGAGCTGAACCGGTTCCTCAAGATCTGTCAGGAACGGGATATCCGTTGCGTGCGCATCATCCATGGCAAGGGCTATCGGTCAGAGGGAAAACAACCGATTCTCAAGCAGAAGCTCAATCTCTGGCTGAGGCAACGGGATGATGTACTGGCCTTCACCTCAGCCCCCCGTCGGGACGGAGGCACCGGCGCGGCCTATCTATTACTGCGCAATCCGAAAAAGGCAAAGGGATAAATTTCGTATGGGTTATTGAATTTCAATCTAAACCCAGTAAAATACTTGGTTATTGAACCTGCAGTACAAGCATCATCGCTTCCGATGGTATACCCCCTTATGACTTGACTGCCTGTAGACCGCATCGAACGATGCAGGCAATGAGAGGAGATTTGCATTGGCAATCAGAATCAAAAGTCAGTGGCATGATGAGGATAGCTCCCGTTCAGCGGAAGAGCTGGGAGGGGCCATCGCCTTTATCGCCTGGCGTCTCGCTTTGGATAAAGCCATCACCCTGCACGGCAAACACTTCGTGTATGAAAACGACCAACAACGGCTTGCCGTGATTGCCGAATACTTGTGCTTTGAGGCACAAATCAGCGATCGCCTGATCCACAAAATGGTCGATAATGAGTCCCGGGTGGCAATCATCACCGCACTGGTGATGAAACTGGCTGAGCACTTTCAGGACAACGCCAGCGATCTGTTCGGTCCCGGTGACCATGGCAACAGTTTCATTGAACGCTATAACCAACGTTCAGGCGAGTACGCCGAATTCAATTTCGATCAGCAAGGTCCCAGCTATCCGTTTCTGCGACATCTCGGTTATGAGATTCAACAGGTCATGGGAGACAAAGCGCATGAAAACCGCTGGGTCATCGATCAGGTGATGGACGTGGATGCCCCTGAAGTCTACAAACAGCTGGCACGCGCTGTCAGAAATCTCTTTGACTAGGAGATTCCTATGCGTCCCACTCAGTTAATAACCATTCTTGAACAGGAGTTCATCAGCACCCGGGCCGGTCACCATACACCGGTCATGCTCTGGGGGCCCCCTGGTGTCGGTAAATCGGATATGGTGCGCGAAGTCGCTGAAAACCACCGGGCGCCGGTGATCGATATTCGGCTCTCGCAAATGGAGCCCAGCGACCTGAGGGGCATTCCTTTCAGAGTCAATGGCAGCGTGGAATGGGCAATCCCCTCAATCCTACCGAATAGGGAAAGGCATGGCCCGGAGGGAATCCTCTTCCTGGATGAAATCACCTCGGCACCCCCCACTGTCTCCGCTGCCGCCTACCAACTGATCCTTGATCGCCGCTTAGGTGAGTATCAGGTCCCCCAGGGGTGGGCCATCTTTGCAGCAGGCAATCGCCAGGGCGACCGTGGTGTGACCTATAGCATGCCAGCGCCATTGGCCAACCGCTTCTCTCATTTCGAGGTGGAGACCAATCTGGATGACTGGGTTGCCTGGGCCTATCGCAACTCAATCGATGAGCGGATTATCGCCTTCCTGCGTTTTCGGCCCGAACTGCTGTTCGACTTCGATCCCGCACACAATCCCATTGCCTTCCCTTCACCCCGCTCCTGGGAATTCGCCCACCGTGCCCTGCAAAAGTTTGATAATCACCCACAACTCTTGCAGGGTGCCCTACAGGCTTGCGTTGGACCCGCTGCAGGCATTGAGTTGAACGCCTTTATAAACAGTCTCGATAAGATGCCCGATCTGGATGCCATTATCGCCGGGGAGGATCTGCCTGTACCCAAGGAGATAGACCTGCAGTACGCCATAGCCGCAGCCCTGGTGGGGCGTGCCATACGTGCCCATGACGCCGGTGATGGAAGCCTCACCCATGGCCGGATCCTCGACTATGCACGCCAGTTTCCGCAGCGGGAGATGGGGGTGATGCTGGTTTCTGATATGCACCGCGCCATCGGTGAGGCGATTTTCACCGTTCCCCAATTCAGTGATTGGGCCCAGGCGGTGTCGGATGTGATGTTGTATGAATCTTGATTAGTCCGCAAATGAACGCGAATAAACGCAAATGTTTTTCATTCAGTGCGTAGGGTGCGGCTTGCCGCACCGCACAAACAGGCATCGGTGGCATGCGGTGCGGCAAGCCGCACCCTACATTCATATCGATCATTCGCGTTCATTTGCGTTCATTCGCGGACTCAAAATTAAATGAACCAGGAACAGATCGAAACCAAGCTGGCAGCAGCCCGCACCAAATTAATCCTCGACAAGCCCTTCCTCGGTGCGCTAGTTATGCGGCTACCGATGGAGGAAGCGAACCCTGACTGGTGTCCCGCCACCGCCACGGATGCGAAAAAGTTCTATTACAATCCTGAATTTATCGATCAGCTGAGTCTGGACGAGACCCAATTCATGCTCGCCCACGAGGCCCTGCATTGCGCCCTCTCCCATTTTGCCCGCCGCCAGCATCGTCACAAACTCCACTGGGATATGGCCTGTGATTACGCCATCAATCCCTTATTGATAGAGGATGATCTCAAGCCGCCCCCAGGCTCGCTTTTCCTACCCGAGTTCGAGGGTATGACCGCCGAGGAGATCTATCCCCTGCTGGATGAGAAGGATGATGAGACACCCCTGGACAATCATATCTACGATCAGGACAACACCAAGGGTTCGGGGGCCGGCAAAACTGAGAAGGATATATCCAATAAGCAGGATCAGAGCGAGACCGAAAACGAAGGGGATGAGAGCGAGAATCAGCAAAGCGGAGACGGATCAGCCGCCAGCCAACCACCGCCACCCACTCCCGATGAGGCGGAAACCCTGAATATCCAGTGGCAGCAACGCCTTGCCGGCGCAGCCCAATCGGCGATGCAGGTGGGCAAGCTGGATGGGGCGATGGCCCGCATGGTGGATCACCTGTTGCAACCACAACTCCCCTGGCGGCTGCTGCTTGCCCGTTATATGACAGCTATCGCACGGGACGATTTCAGTTATATGCGCCCCGCCCGGAGGGAGGGTGAACATATTCTTCCCAGCCTGCGCAGCAATCAGGTCGAGCTGGTGGTCGCACTGGATAGCAGTGGCTCAATACAGGATCACGAGATGGGTGATTTTTTATCTGAAATCAATGCCCTGAAGGGGCAGATGCGGGCCCGTATCACCCTCCTCGCCTGTGACTCGGCGATTGCCGAGGGCGCACCCTGGGTATATGAGGCCTGGGAGGATTTCCAGCTGCCAGCCAAGATCACCGGGGGCGGCGGCACCAGTTTCGAGCCGGTCTTCGAGTGGATCTCGGCCCAGGGCATGAGACCCGACCTGCTGGTCTATTTCACCGATGCGGAGGGTGCCTTCCCGGACCATGCACCACACTATCCGGTAATCTGGCTGGTTAAAGGAAAAAAAACCACTCCCTGGGGAGAACGGATTCAGCTCAACTGAACTGGGGGATGCTCAATAGAGCCCCTGAAAGGATAAATCTCCTTGGCGACAACCGGATGTTTGTGTTAACTAACCAGCATGGACTGCGTAGAACATTCAATTCTGTAAAATCAGGAACTAACCATCATCGCCGGGGATCAGTTAAAGGCATGACCATGCATGTGATGAAAAAAGCCTCCATCATCGTCCTCCTCATTAGCCTGGTGGCGATATCCAGTGCCAATTCCGAGGAGGGTGAATCGATCCAGTTGCCGGAACTTGGCTCTCCATCAGATCAGTATCTGACACCCGGTGATGAAGCCCGGCTTGGCAAGGAGTTCATGCTCAGTGTGCGTAAAACAGGTAAGGTGCTGGATGATCCCCAGATTACAGAGTACATCCAGCAATTGGGTGACAAACTGCTGAAACAGAGCGAAGCGGTTGGGCAGAAATTCACCTTCTTTGTCATCGATCAGCCAGAAATCAACGCCTTTGCCGGCCCTGGTGGCTACATCGGCATCTATAGCGGCCTGATATTGGCAACCCAAAGCGAGAGTGAACTGGCATCAGTCATTGCCCATGAAATCGCCCATGTCACGCAGAAGCATCTGCTACGCGCCTTCGATGCCGCCAACCGCATGAGCGGTAAGACCGCAGCCCTGCTACTGGCCTCTATCCTGGTGGGGATTTCCGGTTCACCGGATGCCGGCCTTGCCATGGCGACAGGTGTCCAGGCCGGCGCCATACAAGAACAGATCAACTTCACCCGCAGCAACGAAGAGGAGGCGGATACCGTGGGTATCCAAATCCTTGCGAAATCCGATTTCGACCCCCGTGCGATGCCACTTTTCTTTGAGCGCCTGACCCATGCCAGCCGACTCTATGAATCGGGTATACCGGAAATACTGCGTACCCATCCAGTCACAACCAACCGTGTAGCCGATGCGCTGGGACGGGCGGAAAAATACACCTATCGCCAGTTTCCGGGCAACCTGAGTTATCACCTGACACGTGAAGCCTTGCGGGCCAGACAGTTCAAGGATCCAAGCAAGGCTGTCACCCATTTTGCCAGCGGACTCAAAGAAGGACGTCACCTCAATCAGGAGGCCCATAAGTATGGTTCGGCACTGGCCCTCGTGGCTGATCGTCAATTTGGCAAAGCAGAAAAGATTATCGACGAGCTGTTGCGGAATAATCCGGGCCAGATCGAGTACATCCTGGCCAGCGCGGATATTGCGAGGAAAAATGGCAAACATGAACAAGTACTCAAGATACTTGATACCTACTACAGCTTGATGCCGGAGAACTATCCTCTGGCTATTGCCTATATCGAGGCGCTGACCGCTGCGGGCAGATTGGAGAAAGCCCGTGAAATCAGTCAACAATCAATCACTTTGCGTAACAACGAGCCCAGACTCTATCGCCTGCTCAGCAAAATCGAGGAGCTGGACAACAATCAAGTGGAATCTCACCGTATGCTGGCTGAGGCGTTCGCTGCCGATGGGGAGCTAGCAGCCGCTATACAGCAATTAGAGATAGCCTTAAATGGTGTGAATAAATCGGACTTCTTCCTCACATCACGCATAGAATCCCGGCTGAGTAAACTGCGTGATATCGAAAAAGCGCGACAGAAATCTGATCCAAAAAGCAAAAGACTGCAGATCCATCAGCATCTATTCCGGTAAACCCCAATCCACCACGCATAAAACCCAACTCCGGTATGCAGATGACACGCCCTGAAAACCACAAATCACTAATAATTCAACATTTTTCACTTGATATCGTCGATTGTTTAGGTATTCTTACGACCTACCTGTTTAAGGTATGATGTGTATCGGCAAGCCACCATCTACACAAAAACTATTGAAGTGGTTTAGCCATACAGTGAATTGCAACAAGGATGAGTGAGTGCAGGTTGTCGCAACTTTTTTTTATTTATATTGTTCTAAAGCGTCTGATGTCATATGAAATGCCGGAATTGGTACGTCTTGATTGCCCAGTGCAGCAAGACCTTGTACAGAACCGACAGCTAAACCTTGGTGGTTTTTGTCTGACACACGCCTGTAAACAATGATGACGACAATTGATATTGTGCACTCAACCCGGTGGTCATGGTGTAAAGGCTCATTTGTTGATGGGTGGATGGCATATCGATGATTAGAATAACCGGGAAATGAAATTGACCAACCAAATCAGTTTCAAAAAAATAAACTGTTAATCACTAAACTTTCTCAGTCTGGAGAGAATGAATGAGCACTGAAATCAAACGCAGGATCTTCCTCAAAAGATCGCTTGCAGCAGGCACGGTAGGCGTGGCTGCTGCCGCCGGTCTCCTGGCACCTCAACGGCTGCTTGCAGCTTGGAACAAAGAAGCCTTTGAAGCTAAAGAACTGCCAGCCGCATTGAATGCGCTGCTAGGTAGCTCTGATATGGCGGAGTCAGCCGATATCAACGTAAAGGCACCCGACATTGCAGAGAACGGCGCCGTGGTTCCGGTCACCGTCGATACCGGCATGGACGGTGTTGAATCGATTTCCATCATCGCCTCGAATAACCCGGTACCATTGGTAGCGAACTTCGTTATGGGTGCTGGCGCGACAGGTTTTGTATCCACCCGTATCAAGATGGGCAAGACTGGCGATGTAATCGGCATTGTAAAGGCTGGCGGTAAGCTCCACAGCGCCAAGAAAGAAGTTAAAGTCACCATCGGTGGTTGTGGCGGTTGATCCCACTCGGACCAACCCCGGCTACAAAGTATACGAGGAATAGAACATGGCTAAATCGATTAAGATCCGCGCCAAAGAGAAAGGCGGCGTAACCACGGTCAAGGCCCTTATGACCCATCCCATGGAGACCGGTGGTCGCAAGGACAAAAAGACTGGTAAAAAGATACCTGCCCACTTCATCCAAGAGGTGGTATGTAAACATAAGGGCAATACGGTGATGACTGCGGAATGGAGCGGTGGCGTATCCAAGAACCCCTATATTTCATTTAAATTTACCGGCGGCGCCAAGGGTGATGAACTTGAACTCTCCTGGAGCGACAACAAAGGTGGCAGCGACAGCATGACAAGCGCCATCAAATAAACATCACTTGTTTAGATATGCGTAAAAAAGGACGCCCCTGGGCGTCCTTTTTTTATTTAACCACCTATGTTGCTGCCCCATAGTAAGGAACGCTATTCCGGTTTTTTGTTTGCGGCATCCTCTTCCAACAACTTTGCCCACTCATCCTCCAATGATCCCGCTTCAGCCTCACCTGCATCCATTAAGGGTTCATCCGCGTCGGGGATTTCAATGTCGATCGTCTCCAGATCATCCACCAGGGACTCACCGGTTTCGCTCTGTGTATCCGCTTCTGCCGTCTGTTCTGACTCCTCTATCATCTCGTCGGCAATCTCCATTACCTCGTCGATAATCTCTGAAACTTCCTCATCCGCCTCAGCCGCATCTTCATCCAAACTGGCATTTTCCTCAACATCTGCCGCTTGCGACACCTGTTCCACCGCTGCTGCACTCTCCTCAACACTCAAATCTGGTATATCTGTATCGCCTACCAGGTCTGAGACCATTTCATCCACTGGCACATCATCCATCGGGGATTCGGTTACGGAAGAGGATTCGGCTGCACTCTCATCAACCTCGCCACTTTCTCCCGACCCTTCGGGGGTGGGGGACGCGGCTACTTGACTTGCGTCGGCACCACCAGCAAACATGGTCGAGTACTCATTCAACATTCTACCCATGGTATCCATGGTCACACGCAGCTCTTCGGACAACCGCTCGTTTTCGGCTTTTAGACTGGTGATCTCCTCATTATCATCTGATTCTTGAGGAGAACTATCTACCGACCTAGGCACATCAAGCCCCTGATAACCGAGAACAAGATTTTCCACATCCACATCAATCTGCTGTAGATGCAATTGATCATCCTTCATAAAACCATTGATGACATTTTGATAGAGCAACATCTCTGACTGCATCATGTTATGCAGGGTCTGATTCAATTCAGAGTCTTTATACTGGTAACGATCCTGTAAAAGTGCTTTCAAGCGTTGTTCACGTTTTGCCTTGTCGGTTTTAACCCGCTCAGCCAAATGGGCTGCGGCTTTTCTTATCCGGCCTTTTCGTAATAGGGTAAAAACCACTAACAGGCCACTCAAAACCAATAGACCGATCATCACCTCAATAACGATCATCGCTACCAGGGAGCTGACTTCAATCATGGTCATCCCCCGCGTCTACCTTGGCCTTCGTTTTATCCTTATCATCATTGCCGGCCGTTGTCGCATCCCCATCATCGATCAGACTGACCATGTTGCGTTGATTACGTCTGCGTATCCACCAGAAAGCCCCACCACCGCCGGCTATCAACAGCAGATTGATGATGCCAAACCAGATCAATGCAATACCCCATCCACCCTCTTCTTCAGCTTCCGGTTCGGGCTCAGGCTCAGGCTCAGGCTCAGGCTCAGGCTCGGGTTCTGGTTCTGGTTCTGGCACTGGTTCGGGCTGTACAGGTGACGGAGGAGGTTCAGGTTTTTTTACCGCGACCGGTTCTGGGGCCTTCATCCCTTCGATTTCAATGGGTGTGTCGAAATAGGCGATCGACTCTCCAGACAGGGCAGTTGCATGGGCCTTTACCGCTATCTGGCGCGGACCTGTGAAGCTCATGAGGTCAATCTCACCACTACCACCCGAACCACCTGGCGGGCTATTCAATGGCAGGCGGAACTGCTCACCATCAGCACTTTCCAACCAGGCCTCTATTTGCAGGGATTTAGGATCGATCAATTCTGCATCGGGTGTAATTTTTACATCCAGCATGTGACCATCAGTACGAGGTGAGGCCAGGATATTGACCGGTGGTACAATTTCATAGGTCATCCTTTTTTCTCGAACAAAGGTTGGACCGCTAGCAGAAAGGACCAATTCTCCCACACCACTGCCGACTGACTCACCGCCAAACGAGAGGGTGAACATGCCATCACCAGCATTTTCATCAGGATCCTGACCATCATCCAACATGGGCCTGGCTTCAGAGCTGGCACCATCATCCTGCTGCACAGCAGAGACGTTGACCACATCAAGAAATTCCCGTTTTCGAATCAGTTTACCGTGATCACTGAATTTCACTATCACCGGCAGTGACCTGCCTTGTATCAATCTGTTGGGCAGATCGGTTGTCTGCATCTTCAGATCAGTGACAATCATGACCCGGTTATCGGGATCGACCTCAGCACGGATCTTCCACTCACCCGCCTGAGGATCAGAGATGGTCAGCATGTCGTATCCCTGATCCCGATGCCAACTGACTGAGGAAGGTGCATTATCAGCCTTGAAAACCTTGCCATCGGGTGGTACCACTTCAGTCTCTTGTGCGCCTGGCTTGTGAAACACCAATAGGGTCGCTTCGGTAATCGTCTCATCCACCTTAAACTTATTATCCTGCAGGGGGACGGCGTCCGGTTTCCCCACCTTCTCGAATATTCTCAGGAAGACCTTTTGCAACTGCTCGGCATTTTCAACCTGCTCATACCAGCCCCCAGTCTCGCCGGCCAGCTTCCGCATCAGTTCATGGTCCGCGTTCTTTGACAGGGCAATGGTATGGACGGTCGCTTTAAGCTCCGCTAAGCGGGGCAGAATTCGCGTCAGGATACGTTTTTTGGAAGCGGCATTCTTAGTCCTGTCCCTGGAAATATCCACCATCCCGTCAGTGAGCAGGATGACACTACGGCGGTAGGGTCCAGGCGCACCGCTCCAGTCTTCGGTTGAGCGCTTCAGTACATCCTCGATATTGGTGAACTGGCCTGGTGAGCCGATCGACTCCGAACTTTTACGCGCCCGTTTTTTCCACGCCTTGTCGACCTGGCCCAAAGGGATTTGCATATTGACATATTGACCGAAGGTCCAGACACCGGCGCGGGTTTCGGAGGATAAAAGACCAACCAGAAGACGTAGTGCAGGCCGCCTCAGGTTCTGCGGGTCATTCTGTTTCATACTGCCGGAGACGTCGATAAGAATCCGCACATCCGCCTTATCTTCAGCACCCTGCAGTTGGCCGCACCAGAGCGGCAGCCACAGCAGCGCTATAACAACCCAGGCCTTTCCTTTCATCATTTCGATGTCATCCCAGTTCTAAATCCAGAGTCAATATTATGACTTACAGCCGAATACCCTTATATGTCTATCGGCTGGACCGGGTAGCTCTTTAATTCCCATCGGGGATCTTCACCGACACGGTGACCGGACAATCTCAGGGGCTTTCGCGGTAGGGTGACTCGGCCCCATCCGGTTGTATATGAAAGCGTTTATAGGACCACTGATATTGGGAAGGTAACTGGCGGACAATCGACTCCACACCCTGATTCAGCACACTTGCCGCCAGCATCGGATCCTCGGCCCCAATCCTCTCATCTGCCGGCAGATAGTGAATGTGGTAACCACGACCGGCAGATAGCCGCTCGACATAGGCAAAAATCACCTTCGCACCCGTCTTCCTGGCCAATCGATTGGTGAGTAACATGGTCAAAGCCGGCACCCCAAACAGAGGGGCGAAAACAGCACCTGTAGCGGATCTTGGCTGTTGATCAGGCAGTATGCAGGTGACGCCACCTCTTATCAGTGCCTGGTATATTCGCTTGACTCCCGAGGTGTCCGTCGGTACCAGCTCCGCCCCGCTACGTTCTCTGGCCTGCTTCACAATAGTCTCGTAGGCACGGTTTCTCGGAGGACGATAGAGGGAAGTCACCTGTTCATGGGTCGGCAGTTCCAAGCCTAGTATTTCCCAACAACCCAGATGCGGTGTAAGGATTATCAGGCCCTGCCCTCGCTCTCTCTCAAGCAGCTCTGAACCACTTACCTGTTGAATCATTCCCAATACACGTTCAATGGGAGTGAACCACACAGCAGCCATTTCCATCAACGTGGCACCCATCTGTCGAATCGACCTGTCGCGCAACCGCCTCAATTCCGTATCCGACTTTTCAGGAAAACAGAGCGCAAGGTTTTTCTCCGTTATGCGTCGTTCCCGATTCGGTAACCAGATAAAAACACGGCCTAACAGATGACCAATCAGATGCAGCCACTTCAGCGGCAAATAACCGAAAAGTCGCCATAAAGGAAAAATAGGGTGCTTTGACATGATCACAAGATTGTACACAAATTCATTAACCAACCTGAATATCATAGGCGTAGATATTCATATCAAATCATCCCGACATCATGCGGGCTTGAAGATTGCTTTCATAGCCAAAACATCTAACATGTAGTGTTATGATCCATGAATAAAAAACCGATAGGATATTTCCCATGAGCGACCCTCTGCTGCATAACCTTACACCACAACAGGCTTGGCAATTAATGCAGGACGATCCACGTACTGTGCTGGTCGATATCAGGTCCAGCATGGAATTTCTCTTTGTCGGCCATCCTAAGGGGGCTGTGCATGTACCTTGGATTGATGAACCGGATTGGACGGTTAATCCTCATTTTGTCACCGACATAAGAAAACTCCTTCTGGGCGGGAGTATCTGCACCATCGATGAAGGCTGTGCCCCCGTTGTCCTCATCTGCCGCAGTGGCAAACGATCCCTTGAAGCCGGCAAGGCACTCCTGGATGGTGGCTTTATTCGCGTGTTTCACATCGATGAGGGGTTTGAAGGTGATCTCGATGACGACCATCACCGCAGCACTACGGGGGGTTGGCGTTACCATGGTCTACCTTGGGAACAGTGCTGAACATTACACCCCACACCCTGTGTCTACCCATCAGTCTTTAATGCCGACACCACGGGAGAGTAGTACCAGGCTGAATCCTGTCAACAAGACGATAAATCCCAGAATAATCATCAATGCCAGGGTCACATCGATATCGGAGACACCCAGGATGCCGAAACGGAACGTGTTGACCATGTAGAGCACCGGATTCGCCAGGGACAACTTTTGCCATATCTCCGGAAGCAGTTGTATGGAGTAAAACACCCCGCCAAGATAGGTCAGTGGCGTCAACACAAAGGTCGGCACTATGGATATATCATCGAAGCTTTTGGCATACACTGCATTGATGAAACCCGCCAAGGCAAACAGGATGGATGTAAGCACAAACACCAGCAAGGTCAAAGCATAACTGTTGATGCTGAGATCGGTGAAGAACAGGGAGATTATAGTGACCAACACGCCGACCATGGTACCACGGGCGACACCACCGACCACATAGCCACTCAGTACCACCCAATGAGGGACAGGGGCAATCAGCAGCTCCTCGATATAGTGCTGCAATTTGGTGCCAAAAAAGGATGACACCACATTCGCATAGGAGTTCTGGATCACCGCCATCAGGATAAGACCCGGAACGATAAAATCGATATAGCGATAGCCATCCATCTCACCGATTCGATCACCGATCAATTTGCCGAAGATGACAAAATAGAGGGTGGTGGTTATTGCCGGCGGCAGCAGTGTCTGCACCCAGATGCGCATGAAGCGCAACACTTCCTTCGTAATGATGGTCTGAAATGCGATACGGTAGATCCGCCAGCTATTCATCGTTTCCTACCCGCTGCTGCTTGGATCGGTCGACCAGGTCGACAAACATCTGTTCCAAACGATTTTGTTTGTTGCGCATGCTGACGACTTCGATTCCCTGTTGCGAGAGTTGCTGGAACAACTGATTCATACTCTGGTCACGCACAACTTCCACTTCAATGATTTCACTATCGACCAATGTGGCACGATACTCCTGCAGATCGGGCAGCCTGCTGACCGGTGATGCCAGGTTGAGCAGGAATACCTCGGTATGCAGTTGACTCAGCAATCTCGACATACTGGTCTGTTCGACGATTCGCCCATGATCAATGATGGCAATATTGCGACACAGGCTCTCCGCCTCTTCCAGATAGTGGGTGGTCAGAATAATGGTCGTCCCCTGTTGATTGATCTCGCGCATGAAACTCCACATCGAGCGACGAATTTCGATATCGACACCAGCGGTCGGCTCATCAAGAATCAACAGTCTGGGCTGATGCACCAGGGCCCTGGCAATCATCAAGCGACGCTTCATCCCCCCTGAGAGCCATCTAGCCTGGGTGTTGCGTTTTTCCCATAACCCCAATCTTTGCAAAGCCGCCTCGGCCCGTTGGAATGCCGGCTTTCGCGGGATCCCATAATAGCCTGCCTGATTGACCAGGATCTCCACCACCGGTTCCCACATGTTGAAATTGAACTCCTGGGGTACCAGGCCGAGCAGAGACTTCGCCTGATCCTTCTCAAGATCCAGATCATGGCCATAGATCACGACCTCACCAGCGCTCTTATTGATCAGCGAGGCAATGATGCTGATAGCGGTGGACTTGCCGGCACCATTCGGTCCCAAGAGGGCGAAAAAGTCCCCCTCTTCAACCTTGAGATCGATGCCTTTTAAGGCCTCAAAGCCGTTGCGGTAGGTCTTGTGGAGATTATTGATTACGAGGGCAGTCACATCAGAGGTTAGCCTAGGCGGTTCTGTACATCCATCCATAGTGCCTGGTAGGCGCTGGCGGCAAAACAGTTGGGCGAAAACGCCTGCACCGGCATCCGATGGATTCCCATCTTCTCGACATCGCTGGCATAGGGGATCTGTGCCTGCAACAGTTCACCGTGAGCGTCCGGGAAATTCCTCATTATATCCAGATGCATACGCTTACGTCGATCCGCCATGGAAAAGAAAGGCATTAACTTCAATCCGGTGATGCGGTGGCCTTGCAGAAAATCGAGAAGCTGTTGGTAGGTGCGCAACGAAAGTGTGGTGGGTATCAAGGGCAACAGCAGCCCCTCGGCGGCACGGAAGATATTCTCCGAAACCAGTGAAATACTCGGCGGGCAATCAAGGAACACATAGTCATAGTTTTTTGAAAGGGGGCGCAACAGCTTCAGCAGCTGCTTGGTGGGTTTCTTCGCATCCTCCAGTCGCAGATCCATATTGCGATAGGAGAAGTCGGCAGGCAGCATATCGAGATTCTCAAAATCTGTCGCCTTGACCACATCGTCCAGGTCGAACTTACCCTTGATAAGCTTTTTACTGCCCTTTACCTTCGCTTGAATACGAAAATAGAAGGTCGCGGCTGCCTGGGGATCCAAGTCCCAAATCAGGGTGCGATAACCCTGTTTAGCAGCGAGATAGGAGAGATTGACTGCGGTCGCAGTCTTACCAACCCCGCCCTTGATATTGTAGACGCCGATGATATGCATCATCTCACCCCAAACAGCTGATGAAAGGCGTTTTGTTTCGACTCGCTGCTGAAATCGGCAAACAGATCAACAAAGGCATCCCTGGCCTGCTGCTGTCTCTCCAAAAGCCTGCCAACGAGAATGCCCATGGCCATCAGTGCACTGGCTGGCGCCCCCTCTTGCATCATCTGTGCACCAAACTTCTCCAATGATTTTGCCTGTACTTCCAGGTCCTGGAACTCCCCAAGATTATCAAGGATCACCTTCAATGACCTGATCAGCCCACGGATTGCCGGCTTGGGGTATAGGCTCTGAAAGAACTCCATTAAATAGCGTAGTTTTTTACAATCCTTGCGGAGTTCGTGCAGTTGCTCAGCGGGTGAATCATGGCCGATGCCGATACCATCCTTGAGTACCCTCTTGTGGAGTTTCCCGATGCGCTTATCGGCCAACTCTACTGTCGGACGCATGGCGTTTGGAGCCTGCGAACTATCCACCCCTGAATCCTGCAACCAGCTACGCCAGGCCTTCAGGGACTTTCTGAAATGAGGTGAGTTGATTTTCTTCACCAGCTCGGCTTGGGCCTGCTTGTGGTGTTGCTGCAGAAAGGTGTGAAAAGGATCGAGATCATCTTGAACCATCTTTGGCAGGGAGGCCTGATAATCGGGATATTGCAACAGATAGACATCCAGATCCCTTGTCTCCCCGGTTATTTGTCCAATCCAGCCAAAAGCCTGCTTGAATGGCGCCAGCTGTTGCACATCGAACACCCCTTTTATCTGGCTCATAGCCGAACGGGTACGCCGGGTGGCAACCCGCAAATCGTGGAGAAACTCGCTGTCCAGATTCGCCCTGGTGCCATCCACATTGGCTTCCAGGGTATCCAGCAGATTCAGCATGATCTGGCGGGCCGTTTCATGCGCAGGGGCATCCGGATCGAGCCTGAAATTGAGCTTGGAGCTGTAATCGCCCGGTTTGCGCTCCACACCCAGCAATGCGTCATGGTACAGACTCTGCTCCGACAGTCTGAGTTTGAGTGATGCGAACTGTTGTTTAAGCTTCAGGAAATCACTCTCATAGCCCTTTAACGGCTGCAGCACAATCCGGCCATCCAGGTCACCCTTTAACCTGCCCTTGACCGCGCTGAATTGATTCTTCTGCAGGATGACTCTGACAACCGTCTTCTCATCGGCATCGAGAATACGCAAGGTATGTCGCTGCTGATTGATATGCACCATGGGTAGCAAGACACGCATCTCCAACACCGGCACCAGGCGCTCCCGGACCGGGCCAGCGGGGATATCCTGGCTGAACCCTGGGGCTGATTCGATGGCTTGGCAGTGAGATTTTTTTTTATCCACCCAACACAGTTTATTTTGCTCGCCCTGCTCGTAGCGCAACTCTCCCCCCGCCTGCCAGACGCGCCAGTCGAAACTGTCGTAATAGGTCTGCTTTACCTTAACCGGGGTATCTTCCAACAATGGATAGGATTCAGAAAGTATTCGCTTGAATCCTTCGAAATCGAGCTCTTCAGGCAATAGATAGGTAAGTGGGTGTTGTGCCATTGGGCAACCTCAAATTCAACTAGCCAAGAGATTAACTGACCCGGCTCGATGTGACAAATACCAGGATCAGAACCATTCCCTCCTTACCTCCTCTCTTCCGCTATAATCAACCTCCTCATCTACTAGTCATCACCAGCTTCAGCCAGGCATTTGCTGGCTATCTCATAGACATCCTTCGAGATATCGGCGTGAGACAGAACCCGTTCGAACTGGGCACGCATCAACCCCTGGCGCAATTCATCATAACGACGCCAGCGACTCATGATCCGGATCATCCTTGCCGCAATTTGCGGGTTCAACCGGTCAAGGGCTATGACCTGATCGGTGAGGAATGCGTATCCGGAGCCGTCAGGCATGTGAAAGGCATTGACGTTGATACTGCAGAAGACACCAATCAGACTGCGAACCTTGTTCGGATTACGCAGCGAGAAAGCCTTATGCTCCATCAATGCCTTGACCTGTTGCAGTGTCCCGGGCAGACGGGAACTCGCCTGTACTGCAAACCACTTGTCCATTACCAGCGGTTCGTCAATCCACTGTTTCTCAAAGGCGGCGAGGGCCTGATCCCGCTCCGGACAATCGGTGTTGGACAGGCAACTGAGTGCCGCCATCACATCAGTCATATTGTTCGCTGTTTGAAACTGATTATAACAGAGCTTGTGGATCTCGGGATCATCCAAATGCATAAGATAATCCAACGCCAGGTTTCTCAACCTGCGCCTGGCAATGGATGTGGACTCAATATCGTAGGCATAACCAGCGCAATTTTGCTGGTAGACATCTATTAGATGATGGCGTAGTCGACTGGCCAATGCATGCTTGAGCCACTCCCTGACATGATGGATCGCCTCCACGTCCACAACGTCCATCTGGTCACCCAAAGTGGACTCGCCGGGGAGCCGCAATACTTCACTCAGCAGCGCCTTGTCGGCGGCACTGTTTTTCAGGGCGGTCTCAAAGGCCCCAGCCAGACCTGCGTCCAACGAGAGGTTTTTTCCAGCCCGATAGTCAGCCACCAGTTTCAACAAGGTCCTCTGTGCCAGGGCCTGGGAAGCATCCCATCGATTGAAGTCATCCGTGTCCCTGGCCATCAGAAACATCAGCTCTTCGTCAGTCGCGGGATAGCGCAGCTTGACCGGTGCTGAGAATCCCCTCAGCAGCGAGGGTATCGGCTGCTCCTCGAAGCCGACAAAGGTGAATTGCTGATCCGCAGCAGACAGCTCCAGCACCCGCCGGGTAGCTTGTGGTTCCGCCTCACCCTGCAACTGCAACGGGAGCTCGTTTCCCTCCCGATCCAACAGGGCTATCGCAACGGGTATATGGAAGGGCCTTTTATCCTGTTGTCCCGGTGTATCCGGGCAGTGCTGACGAAAGCTGAGTCGATAGCTGCCCTGTTGGGCATTATACTCAGCCTCCACCTCAACCACCGGTGTACCCGACTGGCTGTACCAGAGACGAAACTGGGTCAGATCCCGACCACTGGCATCCTCCATGCACCGAACAAAATCATCGGTGGTGACGGCCTCACCATCATGGCGGCGGAAGTAGAGATCCGTTGCCTTTCGATAGAGTTCAGGACCAAGAAGATTGGCCTGCATGCGCACCACTTCAGCCCCCTTCTCATACACCGTCACGGTGTAGAAATTATTGATCTCTATATAGCTGTCCGGGCGCACAGGATGAGCCATCGGGCCTGCATCCTCGGCAAACTGATGGCTGCGCAGCAGACGCACGTCATCGATTCGCTTGACCCCACGGGATCCCATATCGGCGGAAAACTCCTGATCGCGAAAAACCGTCAGCCCCTCCTTCAGGCTAAGCTGAAACCAATCGCGACAGGTGATCCGATTCCCGGTCCAGTTATGGAAATACTCATGGGCAATCACCCCCTCGATACCCTGATAGTCGTTGTCGGTCGCGGTATCGGTGCGGGCCAGTACATACTTGGAGTTGAATATATTCAGGCCCTTGTTCTCCATTGCGCCCATGTTGAAATCATTCACCGCCACGATCATGTAGATATCCAGGTCATACTCGCGTCCGTAGCGCTCTTCATCCCAGGCCATGGCCTTTTTCAATGAGCTCATGGCATGATCGCATTTATCGATGTTCTCCGGCTCCACGTAGATTCGCAGGTCGACCTCCCGGCCAGAGAGGGTGGTAAAACTATCCTGCTGAAAGCGCAAATTACCGGCGACCATGGCAAACAGATAGCAGGGCTTGGGAAAGGGATCTTTCCAGCACACCAGATGGCGACCACCCTCCAGCTCCCTCTCCTCGACACAATTTCCATTTGCCAGCATGACAGGATTATCAGCCTTACTGGCGCTGATGGTGGTTGCAAAACGCGCCATCACATCCGGGCGATCGAGATAGTAGGTGATACGCCTGAAGCCCTCGGCCTCGCACTGGGTGCAATAGAGTCCCCCTGACCGATAGAGCCCTTCAAGGGCGGTATTTTTTTGCGGATAGATCACAACCTGTGTAGTCAGGACAAAACGATCCGGTACATTGGGGACGGTCAGAGTCCGCTCATCGACCTGGTAGGCCTCATCAGGGAGAGGCTGATCATCCAGCGCTACAGCCTGCAACTGCAACCCTTCACCATCCAGCTTCAAGGCGGGATTCAACGTTCCACTGGCCGGGTTTTTCCGAATATGCAAACGGCTGGTGACCTGGGCTGACTCATCCAACAGGTCAATAAACAGTTCTACATCATCAATCAGGTATTCAGGAGGACGATAATCCTTCAAATGGATGGTTTTTGCGTTTTTTGTTCGCATCGGTTGTTTTTACCAGTTATCTGTAGGCTACGGAGTATAGGGATGGTTGCTGAGAATCCATCTTGCTACAAAAATCTCTGCTGATAAACGTTGAGTAATTGCCCAAATAGTGGCAGCCGGAGGCTTGCCTGAAATCCTGGGGAGTAAATTGCAGCGGATTTGACCTATTGCCCGACAGCTCCTATATGAGTATAGGATTGTCATCTCTTGCAGATATACTTACCTGCTAATTCTGTATGGTTAAAGGGATTGATACAAGATTCGATCGACCTCAGCGTGGAACTCGTATTCTTCTCCTGCTAGGATAGACGGGATAGAAAAAATATTTCTATTTATCCTTCTTTTACAAATAGTTAGATATATTATACTTACAATCTGCTGCCGAGGAACGCCCTTTTATGCCAAATGTTGTCATGTATTCAACCGCAATCTGTCCGTATTGCGTTCGTGCCAAGCATCTGCTGGAAAATAAAGGTGTGACTTTTGAGGAGATTCGTATCGACCACAATCACGAAGTGATGCAGGAAATGATGCGTCGCAGCAACCGACACACCGTTCCCCAGATATTCATCGATGACTATCATGTAGGTGGCTACGATGATCTAGCCTCACTTGAAATGTCGGGCCAACTCGATCACTTGCTGGGTAGATCGGAGCTGTGAATCAACCGCTGGACAAGACGCCGCAAAAAGTCCGCTTGGATAAGTGGTTGTGGGCTGCGCGCTTTTTCAAGACTCGCCAGATTGCCTCAGAGGCCATAAACGGTGGTAAGGTACATCTCAATGGCCAGCGGACAAAACCCGGCAAGGAGATAAAAACAGGGTCGCAACTGCGCATCCACAAAGGGGCCTTGGAGTGGGATATCACCGTGCGGGTGTTGGCAACCAAGAGAAGACCGGCTGCAGAGGCGCGCGGTTTTTATGATGAGACAGCCGAAAGCATCGAGCGCCGTGAAAAAATGAGTGATGCATTGCGACTCGAACGATCGATGTCGCCCAGATTGGATCATGGTAAACCCAATAAGAGAGAGAGACGCATGATTCACCGATTCACCGGAAAGTCCAGCTGAATAGGGCCTTTTAGGGCCTGTTAACACTAATCCAATAGGCTCTGTTGTACCTGAAAAAGCGCCAATCAAGGCGCGAGGAGAGAGGTTTGGTCATTCCAAATGAGCGACGAGCAACGCCGAGTGGCGCTTTTTCAGGCACACCCCAAGGGCACTTCCTTCGGGGCGCAACCCGAAGGGCTGGGGCTGTTTTTGCACCCAGCGGCGTTATCATTCGCTCATGTAGCCATGCTACACCACGCTCATTCTGCCTTGCTGGACACAATAACAGTCTCAGCAGAGCCTATTGGATTAGTGTTAACAGGCCCTAGGACTGACAATGGACCAGGATGCTTTCCGCAGAACCTATCGAGAGATGAATGAGCGTATCTGCGCTTATGAAAAAAGCATCCTCTCTTCTCACTGTGGTTGTTCCCAGTCGAAAAAGCTCTGTATCGCGGAACGTGAGGGCGTACATTGTGTTTCCGATGAAGCACTGCAACAGTGCTTGGAACTGCTGGAGACACTCCGTCAACAGGCCCGCTTTGCCCTGAAGTCAAACGATGACAAGGGGGTTCTACCCCATGCAAAGGCGATGCGGCTCCAGGTGGGCGGATTGCGCGGCCTCTTCTCCGCTCTCCATCCCGATCGTCCCATACCGGAACTGATCGATGATGTCTTTACATTGATCAACAGTGCCACTGATGCCTATGGAAGGTTGGAGAATCTACCCTACCAGACCCTCATACAACAGGTATCCGCCTATAAAGGCAGACAGCGTGAAAAATAACGCTAGCCAGTCTGTAATTGCTTGAAGAGTCCTTTCAACGGTTCGAATATCGGCGTCAACTTCTTCCGCATCAGTGAACCGATTGCATCCGTGTTACACAAAACCGGTCTGACAACTCCATACCCAAGACCGGACATCAGATAGAGTATGCGCAACTCGGCTTCCCGCTGACCGGCAATTTCACAACACTCCCGAAAGGCCTGAGTGGACAAGCCATCCGCTTCAGCCTGCAGCGCTTCCAGGGTCAGATCAGGATCGCCTGTTGGGCGTAACGAATGCAGATAGTCACGAATCACATCAAGCAGTGTCGTGACCACATCCTGATTGGCCGGTTTCTCCATGACTTGCAACGCGGTTGCAATGAAGCCTTGTCCGGCTGACGAGTGAATTCGCAACAGCTGAACAGCAAATGGATTATCCTGTTCAGACAACGGACGCAATCCTGCCAGCTCCTCATCAGACAGAGTACCTGGTGCAGACCGCACAGGCAGATCGTCGGGCAAGGCGGTAAGAAAACCAAGATAGTAGGTCGGCTTGCGTTGACAGCGGTTCCATAGGCCGATCTTCTCCTCTTCACTGATCAGGCCGGGCTGCAATACCAGGCGCAGGCTCTCTATGATCACCATCGGTTCAGTTTCAAAGGGGAGATATTCCACCAGAAAGCTGGCCAGTTCCGGTCCCATACTGCCAGCTGCGATCTGCGGGTTATTCAGCATTCGGCGGGCATTGTCAGGATCCTGACTGATCCACCAGGCACGTCTTGCCAATTCGTCGGTTATACCCTTGGCACAGGTAAAGGCCACCACTGCCTCCGGCTCACCCAGCAGCAGCAACTGTTCCAGGTTCTCATCCCGGGTCTGCCCCATGCGATTCCAGCGTTTGAGATAGACCGGATAACCACCTGGAGAACCCTGCACATGACCGGAGAGTACCTCACGCACTCTACGCAGATAGATGTCATCACGACAAGTGGGATTGAGGGTGATCCTGGATTCACCCTGTTCAGTCAAACCAAACAGGGTCATACTCGATTCGTCAATGCGTATCGCCTGTGGCTTGTTTGCCAATAGTACATTCAAGCGCAACGAATCTTCGTTCGTCAGCTCCATATCAGACAGCAATCCCTGGTTCTTTGCAAGCGAACGGTAGATTCATTCCACGCATCATCGGACTGAGGTCGTCAGTTCTATTGAACCGGCTCTTTCGGTGGCGTGTAGTTGCTGTCTTTTGGGTTGATGAAAATGAATTGGCTTTCGCCATCATCCAATTCAGTGAAATCCATGGTTGTCTCATCGAGCAGGGAGAAAAACTCAGGCTCCATGATCACACTGACCCCTTCGGAATCGAACTGGATATCATCGTCCTTGGCGTCATCGAAACCCATCAGATAGTCAAAAGTACCATCCTCTTTCTTTTGTGCAGCAAAACGCAAAGCCATACCTTCCGTGCCACCCATCTTGGCCGCTTGTTGAATCTGTTGCGCTGCCCGCGGTGTTATTTTAAACATCTGTCACCCTTTAACCCATCCACATGCGCCACAAAACGCTGAACCCAATTGTTACCGCCTACATTTCTCATGTGCGTATAGCTCGCCAGCAGGTTTTTGTAGAGATAACCGTCAAATTCGCCATCGATACCAGTGCCGCGTTCCACCCTGTAAACGAAATCTTCCTCATCGCCCTCAAGTGACTCCAGGGATGAATAGTGAAACTCGTGGGCATGGACCACCGGATTCGATGCTTCATTCGGGAGTCGGGGCCAAGGCCCCCTGCCGGTATCCCGCAAACGCACATACCCTCTACCCTGTGGCTTTTCATGCATCCGGGTATCAGCCGGAATCACTCCGACCATTCTACATTTTTTAGCGCCCCAGGTAAGGCTCCTGGTTAGATAGATCAAACCACCACACTCTGCGTAGACCGGTCCGTCCTGCTCCACATAATCGGCAATTGCATGGCGCATGGATCGATTCGCCTCAAGCGCCTCCATGGCCATTTCCGGGAATCCTCCACCTAGAAAAAGCCCATCAATTTCAGGCAGTTTCTTGTCATTCAAGGTATCGATTTCTACTATTTCCACACCCAGGGCGCGAAACATATCCAAATCGTCCGGATAGTAAAATCCGAACGCACGATCCCGTGCAATGGCGATTCTAAGTGGATTCTTCGGCAGAGAATAGGGCGAAGATCCTGTGGTTTTGGCGGAGGGTGACGAGGCATTCGCTGCAATTTCAATTAATTTTTCGATGTCGATCTGTTGCTCGACGGTAGCTGCCAACAGCTGAATAATCTGTTCTGATAAATCACTCTCATTGCTTGGAATCAACCCCAAGTGTCGCTCGTCGATCTGCAGCCGACTATCTGCCTGAATCGCACCTAAAACAGGGATATCCGTATAGTGTTCGACGACCTGGACCAGCTTGGACTGATGCCTGGCCCCCCCAACCTGATTCAGGATCAGGCCAGCTATGTGGATGTTGTGATCAAATGCCTGATAGCCCAGCAGCAGGGGGGCGATGCCTCTCGTCATGCCACGACAGTTGATCACCAGAACCACCGGTGTATCCAGAAAGGCTGCCATGGCCGCATTGCTGTTTGAACCCTCGATGTCCACCCCATCGAAAAGCCCCTTGTTTCCCTCAATCAGCGCCATCTCCATGCCATCCATATAGGTGGCGTATTTTTGTGATATCTCCTCTCTGCTCTGGGTATAAAAATCGAGGTTGTAGCAATCCCTACCCGCGGCAGCGGAGAGCCACAGGGGATCGATATAGTCAGGTCCTTTCTTGAAAGGCTGGAGTGCGATACCGCGTTTCACCAGGACTCTGGCAAGTCCTATGGCCAGGGTCGTCTTACCGGAGGATTTATGGGCGGCTGATAGGTATATCGCTGACACAGGAAACCATCAATGAGGATCAGGTATTAAGAATACTATCCTACCTGGTAAACAAAAAATCCACCAACGCAGAGCGGTGATGGATCTTTAATCGTGAATAGGCAGTGTTGCTCAGTCTTCGAGGGTTTCAGGGAATACCTTGATTACCCGTGCACCAATCGCCACCAATGCTAGTGATACCGCCATACCTGCAACACCGAGAGCTGCTTCTGGAAAGGTTGGGACATAGTGTGCAACCTGGCCATCGAAGAAGCCAGTTTCGATGACCTCTTTTCCTGGAAACATATTCATTGGATAGGCCTGTCCACCGATTACGATGACATAGATCTGAAAGAAGCCGCCGATAAGCACGGCTATGGATGCCGCCGCAATTGCCCAACGGGACTTTTCAAAAGCAGGTGAATAGATCAAAAAGAGAGGAAGAATACTGCCGATGAGAATCTGTCCAACCCAAAACATCGTCGTGTAGATACCCCCACCCAATAGGATGAAGTGCTCGATACCGTGATGCTGGGTTATATAGAGATTAGTCAGATTATATGCCAGGACAAAATAGAGAACCGCCCCAACAAACACACCAAGCAGATTTTTCAATTTCGTCAGGCGCAGATCGCCGATCTCTCTATCACCCCACATGTAGGCGGTAATGAGTGTAATGATGAAGAAAGCCAGACCATAGCTGAACGACATGATGACGAACATCGGCGCCATGATTGCCGCGTCGTAGGCCTCACGCGCCACCAGGAAACCGAAGATGGACCCAGTACCGGTGGTAAGTGCGATACGCCAGAAGAATGCCGCAAAACCCAGTGGACGTTTGAATTTCGCCGCGCTGCGATCGATCATTGTCCACAGATAGACCGCGACAATGGCAATAAATCCGCTATAGAGAATGACGTTCCAGGCAAAGATCGATTTGAAATTATACTCGGTCATGGCAACGATCAATCGATCAGGCCGGCCAAGATCGAGCACCAGAACCATCAAACCACCAACCAGCAAACCGATCGCCAGCAGGCCTGAAAAGCGTCCCAACGGCTTATACAGTGGACCACCGAAGACCGAACCTATGGATGCTACATTCAATGCCCCCGATGCGGCCACAATCAGAAAGATCGCAAATACATGGGGCAGTCCCCACACGATCTGATTGGACATGCCGGTTACCCAGTGACCATTGTGTTCCATGTAATAGGCAGCACCCAGACCGACGGCTATAAACGCACCAAGCAGTGCCAGCCCCATCCAGAAGCGTATAGGTGAGCCACAGTAGAGCTCGCGGTAGTACATCTTACTCATATGTTTCCAAGCTCCCTACAGATCACAGGTTGAGGTAACGCACGCCGGTGTTCAACTCGAGGTCGGCCCGGATCTGTACTGAGTTGTGGGATTTGAGAACCCGGCTGATTTCGCTGTTCGGATCCTTCATATCACCAAATAGAATCGCACCATGCCCCTCCTTGGTACAGGCCTCCTGACAGGCCGTCTGCATCTCGCCGGCATCTATCCTGTGCACGCAAAGGGTGCAGGATTCGACACATCCCTTACCCCGCGGCGCATTCACCGATTGACCCGATAGGGCTTCATGCACGAAGGAACGGGCCTTGTAGGGACAGGCCATCATACAGTAGCGGCAACCGATGCAGCGGTGGCGATCGACCAGTACCACACCGTCTATGCGTTTGAATGATGCATTGGTGGGGCAGACATCGACACAGGGAGGATGCTCACAGTGCTGACACATCATCACCAGGCGATTGACGTGGCCGGTCTGCTTGTCCTTGAGTTTGACCGGACGAATCCAGACCGCATCGGTCTCAGGCCTGTCATGACCGGTCAGGCCGTGCTCACTGTTACAGGCATCGACACAGCTACTGCATCCCTCGGCGCATTTATTGGAATCGATCAGCATCCCCCAACGATGTTTGCCGGTTGCACCCGAATCTGCATCATCACTGCCGCTTGCAGCGTGCAATATTACACCGGGTGCCAGGGTCAACGCCCCGGCAGCTGCCAAGGTACCGCCGATGAACTGGCGGCGTTCTACGCTCGGCTGGTCACTTTTATCGCTCATGATCAGTCTCTCTGTCTGCCAGCAGGCTGTTGCATATCCAAGGCATGGGTATGCGCCTCCAAACGGTAACCAAGCGAGCTTCCGCTGCCGCTCTCCATGGGTGTAGTACGATGACACTGAAAGCAGGCCGGACTCACAGCAACGTAACCATGACAAGCCTGACAAAACTCGCCTTCGCTGGTAACCGATATACCTTGACCGCTAGAATCCCTGGAGGCATGGCAATCGATACACTCGGATAGACTGTATTTCAGACCACGAACCCCATCCCTGACCGTATCGTCCCTACCATGTTGGAGGAAATCCATATGGTTGCGACGCATCACATCGGTGGGAGCGACACAGCTGTCCACTGAGGCAGCCTTTGAATTTTCGGTCACATACCGACTCTCACCCATGGCCTGCATAGCGGGTAACAACAGACCTGCCAGCAGGATAATGAGGAGTCGCTTGCTGATGAGAGAACTACGCATCTCAGCTCCTATTCTCCTAACCCCATCTGGATATATCCCGTGGGGCAAACATCGGTACAAACATGGCAACCGATACACTTGTTGTAGTCGGTATCGACATATCGACCGGTGGTCGATTCCGTTTTCTTGACCCGGAATACCGCATCTTGCGGGCAGAACACGACACAGTTGTCGCACTCGAAACACATGCCGCAACTCATGCAGCGCTTGGCTTCGTCCTGAACCTGTTCCTGGTTCAAGCCGTTCATACGCTCCTTGAAGTGGTGCAGCACCTGATCCGCAGTAGGCACATCCTCCGAACGCAGCAGACGCGGTGTGAAAGAGAAGTGCCCCAGGTACAGATCGCCAGCAGGAATCACCTCATGATATGAGCGATCCTCATAGTTGTGTACAGCAAACTTTGCGGTGTTGGTGCCACGCAGGTCATCCTCGTTCTTATCGAAAACTTCCGGCGACATATCTGTCTCTTCCAGCTTGTCTAGCAGATCGAAATGGTGCACATCCACCTTTGGACGTTTCGCCAGATCTTTTTTATTCAGATAGGCATCGATGCTTTCACAGGCGATTGAGGCCTGGCCGATGGCGGTGGTCAACAGATGCGGACGAATGATATCACCGGCCACGAAATGACCTTCCTTGCCAGGTACCTGATAGAACTTATCCGCGTCCATCAGGTTTTTATCGTTGGCCATCTCTTCAAGCCCTTCCATATCGGCACTCTGACCGATGGCGGAGACGATGAGATCGGCTTCCAATACGCGTTCTGTACCCTCGGTGGGAATCGGGGTCATGCCATCCATGGTGCAGTCACATACCCTGAGGCCTGTGGCGCGACCGTTGTCACCAAGGATCACTTCCAGCGGCATCACACCGTCCAGGATCTCACACCCCTCATGCAGGGCATCGTGAATCTCGTGCTGCGCGGCAAACATCTTGTCCTTGGTGAACAAGGAGGTCAGGGTGGCGGCGGCAGGCTCTGCCCCATCGGCCAGGGCATCATCCTGGTTCATACTGGTATCGAGTACCACCTCTTCGGGTTTACCGGCTGCGCTGTTAGTGCCCAGGCGTCTGGCCACAGAGATCACGTCGATAGAAGTATCACCACCACCGATACAGACAACATTCTTGGCGGTTACCTTCATGCGGCCTTCGTTGAAGGCCTTGAGGAAGGCCACACCGGAGACACAGTTGGGGGTACCGACCCAGCCATCCACCGGCAGATCACGACCATTCTGGCAACCGAGGGCCCAGAGAATCGCATCGTGCTCTTTCTCGATATCGGCAACAGGCACATCGGCACCAATCTTGACACCGGTGCGGGTCTCGACACCCATGTCGAGAATGCGTTGGATCTCAGCCTGCAGCTTGTCGCGGGGGATACGATAGTTGGGAATGCCGTAACGCATCATACCGCCTAGCTCGGGATCCTTCTCGAATACGGTCACACCATGACCCATCTTGCGTAGCTGGAAGGCAGCCGCCATACCCGCGGGACCGCCACCGATGACCGCCACCTTCTTACCGGTATCGGTACCGGGGGTGAACTTGAAACCCTTCTCGATGGCAGTATCGCCGATGTACTGTTCCACCGCGTTGATACCGACGAAGTCTTCTACCTCGTTGCGGTTACAGCCATCCTGACAAGGTGCCGGACAGACTCTACCCATCATGGAAGGAAAGGGATTGGCCTCTACCGCACGCTCGAAGGCATACTGCTCCCAATCCATACCCTCGGAAGGCTTCTCCTGCTCACGTACGATTGCCAACCAACCACGGATATCGTGACCAGACGGGCAGCTGCCCTGGCATGGGGGTGTACGATTGATATAGGTGGGGCACTTGTAGGAGGTATCTTCAAGGAAGATTTTATCACCCCAATCATCCCATTCAGTTTCGCCCTCTTCAAAGCGGCGCCAAGTAATCGGTTTTTTCATCTCTTCGCTAGGAGTTGCCATTCTCAGTCTCCTCTTGGAACTTGTCTTGGTCGTACCCTACCCTTGGTAGGAATCGTAGTTTGCGCTAGTTATCGTGTGCTATTCGTCTTCGCCGTAGTCGGGAGCTTCCTCAGGCGGCGTCTTTCTGTTCAACACAATCGCGTTGCTCACCAGTTGATGGACGCTGACGATCTGGAACATATCCATCCCGTAATAGGGGAACACCTTGGTGAACTGGCTCTTACAGATCGCGCAGATCGCCGCCAGGTGGGTTACCCCCTTCTCCTCCATGACATTCTTGAAAGCCGTCATGCGCGGCTTGGCGCCCTTGACGCGAACCTCCATCAGATCATCGGTCAGCAGACCACCGCCACCACCGCAGCAAAAAGTGCGTTCATGGATGGTATCCCACTCCATGTCGTGGTAGTTGTTGACCACTGCCTTGATCACCTGGCGCGGGATCTCGAACTGGCCGCCCGGCTTGTCGCCCATGCGCGAGGCGCGGGCCACGTTGCAGGAGTCGTGGAAGGTGATCGACATCTCGTCGTTCTCCGACTTGTCGAACTCCAGGGTGCCCTTCTCGATCTCATTCAGGGTGAACTCGCAGATATGCTGCGGCACCGGATAGTCGGGATCGAGAAAATCGAAGGGACCGGCCAGGGTATTCAAAAAGCTGTAGGCGATACGCCAGGCGTGACCGCACTCGCCGAAGACGATGCGTTTGACGCCCAGCTCCAGGGCCGCCTCACGAATACGCAGGGAGACCCGGCGCATGTTCTCATAGCTGCCGATGAACATGCCGAAGTTACCCGCCTCGGAGGCCTTGGTGCTCATGGTCCAGCTGACACCGGCCTCGTGAAAGACCTTGCCGTAACCGATCAGGCCGTCCACATGGGGCTCGGCGAAGAAGTCGGCGGAGGGGGTAACCAGCAGGATGTCGGCGCCCTTCACGTCGAGGGGATATTTCACCGCCACTTCGTCCTCATCCCAGACATCCTCTTCCAGACCTTCGAGGGTATCCAATATGGCGGGCCCCGGCAAACCGAGGTTGTTACCGATCTTGTGCACCTTGCCGATGATCTCGTTGCAGTACTTCTGGCCCACACCGATGGAGTCGAGGATCTCCCTCGCCGCCATGGAGATCTCGGCGGTATCGATGCCGTAGGGACAGAAGACCGAACAGCGACGGCACTGGGAACACTGATGGAAGTAGCTGTACCACTCGTCGATCACTTCGTCGGTGAGATCGGCGGCGCCAACCAGCTTAGGAAAGTACTTACCCGCAAAAGTGAAGTAGCGGCGATAGACCTTACGCAGCAGATCCTGGCGACCCACCGGCATGTTCTTCGGATCCTTGGTACCGATGTAGTAGTGGCATTTATCGGTACAGGAGCCGCACTTTACACAGGCATCCATGAATACCTGCAGCCCACGATAGCGGCTCAGCAGGTCACCCATCTTATCGATGGCGACCTCTTTCCAGTTCTCGAGTTTCTCTCCCGGAAAGCCCAAGTCTGTATTGTGATCAGGCTTGGCCACGAAGCAGGTCACATGCTTCATGGTATCTTCAACCAGGTTGGGAACCTCGATAAATTCCGTCAGTTCCGGTGTTTCGAATTCAGCTGCTTTAGCCATTTGTTGCCCTCATCGGCCAAGCGATAAATTTAAGAATCTTCAAGTTTTCTCGCCCACTCCACCAGGTGTCGCTTCTCACGGGGATTGTCCACCTGGTTACGGGTCGGGCTGAAAAAGACACCTGGTATATGCAGCAGTTTGCTGAACGGCAGAAGCAGCATCAGCACTGCGACCAGGGTCAGATGGAGCAGCAGGATGGGATCCATAGGCAGATCACCACCGCTGAAGGTCCAGAATCCGGTAAAAAACTGTTTAACAGCGACCACATCGGTGTGTACGACGAAGGTCATCATGACGCCGCTCATACCGATCACGATCAGCAGCAGCAACCACAGATAGTCGGAGGGTGCGGAGATATAGCGAACGCGATCGACGAAGATTCTTCGGATCAGCAGTCCAGCGAGGCCAGCCACCATGGCAAAGGCCGCATATTTACCAAACGGCTGAATCAGCTGAATTGGCAACCATACGGGATCGATAAAGTAGCGGACATGTCGCGCAAGTACCAGGAACAGGCCCATGTGGAACATCCAGGAAAATATCCAGGTCCACTTGGTGCTCTTGAACAGGCTCTCAAAAAACACAACTTCGCGAAACATGCGTAACACGACACCGGTCTGATTCACAGGCGCCGGTGTGGTGGGAATCTTTAATGGAGCAGGCGTCTTGGCATACTGGACAATCTTTCTGGCCAGCCCAAGCACGAGCACTAAGGTCGCTACGATAAACAGCAACGCGTAGACAGATGACATGATCCTGCTTTCCTCAAATAGTGAACGGGCGAGTGGTGGATGGCCAAGGCCATCCACCACATCTGCAGCTGTTTAGATACAGCCAGTAGGCTTGGGCAGACCGGCGAAGCGGCAGGCCTGCTTACCAGGACCGTAAGGGAACAGTGCATACAGGTACTTGGAGTTACCTTTGTCCTTACCCAGTTTCTTACCAACAGCCTTGGTCAGAACACGCACGGCAGGAGCGATCTGGTACTCTTCATAGTACTCACGCAGGAAGTTGATGATCTCCCAGTGCTCGTCGGTCAGAGGCAGATCATCCTCAGCAGCCATTGCCTCGGCAACAGCGGGTTCCCAATCAGCCAGATTGGTGAGGTAACCCTCTTCATCAGTTTCGAAGGTTTTGCCGTTAGCTTCGATAGCCATATTTTCTCTCCCAGATAGAGTTGAAATTTATTCAGTTAAAACAATCAGACCCAAGCCTGTACCTTGTCATTCTCGGCAGCGAGAGAGACAAACTTGGCGTAGTCCACTATTTCAATGCCATCAGCGACCTTTTCTTCGCTTACACCGCGAGCCTTGAGGTCGGGGCCCAGCACATAGAAATTAACGCCGTCTTTGGCGGCAATCTTCTGTGTACAGTCAGTGCCCTTGATCGCACCATAAATGCCGTCTTCGTACATAAGGACCGAACTGCCTGCCTTGGCGTAGGCCAGACAGCTATCCATTGAAGACTTTTCAAAAGGTGATTTGTTAACAGTATGTAGGGTACTCATTAAATCGTCTCCGCCTTAGAAGCTGAACATGACATCTTGTTCTTCCATGATGTCCGCCATTTCCGCACGACTGACTACACGGATAGAGTCCTTCTCTGCCCAGTCGTCATCCTCATCCTCGTAGGTGAGAGGCATCAGGTCTTCCAAGGTCAGGCCCCGCTCCTCCAGTGACTCCTTCTCTACATACAGCTTGGTAACATCGTAATCACCAAGCGCCTGATAGGTGGGCGAGAAGTTCTTCATATCCACCCCGGCTGTATCCTGCCCTTTGACCAACTGATAGACACCGTCATCCAGGAAAGCCAGACTGACATCCTGATCGAACGCAGCGCCGATCAATACAACCTCCAGAGACTCCCAGGCGTAGATGGTGCCGTAGGGGGCCCGACGGTTGAGGTACATGAATTTTTTTATATCTTCAGACATCATCAACCCCTATGCTCAATCACCGAATACCATAAGACGTTCCGACTGGATGCCCGCCTCAACCAACTGACCGAGACCGGAGATGCGAAATCCTTCAGCGATGTTCTGCGCATCCTTGCCGTTGCGCTGCATCTCACCCTCGTCGACGATACCCCGTCGCTGGGCAGCTGCTACGCAGACCACCAGATCGAGATCGTGTTGTTTGCCCAGTTCGGACCAACGCTTGACGATATTACGATCGTCCTGCGGAGGCGTGGTCAGATTGGTGCCGTTGTTGACACCGTCGTGATAGAAGAAGACACGCATGATCTCGTGTCCAGCTTCCAATGCAGCCTTGGTGAACTGGTATGCGGAGTCCGTGGCTTGATGCTGATAGGGACCCTCATTAACCTGAATCGCGAATTTCATCAGTAGACCTTCCTGTTATTACCGAATTAGAAACGGATATGCGCAGAGGCATTCAGGTTGTTACGGCTGCCACGCCAGTTATCGATGTGATACTTGGTGAACGGCAGACCGGTCTTCTCGAAGAATTTCGGCCAACCGATACGCTCAGCCCATTCACCGATACGCTCCCAGTCCTTGGCATCCTCTTTGTAGGCGCCGAGAATCTGTTTGACGACGGTGGAAACCTCCGGCCAACGGGGCGGATTGTTCGGTACACCGGCGGCAACCAGCTTGTGGAAGGTCGGCTTGGAACGGGCATTGGAGTTCTTTCCACCTACCCAGATGGCGAACTTGGAGTGCTCCGGATCGTTGATCTGCATCGGCGGACAAGGCGGGAAGCAGGCACCACAGCAGATGCACTTCTTCTCGTCCACTTCCAACGAAGGTTTGCCGTTGACCATCGCAGGACGGATAGCGGCCACCGGGCAGCGCGCCACAACCGAAGGACGTTCACATACATTGGCGACCTGGGTATGGTCGATCTTCGGTGGCTTGGTGTGCTGGATATTGATCGCGATGTCACCCTGGCCGCCACAGTTGATCTGGCAGCAGGAGGTGGTAATACGCACCCGGTTGGGCATCTCTTCCTTGGTGAACTCATCGTAGAGATCGTCCATCAGGGCCTTCACCGCACCAGAGGCGTCGGTACCGGGGATATCACAATGCAGCCAACCTTGAGTATGGGAGATCATGGAGACCGAAGGACCGGTACCGCCGATGGGAAAGCCTTCTGATTCCAGCTTGTCGATCAGCGGTTGAACCTTGGACTCATCGCTGACCATGTACTCAATGTTTGAGCGAATGGTGAAGCGGACATAGCCTTCGGCAAATTCGTCGGCGATATCCATCAGCTTGCGGATGGTGTAGACATCCATCTGACGCTGGGTACCGGCACGCACGGTCCAGACACTGTCACCGCTCTTGGCGACATGCACCAGCACGCCGGGACGCGGACGCTCATGATAAGCCCACTGGCCGTAGTTTTTCTTCAACACGGGGTGTAAGTAGGGCTCCATCTCCGGGACGCCACTCTCAATCGGCATACGAACTTCCGACATACCTACCTCCAAAAAAATAGGGTAATTGATTCGTTTTAAAGGGCAACCGGGCGAACCCGTTGCCCCCCTTACAATTTGCTATCAGTCAGCAGCGGAATGGATTATTGAGCCGCCTTTTGCTCAGCCCACTTGGCTGCTTCTTCCTCCCATCCATCCATACGGACATAGGGATTCATTCGCGGACGCTCGATCATGTTGGGATCGATCTCGAGGCCGACACCTTCCAGGAAGTTAACCAGGCCGATACGTTCGATCATCTCACCGGTACGCTCGTGCTCGAGGGCGTTCTCGGCAAAGAAGTCGAGGATCTCGGTCGCCAGCTCTTCCAGCCATTCGAAGTCCTCGTCGGTCTCCAGCTTGTGGAAAGGCACGATCACTGTACCCATCAGATCACCGATCTTGAGAGTACGCTTACCGCCGCAGAGCAGGGTGATACCCTTGTCGTCGCCGGGAGAGAGCGCCTTGTTCATGACGTTGATGCAGTGCATGCAACGGACACAGGAGGGGTTGTCCACCGCCAGGGTATCATCGTCGTTCAGCGACAGGGCCTGGGTCGGGCAACGGGTGATGACATTGTCGATAACATACTTGCGGCCTTTCTCGGTCACAAACTTCTTGACCTCGTCCTGGTCGACCTTCATGTCGTCGCGCCAGGTACCGATGGTAGCCAGGTCGGCACGCTGCACGGAGTTCATGCAGTCGTTGGGGCAACCTGAAACCTTATACTTGAATTTGTAGGGCAGTGCGGGACGATGCATGTCGTCGAGGGCGTTGTTGACCAGCATGCGCATGGTACGGCCCTCGTCGAAGCAGGAGTTCTCGCAGCGAGCGGCACCCACACAGGACATACCGGTACGCACTGCGGGACCGGCGCCACCGAGATCGAAGCCCATCTCGTTTATCTCATCGAAAGCGGGCTGGACATTGTCGGTGGAACAGCCCTGGAACATGATGTCGCCGGACTGGCCGTGGAAGGCGATCAGGCCGGAGCCATACTTCTCCCAGATGTCGCAGAATTTGCGAATGGTGTTGGTGTCATAGTGCATGCCTGGAGGGGGCATGACACGAAGCGTGTGGAACTCGGCCGCCGCGGGGAACAGGGCCTCTCCGTCGTCATTCTTGAGTTCGGTAAAGCGGGGGATGATACCGCCACCATAACCGAGCACGCCAACGGTACCGCCCTTCCAGTAACCCTTGCGTGTCTCGTATGAGGTCTCCAGCTGACCCAGCAGGTCAACCATCATGTCGTTATCTTTGGCGAGGCGCTTGAGGCCGGTGACAAACGAGGGCCAGGGGCCGCTCTCCAGCTGGTCAAGCATGGGGGTATCATGCATCTGTTTTGCCATCACTCTTTCTCCCAATGGTCGTTTTCTTCAGGTCTTCTGCTGATTCTTCGCCTGATGTTTTAGCTGCGCCAAACACCCTGACAGAAAAAACCGGCCACCGACCTGCAATCCGAAACCGTTACAGGCAACCGGCCTGTTTCTACTGGTGCGAATTTTAGGGATGTCTAATGCTGACCAATATCCTTCCGATGGGGGGGAAAGGGATATTTATAACTATCCCATTTGGGATATATTTTCACAAAAATCGGGGTAAAAAGGCTCAAAAATGAACAAAGTTTATTTTTATATACAATAACTTAAAGTCTATAATTCATTTCTAATATTCAATATAGTCCCTTACTTTCACCAGGGTAGGTTTTACCGATAAACTTGGGTAAAAGACCCTTGATCCTACATCGCACATGCGGTTCAATATGAATAACCGAGTATTTTACTGCGATTTTGCCGCGGCAGTCGCCAGACCACATGGATTAAATCAAAGATGCTGTATTTGAGTGAGTTAATGATGCAACACCCAGAGGTCGACAACTTCGACAAACTGCTGGAGGTGGTGAAAGAGCGTTCCAAGACCGAGATGTTCTTTCGCATCGATGTCAAACCCCCCTTCAGCGACACCCCCGACAACTGGGAAGACCGCCTCGAAGCGACTTTCACCTAGGGGCTGTTGACAGACCCCAGTAGCAACCGGGAATACCATTGTGAAGTACCTAGAATCTGAAGCCTTTATCGGTGACAACGACAGTTCGGAAGACGCCATAAAGTCGAGCAAGCTGCTGCAGCTAAAACTCGATGAAAAATGTGAGGCCTTGTCTGCCCTGCCTGAGGACGCCTCCCACGACAAGCGATTCGAACTGCAACTTGAATCCGCCTATATCCTGCTCGACCTGGACAGGCAGCAGGAGGCCTGGGAGATTGCCAAGGGTGTGCTGGAGCAGGCCCTCGACCAGGAGCTGTGGCTGAGGGCCGTGGAGGCCTGTGACATCCTATACCAATCCGAACGAGCGGACGCGGTAAAGGCGCTGGCTCATGGTATCTGGCTGGGTGTCACATTCCCCATCGATCCTGAATTGAGTGTGGCCATACTGCAGCATCTCATCGACGAGACCCCCGACAACTCGGATGGGGCCGCAGTGGCCGCTGCGACGGCCTGCTATGTGGTGGATATCCGCGCCCAGGGAGAGGAGCGTGAGGATCTCAAATTCTTTACCAACCAGCTACTGGGCCAGGTCGCCAGGCGCCACAGCCAGGTGGAGGAGCAGGAGATTTTCGATTTCTGGGTGGAACGCATGCAGCTGGACGATCCGGGCAAGTTTCTACCCAGGCTGGCCAAGGTGCTCGAGGTCATCGTCGAGGACGACTGGTGGTTCGATCGGGATGCCCTGCGGGGGAAAATCCCAGCCGACGAGGTGCATTGAATGAATGCGATGTTCTGGCAGGAAGATACGGATGAGGCACAGTTTGTGGTGCCCGATAATGTGGTTGACCTGATCTTCAAGATCAACTGTCCCACCCTACCCGTCGACCATGCCTGGTCCCTCTCCGATGCGATACATCAAGAGCTGCCCTGGTTTACCGAAGAGCCAAAGGCCGGACTCCATCTGGTGTATGGCGCCGATTCCGGGAACGGCTGGGAACGGCCCAGCGAAGCCTCAGAGACCCTCTATCTCTCCCGTCGCACCCCCCTGATCCTGCGCTTGCCGAAACAGCGGCTCGAGGATGCCGCCGAACTCTCCGGCAAAACCCTGCAGATCGACGGCAACAGGATGGAGATCGGGGCCGCCCATAGCCGGTTTCTCGCCATGACCACAACCCTCTACTGTCGCCATCTCATCTGCGAAGCGGATCAGAGTGAGGACGATTTCATGCAGTCCGCGGTGGAATCCTTGCGCTCACTCAACCTGAGGTTTAAGAAAGTGTTGTGCGGTAAAGGCGCCTCCTTCACCACACCCCAAACACCTGTCACGACCCGCAGCCTGATGGTCTCAGGCATGTCGCTGGAGGATGCGGTCACCCTGCAGGAGTATGGTATCGGACCTCACCGCAATCGCGGTTTTGGCTTGTTTGTTCCACACAAGACTGTATAAGATACTGCGCCAGGAAATACATTAACCCCTAACTAGACGGGCACTGACCCCGCTTGTTGTATCTGTTTGAAAGGAGAGATCAATGGCATATGAAGTAAACGGTAAAACCATCGAGGCCGACGCCAACGGCTACCTGGCCGATCACACTGATTGGAGTGAGGATGTGGCCAAGGCCATCGCCGCGAGCGAGGGTCTCGAGCTGAGCGAAAAGGCCTGGGAGATCATCAACTACCTGCGCGACGAGTATTTCAATAACGGCGGCAACCAACCCAATGAACGCCACATGGTCAAACATTTCAAGGGAGCCTGGACCGACCAGGGCAAAGTGGATGCAAAATCCCTCTATATTCACTTTCCCAAGGGCCCGGCAAAGCAGGCGAGCAAGGTTGCCGGTCTGCCTGAGACCAAGCGCAAGGGTGGTTACTGATCCCTTACCGGTTCAGTAAAGCTGCTCCCCTGTGGTAGCACCCTACCCTGTACCTACGCTTGCAGGGTACGGGGCTACCGCAGCAACTCACTGAAACGACCTGCCGAATCCAGCTGAAAAGACAGCTATTGTCATTTCGGGGTGTACTCGAACTTCTGGCCGCCAAGAGAGGCCTCCACCATCAGCCCTCCCTTGGCTATGGTGAAAACAGCCATACCTTTGTAATACCGGCCAACGTTGTCTGCGTCATGTTGACCACCGCTGGTCCCCGCGGAACTACCGGTGGTGGTCGCCGTGGCGGAAGCGCCTGCAGTAATCGCCACTGCCGTGGCCTGGGCGCCGAACTCGAAGTTGCTGCCGATGAACTCATTATAGGCGCGCTGATCCTGGAAAAAGATAATCTGGCTGAATGTCTGCCCCCCCAATTGCAATCCAAGGGTAAGCTGGGTCATCTTTACATCCCCCGTGTGAGTCCCCTGGGCATAGACCCTGCCTGTGCCATAGGCGCCACCCACAATCAGACCACCCTTACCCACATCGGGAAACACCGCGTAACCATAGGCGGTATCGAAGAAGCTGCCGCTTTCACCCGCCTGCCTGAAGAGATCGATGGTCGCCTGAAATTCATCCGCCCAGGCCTGGGAGATTGGCAGCAACAGGATCAGCATCAGCCATACGCTCGAGACTATTCTCTTCATCAAAAACTCCTCACATTGTTGTTATGAAAATAACCAGACAGGACCAGGGCCTGTTGACAGGCCCTGGATTACCTGGCGCTTGTGACAGGCGGACGACAAAGTGGTTCCCCCACATCATTGGCGAAACAGCTCAATCACATGGTTTCGTTTGTCGTTGCTGCGCCAAATCATGTAGTCCCGATCGACGACTTCGTAGGTACCCGAGCTGTTCGCGTCCTGATAGAGGTTTTCACCGATCTCCACATAGTGCACCCCTTTACCCCTTCCTACAGGAATCACATAGTAACCGTCGTAGGATTTCTGGAAGCGGTTGACCTTACCGCTGCGCATGCCCCAACTCCCGCTGATGTTATAGATAACCGGCTGTTCTTCGTAGTATCCCGCCTGTTGATATCCATCCTCGTGGTACGCCTCTTCTCGACCACCTTGTCGACTGCCAGCGTAATCTGCCTGTTGCTGGGCGGCCACTTGGGCGATAGCGCTGAACAGGGCCTTAAAGGCGCTGCCGGTGTCACCGGCATGGGCTGAAAAAGAGACCAGAATAAGAGCGGCGGCCGCAGTGTATTTGATGGATTTCATGGCTGTTCTCCAATAAGAATTTGTAATCTTGGCGGTAGCGAAACCGCTACCTTCACTGATCAAAGCGCCAGATCAATGGAGATCGTTCGGAGAAATCTCATTTTTTTACCCACCCATCTCCTCCCTACCCGGTCAGACACCGCGAAACACCCGAGCAGCCCTGACATCCGATTATGCTTGTTGTTGATATTTCGGGAGTTTTTGCTTTTATTCGTTTTTTTCCGAACAGATGTGACCTAAAGCTCGCTTTAACCAGTAGAACCGCTCGAATCAGCGGCCGGACCAATAAATACTGACCCTACTGGAGATGACCCATGAAAAAGCTGAACCTGGTATTTGTAACACTCTTATCAATCGCCTCCACCGGATGCTCCACCATTGCCGCCAACCTTGAGCGTAACCTCAACGACCCGAATGTCCTGGCCAAGATCCAGGAGATCTCCGACCGCTATAACAGGCGCGCCGAGGAGAGAGAGAGCGGGGTTTACGGCGACCCCTACGAGGAGATCGACCTGACCGGGGATTGGCAATTGGAGGGTTATAGCAATCGGGTCAACAGCATCCGCCATACCTACGACGGAATCATTGTGACTCCAAATAACGGCAAGCCTGTCATCTACAACCAGATAGGACCCAATCTTTACGAATCCAAGGGCATGACCTACGAGTTCATCACCATTCACAACGGTGAATGGCGCAGCAACGACAAGCGTAACAAGGTGATCAAACTGCGCCGTCTGAGTTGGGGATAACACAGAAACCATTAAACAACTATTTCATTCTCCATTTGGCGGCCTTGTGCCGCCTTTTTTTTCACCCCGTGCCAGCAGATCCTGTAAGCTGACGACTGGTGAATGAGCCTTGAATGAGACATGGAATAGCTTTGGTGGATAAACAACGTTGGCAATTCATACAGTCTATTTTTCGCCATCTGGCGGATAAAAGCCCCAGTCACCGACGCGATTACCTGGACATGGTGTGTGAGGAGGACCTGGAACTACGCCGGGAAATTGAGGCCTTGCTGGCGTCCCATGACAAACTCGAGCAAGGTGATCAGGACTTCATCACACCGGCCCTGATCACGCCGGCTCTGCAGGCCGTTAACCGGATTCAGCTCCCGCAATCTCTGGGCGAATACAGGATCCTCAAAGAGTTGGGTCGCGGTGGCATGGGGGTGGTCTACCTGGCGGAGCATCCGCAATATGACAAGGTTGCGCTGAAGCTGCTTCCCCGTTTCACCGTGGAGGCCGATGAGGCACAACATCGCTTCAGCCTGGAAGCCAGGATATTGTCCAACCTGGACCACCCTGGCCTGAGCCACATGTTTGAGTCCTTTACTACTGATGAATACGCCGCCATCGCCATGGAATTCATTGATGGCAAAGGCCTCGATGAACTTATCAAACAAGGGCCCCTGCCCTTTGAGCAAGGCCTCAATATCATCCTTGACCTGTGTGAGGTTTTACACCTGGCGCACACTCAAGGTCTGGCACACCGGGATATCAAGTCCAACAATGTCTTGCTCGATCGGCAGGGACAGACCAAGCTGATAGACTTCGGTATTGCCAAGTTTGCCGATACCAAACTGACCGCCACTGGCCAGATTCTGGGTACACCAAGCTATATGTCGCCGGAACAGTGGCGCGGCAGGGGTGTGGATTACCGGGCTGATCTCTGGTCTCTGGGTATAATGTTGTTTGAGTTGCTCACCGCGCAAAAACCCTTTACCGCAACAGATCGTTTTGCGGTGGCGAACAAAATATTGAACAAGGAAGCCCCGTCTCTGCCTGCAACCAGCTGCGATGGAGAAGATCTTGTACCGGTTCAGGCCATCCTGGATCAGTTGCTGATAAAGGAGCCGCAAAATCGCCTGGGCTCCTGTGCCAAATTGAGCGCACTGCTCGGGAAATTGGTTTAAGGAAGGTCTGATTAATCCGTCATTCCGACGAAAGTCGGAATCTATGCGCTTGATTTTCCTGGATCCCGGCATACGCCGGGATGACGAAAAGAGAATTAATCAGAGGTTCCTTAAATAGTAGTAGTCACGACCAGACAGGGCAGTTGTTGTTGGCATATCCAGCGGTGACTTTTTAACAACTAATAAGCCAGTCTTCCTGTAATTAGATCACACTGAAACTTCGTCATTCCGGCGAATGCCGGAATCCAGAAACCAGGAATACTGGGGTTTGGGGCAATTGACAAACAAACTCAAGGTTGAAAAGTGCATTCGATAACCAGATCAAAATAAGGATTGGCAGTTCATCCCCTGGATTCCGGCCTATGCCGGAATGACGTACACCTTGATTATTCAATCTCAGAGTCGAATGCTACTTACTTAATTGACTTGATAACAATTAACCCGGCGACTAAGTATGTCGTGTTAATAAGTAAGAACACCCATGGTGTCTAAGCAACTTTTTTCGGTGGGGCTGGGCCCCACCCTACGGCCTGTATCATTGTGTAGGGTGGGGCCCTGCCCCACCAAAATAGCATGGTCGTATTGAGTACAGACCAACACAATTTTAAAAGTCATGAAAAAACCCGCGCCAAGCGCGGGTTCTCATACTCTCTGAAACGTAAATAAAGAATTACCAATCAGCACTTGGCGCCAAACAACTTACCCACTGAGCAGCCAGCTTTTTTGATCGACTTACCGGCCTTTTTCGCCCCCCTTTCCAGGTTCCTGCCCATCTTTTTCGGATTGGTCAGGGTGCGGCCCGCCTTGTTCACGGTGCGCAGGGAGTCTCTGCCCAGTTTCTTGAAACGTCGCGGCGCCTGCTTGGGATCCTTGAAGGTTCCGTAGGTCCACTCCGCGGCATCCACCGCATCGGGGATATCCACCCCCAAGGCGGTCTCGGCCACCATTGTGCCACCGGCGATCACCACCCCACCCGCGGCCACCTTGCCCAGGGTACGCAGCTTCCTGCCCTTCTTGACTGTCTTCAGGGCGTTTTTGTTTTTCAGTATGCCCTTGGGTTTGGTGACCTTGTTGCGTGGTTTACTGGCGCTGTATCCGGCGCCCCGGGTACGCTTGGTGTCATTGAACCTAACCCTGGTTGTGCGGGATTTTGTCGTACTTGTGCTGCCCGGACCACTCTTTACCCGCGCCTGCTTGGCCAGGTTACCGCGGCGGTCCATGTTGCGACGCACTTCCGGAGATAGCTGAGAGGTTGTGAAGCGGGCCTTCGGCTTTCTCGCCTGACGATTCAGGGTCGATTTGATCTGCCCGTTGTGGCGGGCATGGCGGGCCACATCACCGCGATGGCGCATGTTGCTGCGAACCTCCGAACCCAGTCGGCGGTTAAGGCGCCGTTCGCTTTTCACGGTCCGGTTGGCCTTACTGCCTTTCAGGATGCTTTTGGGTTGGCCGACACGCCGGTCAACACGGGTATGGTTATAGCCTGAGCCCGCTGCGCGAGGTTCCAGATTGAACTGCACATTACCCTGGGCCATGGCGGCCGAGCTCACAGCAGTGGTGGCAACGATCAGGGTTACTGAAGAGAGATAACTGGTTACTTTGTTCATGACGCGATTTCCTCAATGGCTGTTGGGGTCCAAATCAGGTTTATTGACCTGTTACTGGATAGAGCGCCATTCACGATCTGATCGTTCGGTGAAATATTTACCGAGCGGTGCGGCTCGAGTACCATCCAGGCAACCGGCAGCCTTCAGGGATAACAGATGGCAGATAACGAAACAGAGGTGACACGACTACTGACCGCGGTCAGAGAGGGCGACCAGGGGGCCCATGATCAGCTGTTGTCCCAGGTATATGATGAATTACGCCGCCTCGCCGCATCCCACATGCGTCGGGAGCGCGCCAACCACACCCTGCAGGCCACGGCCCTGGTCAACGAGGCCTATCTGCGCCTGGCGGGTGCGGAGGCGAAGGCCCAGGACCGGGTACACTTCTTTGCCCTGGCCGCACAGACCATGCGGCGCATCCTGGTGGATCACGCCCGGGCTAAACAGAGAGGAAAACGGGGTGGGGGCTTGAAGCAGACAACCCTGGACGGTTCGGTCTATGTGGGCGACGACAACCAGGACAGCGTCATCGAACTGGATGATGCCCTGCAGAGATTGGCCGAGTTCGACGAGCGCGGCGCCAAGGCCGTTGAGCTGATGTTTTTCGGCGGCCTGACCTACGACGAGGCGGGGGAGGTCCTGGGGGTATCAAAGACCACCCTGTTTGAAGACATCAAACTCGCCAAGGCCTGGCTCGCAAAGGAGATGGGGGATTGAGTCATTGAAACAGATAGACGACCCCCACATTGAAGAAGGTGAGTTTCTGATCCGCTGAAAATGTCTCACCCTCGAACCTGATCTCCTGATCGTAATCGTTGATCTTGAAAGTGGTATTGATATAGAGCCTGTCGTTCACCGGCACCAGCCAATTGACCCCATAACTCCAGCCATCCGCATCCCCCGAGTGGCGACCGCTGAGATCATCGAATTCAGTGGCTTCGGGCTCGTCGTCATCGTCATCATCTTCCTCATCCGCCCTGAACCGATCATCCGTTTTCAAATTCACATAACCCAGGTTGAAACTCAAAGTACCTGCGGATTTGAGAGGAATATTGTAAGTAGCGCCTGCGAACCAACCGTCCTTGCGATAGAACTCCCTGCGTAAGGTTCCATCGTCACGGAGTTTAAAATCGATATCGGTTTCACTGTCCTTATAACCGACGAATAGATTCAACTGTTCGTTGATCCGATAACCCAGGGTCAGATCCAGATCGCTGCGCCCCGCATCACCGGTATCCTCCTCTTCGGAGATCGTGGTATTGCCCACCGAGTCGGCATAGCTCAGATTCACGAAATAGTTATCGAACAACAGACCCCCGCTCAACACCAGGGATTGAAAGCTCGGTGAGGAATCGAGCTTGGCATCGAACTCCAGGTTCGTATAACCAAAGGCAATACCACCCACATAGTCGATTCTCGAATCCACATCAGCCCAGGCCTCGGTCGACATAAACCAAATCAAACCCGCCAACAACCAGCGCTTTTTCATAATGCCCCCTATTGATCTTGTCCGGTTGTATAATAGCAACAACTTCCGGTATTAATTGTGGTCGGTCGCATAGCCAAAATAGTCTATGCTTTGAAGCGTACATCATCCCGTTATTAGAATGCCCTCATCTTAGCATGGCCACTCATACCTCCGGCACTCAGATTCCCGGTTACACCATGATCCGCAAGGTTGGATCGGGGGGCAGTGCCGATGTCTATCTGGCTGTTCAACAAAATCTCAATCGCCGTGTGGCACTCAAACTACTCAAGGGGGCACTGACCGCTGATGCAAAATTCGGCGAACGCTTCAAACGGGAGGGACGGATAATTGCGCAACTCAACCATCCCCATATCATTCCTGTCTACGATATCGGAGAACATGACGGCCACTACTACATGGCCATGGAGTACCTGAACGGTGGCGACCTAAGATCCCAGGCCGAGCGGCTTACGCTGAAAGATCTGCTGCAGACCATCCTGCAGGTGACAGATGCCCTGCAGGCTGCTCATGAGCGTGGTTTTATCCACCGTGACATCAAGCCTGCCAACATTCTGTTCCGCAATCCGCAACAGGCGGTACTGACCGACTTCGGCATCGCCCGCCAAACCGAGTCCCTCACCCAGATGACGGTCACCGGCGCCATGCTCGGCACCCCGGCCTATATGAGCCCGGAACAGATTGCCGGCAGACCCCTGGATGGCCGCACCGATCTCTACTCCCTGGGTGTCACCCTGTTCGAGTTGCTCACCGGCTACCAGCCCTATCGCGGCGACAGCATGATGAGCGTTGCCATACAACACCTGAAGGCGGAAATTCCAAGTCTGCCAAGGGCAACATCACCACTGCAAAGGCTCGTGCACCAGCTGTTGGCCAAGGACCCGGAGCAGCGAATAGCCGATGCAGAGACTTTAGCCCAAGCGTTACAAGGCGTGATGGACCTGCCCGATATATCGGCAACGCCGCTAAACGCACTGTGGCCTGAAAAACCACCGGCAACAGACAGCGACGCAAGCATTATAGAGGTCCCGGAACAGTCGAAGAAAAGCAAAACCGCTAAATCCCGTATGACGACCGGCATCGCAGCCGTTGGTACCATTGCAGCGGTAGGCATGATTGCCTGGTACCTGAACAATACAGCCGGGATCAACGACAACAACCAGCCTGCCAGTCAAATCGATAGCAACACGGCAAGCGAAGCAACTCAAAACATAACCAATGAGCGACCGATTCTTGAAGATCCGACACTCGCAGCAACCACCCCCTGGCAGGAGACATTGACCAACGCGAACCGACTATTCGAAGAGGGTCAACTGATAACACCGGAAGGCGGCAATGCCCTGGCCCTCTATCGGGAAGTGTTGACACAGGACAACGACAACATCATCGCGAAGAATGGCGAACAGAATATTCTGCGGCGTTTGGTACTGGAGGTGGAGAGATTGATAGTGAATCAATCCCTTGATCTAGCCAGCCAACAACTGGAGGCGCTGAAAGAGTTGTGGCCAGAGGAGCAACAACTCACACAACTGCAGGAACGAATCACCACATCACACCAACGTATCGAAGCGCAAAACCGGGCAACGGCGGATGCTTCTAAGCAGCGGGAAATCGACCGACATCTACAAACCGCCACTTCCGCATTGATTGCGGGCCGATATTTAAAACCGCCACAGGAGAGTGCACACTACCACTTCAATCAAGCCTTGGCACTCGACCCGAAAAACCAATCGGCGAAGAACGGCCTGTCACAGATTGCAGAGATCTTGATGACACAGATAGAGACTGCCACGTCAAACAATGACTTCAACTTGGCGGAATCCCTGCTGAAGGATCTGCGCGGTCTCGATTCCAGGCACCCTCAATTAGCGTCACTGACTGGCGCGATTGCGGATGCAAAGGCAAGCCTTGCCCGGCGACAGTTGGAAGTACAGCGGTTGGCAGAGTTTCAAGGACGACTCGATAGCCTGTTGGAGAGAAATGCCCAATGGCGACTCAGCAATGAGGACCTCGATACGCAAGCCGACTATGGGAATCGATTGATCGCCGACATTTCGAGCCTGTTTGAAAACCATCCCGACAACGACCAATTGCGCTCTCTGTATGAATCCGCCAATCAACACATCAAGAAGATTCAGGCTCGGCTACTCGATAATCAGAGTCAACAGGCGGATAAAAGCCAGCAGAGAAGACCGGTTATGGGAGGGTTTTGATCAGCTCTTAGCAATCAATTGACCATTGGACAACAGATATATGCTGCAACTATTACAAGCAATCAGCAAATGGGGTGTGATCATCTCATTTCTCCTGCTGTTGCTCTCACTACTCTACAAAGACCGTCTTCCCGATCCGGACCACTTTGAGATCAAGCGCCTTGTCGATCCGGTACAAGAATCCACCTTTCGCTCTCCATTTTGGATCGAGGCGGAGGGAGAGCGATACCAGATAAAGCCACTCTACGACTACACCCTGGAGGGCGTTGTAGTCAGCTTTCACGATGCCGACTCGTTCGGTGACATCTGGCATCATAGCAGGTGGAAGGACTTCCTGAACGTGAGGGATCTGTGTGTCATATGGGGCGCCAATGTCAGTAACGGTGTTTACCAGGAGATGAGCTTCGATAACGACAGCTGGACCTGTTGGGCCTACTGGTCCGACGCGCAGACCGGGGCCAACTTCCACATGACCCAACTCTCCAACAACCACCTTCTGGTCGATGACGACTATGTCAAAGAGGAACTGATGTCTGCCGAGCCCGGTGACCATATCCGTATCAGTGGGCAACTGGCCAGTTATGAAAACCCTTCCAACAACTTCAAACGCGGCAGCAGTACCCGCCGTGATGATGTGGGTAACGGGGCCTGCGAGACGATCTATGTGGAGAATTTCGAAATCGTGTCCAAGGCCAATGTTCGCTGGCGCGGTGTTTACACCTTCTCTGGTTGGAGCCTGGGACTCTTTCTGACAGCTTTTCTGGTCCTTTTTTTCATTACTCCACCAGTGCGCAAACCCTCGATTTATTAGGGCCTGTTAACACTAATCCAATGCGCCCTGAAGGAAGTGCCCTTGGGGTGCGCCTTGATTGGCACTTTTTCAGGCACAACAGAGTACATTGGATTAGTGTTAACAGGCCCTAGTGGCCGATGAGTATCAGAGTTTCTGTTTGGTCAACCACACCGGATAGATTCCCAGACCGTAGCTCTGCAATACCGTGCCCCGACCTCCAGGCCCAGAATACCGACACCACCAGCAAACCGGAATGCGAACCAAATTGTGATAAATGCGTGATCTCCGCAAGAGATCTTCATTTTAAGCTGCACCCATAGCTGAGGATCAATCCCCAGGAGGGTGCCATGTCAGGCGTGAAGGTAATAGATGGCGAGAAGAATCAGAAAAGAGATCAAAGACTCAGAGAACTCCTCGCCGCCTGTGGGCTGAATGATCAAAAGGCCCTCGCCCGCCTGTATCAAGTCGCGGCGCCAAAACTGTATGGCGTCGTATTGAATATGCTGAAGAGAGAGGCATGGGCGGAAGAGTGTCTGCAGGAAACCTTCGTTAAAATCTGGAACAACGCGGATAGCTATCGAAGCCACTTGGCGGCACCGATGACCTGGATGACGGCGATTGCACGCAACCAAGCGCTGGATCACTTACGCCGCTATCGCCGGGAGACGTTGGAGTCTGACGGGATTTACATCGCGGAGGAGATCGACACAGATCCCTTACCGCTGGATAGACTTGCAGACAGCGAAGAGGGGTCCCGACTCAAAGCCTGTCTGGAACAATTGAATGAAAAACAACGACAGGTGATCAGCTTGGCCTATTTCAGGGGACTTAGCCAGAGTGAGCTTGCCAACCAGATCGATATGCCACTGGGTACGGTTAAGACGCATATTCGTCGGGGGTTGGAGGAACTTAGGGGATGTTTGCAGTAGTCTGCAATGAATACGACAGAGTGTTTCAGATCAGACAACCCTGAGTTGGGACAATTATGGTACACGTCATTCCGGCGTAGGCCGGAATCCAGGAGATTGAACTACCAGCCCTCATTTTGGCCTAGCCGTCGACTGGTCCTCAGTTCTTTATGCACGACCAGCCATAAAGGCCCTGTAAACGGTTGTATATCTGGCAGCACCTTGTGAACGCGTCATATCTGGCGGATATCCTTTTCCCTTGTCTGGGCGGCTTTGGCATTCAGTGACAAAATCATCAAGATGCTTGACTCGACGATCGAGCAAATGCCTTATCTAGTTGCTATACCCGCCACTCCTGTTTTATGCATTATGTTTTACTGGCTGTTCAGGGTTTACAAAGGGAGGGCGATTCCAATGTCTTGGCATCCATTTATAGGGCACATTAAGAAAGGTGCTGATTCATATTGAAAGGGGATTTTTATGGGTAAAGCCCCCTCTTACCTCATTTAATAAATAGGCATGCGTGCTAAGGGGTGGGTAATAATCGAAATGTTCCTAAACAACTAAAAATATAAGTGATTTTGTCGATATATCTTACATACCGATTGAATTGGAGTTGATGTTTCTCTCATAAGCAACTGAATATACTGAACCGAGCCTTCCATGGCGCCATTCTTGCACGTATTCAGACAGGAGATCATCGCAAGGAAGATAGGTAGTAAATGACTAAAGCTTGGGTTAATTAATATCAGAGCCAAGCGATGAGGTAGAGAGATTATGTTAGTCATGAATCTGTTTGGCGAATACGACCACAAAGAAGAACCTGAACAAGAAGAGCCGGAATATCCCGATGAGGTGCTTGAGTCAGAGTGGAATCCGGTGTTGGAAGAGATTCACTCCAGAATTATATCCGACAAGAAGGTTGGTGATTCTGAGTCCGAGACGTAAGAGGCTTTTCAACCAGCACGACTAAATGCTGTTGATCCCTTATCCGGTAATTCCTTCTGCCATATGTAGTGCTGGTTTCTTCGGAAACCAAACTCGCGAGCCAGGATTACACCATCTTTATCAACCGTTTCAAATAGCCGATCGGCTTTAAGTTTGAATTATTTAGTAAAGGCTTTTTGTTTTGTGATGTTTCACTCCAATAGTAATTTTGTCTACTGAATGGAGTGTCCGTGCTAGGGCCTGTTAACACTAATAAGGAAGCTTCACGAACTTAATTTAAGACCCGCCATGTAAGCGGGTCCTATTGTTAGTGTTAACTTCTTTTCTTTTTCTGGCGTGATAGCATACCGAGTACAGCAATACCTGAACCAAACAACCACAAAGCGGCAGGGATTGGCACCGCATCTATAGTTACATTATCAAACCAGACGTCACCACCTGATCGAACATTCGGGTAAATATTTCCACCAAATGAGAAAGAGCCTTGCGCAAGAAATGAGAGATTAAGCCTAGCGATTGGATCAGAACTATCCAATCCAGCTAATCCAGCAAATTCCGCCATTGTAGCTGAGTAACTTTGTTGGGTGCTAAGAATCGATGAATCATTTGGACCAAGCAGCAAGTCTGAAGTTACATTGAAAAGCCCTGCAGTACCAAGTGGGACATTGAATGTATTAAGGAATGACACTTCAACACCTGCTAGGCCATGTCTAATTCTGGAACCATATTGTCCTAAGAAAGCAAGAGCTTCCATTTCGAAAGATAAAGTATCACGTGCAGCATAATCAAAGGTCATTGATAATGATGATTCATCACCTGTGCTTGTATTACTCACATGTCCTACATGCGCCCTATTACTGGCATTCTTTTCGATTACCTCAAACGTAGCACTACCACCACTATTACTCTGGGCCCATCCATCCAGGCTCATATCTTCAAAGTCATCTGTGAAAACGATAGCAGCATGTGCTGATGATGACATCATTAGCACCCAAAGAAAGATAACTGACAAAAGCATTAAACGGTGTATATTTTTTTCTATTACTATCCTTTCAATCATTTTCTTACTCCTAAAAAAACCGAGGCAAGAGCAGTCTTTATAATTTTATATTCGTGACACTACAAGCAGATACTAAACATAAATATTAAATAACTTCAAGCTATGCGTTTTGTTGTAGTTAACATTAAAAATAAATTTAGTTTCGTTATTTTCAGGAATGATAAATTTTACTAATAAACATGAATATATTTTTTAATATTTGAAGATAACCAGCACCCTTCTATCGATACTTCGAATAGACTGTTTACCTTAATATACTAAATATATTAAAGCAGTTTTTATACATTCCGCATTACATCAAGAAACTAGAAACATCATATATAAATTCTATTATTAAACACTTTTTAGTAAATCCATTTACAATTTTTTATAAATAGTAGACACAACAAGAATGCCGTGACGACGCGCGTTTGCGATACTCTTCTAAGGCTGGGATCCATCACCTAATACCATTGTCTCTTCCACTATGTACGCCGCGCCTGGCTGTGTGGCGAAGACCCTATATCGGCCTTAGCTTTGAATACCGTCGTCAATCGATCTCAGGCCGGCTGCGCAAGATGGTCGACATATTTACCATCGATGCGAGCACCTATGCCATTATGTCCAACCACTACCACGTCGTACTGCACGTGGAGACGGATAAGATCGAAGGCTGGACAGCTCATCAGATCATTGCACAGTGAAAACGGTTATAAAAAGACTACATCAAACATCCCCCCACATCCTCAACAAATTCGCATAAGACTTATCCACTAACCCGGTAGTCTCAGCCTCCGGCGCAGTCGCCAACAGATGCTCCCTGGCCAGATCCAATTCATACAGCAACTCCCGCCGCGCCGGATCCCGCACATAGCTCTGAATCCACGCCAGCGCCACCAGGCGTTCACCCTCGGTCACTTTCTCCACGTGATGCAGGCTGGATGAGGGATAGATCACCGCACTCCCCGCCTTCAGTTTCACCCGCTTCTCACCGAAGGTGGTGCGTACCACCAACTCCCCTCCCTGATAGGTCTCGGGCTCACGTAGAAATATGGTCATCGATACATCACTGCGAAAGCGCTGCCCGCTGAGTCCCATCAACGGGTCGTCCACATGGTCGCCGTAGGTCATACCGGGTTGGTAGCGGGCGAAGATCGGATCGGCCATGCGGTAGGGGAGCACCGCGGAGCGGAAGGTTGGGTTGTTCCCCATGGCGCTGGTAAGGATCCGGATCAGCAGTTCCATCTGCTTCTGTTCGCCCTTGAGTTCCTGATTGTTTTTCACCCGTTGCGCCGCCTTGCCGGCGGTGAGTTTGCCATCCACGAACTCGGCCTTGGCCAGCACCTCGTGGATCTTTTGCAGTTGCGGTTGCTGTAGCAGGCCTTCGATCTCAACCAACATCTTGGATACCCTCCAAAGCTGCCTGCATGCTCGTTGTCTCGATGGGAAAGGTCAACACGGCATGCAAGGGATAGCGCTGTTTTACTTTTTCCAGATTATCCAGATACTTTTTATCGATCAGCACGATCACCTTCGCCGCCAGGTCGTAACGCTGCAGGGTGGCGAGGAGTGATTCCAGGTTGCTGATGCGATCGCGGAATTGGGGATCGGCGTAGTACTCCGCTACAACGACTTCGGGGCGGTGGCGTTTCAGCCAGGCCTGGGCCTTGCGTACCGAGTTGACCATCTCCACCCGATAGCCGCTTTGCTGATAGAGGGGCACGAAGTTGGGGTAGCCTCCCAGTTCGACCAGTGCGAGCAATTCCCGATCTTCCATACGCTTGATTTTACCTCACTGGAGCCTGATCATACTCGTCGAAACTCTGGGCGATGCAGAGTTTACCCGGTAAAAATCACTACAGCTGTTTCTAGTATCATGCAACTTAATCTGATTATCGACGACTGGTCAATGAACCTGGAGATCCCAGAGGGTTATCTGGATTCGATGCAGGAATCATTCGAGAAGATGGACAAGGATATGGATAGGGGGTGGCAGATCGGCCAAAGCTGGGTCAGAGATCCTAATCCCACCCAGCGCTGCCAACTGGTTGCGGGCAAACTGCTGACCGCGTTGGAGACCGACAATGAACAGCTTGCCCTGATGATGGGGGGTTATATCCTGTCGCGTATGCCCGAGGTGAAGCAGGTGGTCATCGACAACACCGGCTCACCCGAGGAGACCAGCTTCAGCAACACTTGAGCGCTAGCCCGTATATTTCACCCGGACTAGAGCGGATTGGCCTCGAGCAGGGACATGATCTCCACCCGGGCCCGGTCCGGCTGTTCACGGTAGAGTCTCAGCAACCCCATCGCCAATCGCTGCCAATGTTCCCTGCCCGCCTGGGCAGTGGTTATCAATGGCTCCCAATCCCCCTGCTTGTACCAACTCTCATAGGCGCTGATCAGGCCGGGAAAGAGTTTTTTACGCATCCCGGTGATGCCGCCAACAAAGAAGTGGATCGAGGCGCGATCCTCCCGTTCGATGAGACTCGGCAGGGTCACCTGGCAGTCGGCCAGGTGGTCACGCAGCGCACGCGCCATCAACTCCGCCGGCGAATGACCGAGATCGGAGAGCATCCGGTTCCAGTTCTCCCCCAGCACCCTGCCCGCCTGATACTCCCCCTGCTCGTGGAGCAGCACCACATCCAGCTCCTTCTCCACCATCTCATCGAGGGCCTGTTCAAGATTTTCCTCGAAATCGTAGTAGTTGAAGGCTCGGCCCATGGCGTTGTCCGGGCGGTGCCAGCGCCAGTTTTCCAGTCGCTCCCACAGCAGGCGCCGGAACGACTCGCGGCGGATATAGATTCGATCCCCTTGACTCATCGCCGCTGGGGCCATCAGATCCCGCGCCAGCTCGCGCCCGGCAACCCAGACCGAGGCGCCACCCGGCTCCTCCCGGCGCTCCAGGTGACCAAGAAAAAAGAGGGGCTTGCCCTTCAACCCATAGCCGGCGCTGTAGACCAGGCCGTAGGGGTCGAGGAGTTGATTGACCCTATCCACATCGAAGGGATCGATGGACTCCCCCTCGAATGGCAGGGGTGCGAAGTCGTCATCGCTGAGGGAGTCCCAGAGTCTCTCCCGTTCAGTCAGCCACTCGCCCACGGACTCGTTGGTCAAGGCAACCCCGTAGTCGAGACCGTTCTCCCAGCGGTAATACTCGCGCATCTTCAACAGGTAGGTGCAGAGGCCATAGTCGGCGCCATGGCGTGCATCGGAGATATGGCAATTCCTCTGCACGGTACAGCAGAGTTGGCGCAGCGAACCATTCATTGATCTGCCTCGCCAGGAAACGGCAGAGGTGTGACACTATTGGTGACTATCATAATCCTGCATCCTCACCCGCGGGGAAAAGCGTCGGGCATATGCTTAAATCCTATCCAGACAGGCCTCATTTACCACCCCCATTCTTCAGGGTATTCAAGCCGCCGCTTCGACTAGCCCAAGGCTGCAAATCGCTCAATACTCGATAATTTCTCTCAACATTGCGGTAGCAAAACAGCCTGCAGGCAGAAAAAATCTCACTTCAAGGCAGCCATCCTCGGGAAAACCCCATATGAGATCCTGCAGGCGTACCCGTAGCGGTCTGCGCTCCTGCTCCAGGCCTACATGCTCGAGGCCATAGCGCCAGCTCTCGAACCCGGAAAGCACCCTGGCTTCCAGTTCACCGGCCAGACCGTTGACCAGGGGGAGCCCCCGTCCCCAAAGAGGTCCGCTGGGATGGATATCCTGCAATCCACAGCGTCGCGAAAGCTCGGCGTTCTCTGCCTGGTCATGGGCAAACCCCGAGCGACTGCCATCAAGGTTGAAGTAATCCCCCGCTAACGGCTGATTCCAGTTCCCCTGCCGGATACGCTCTGCCAGGACCTGATTGAAGAATTGGGACCGCACCGCGGATATCACCAGTCCGCGCAGCTGCCGCTTCATGGACGACCGGGGTTGGGAGAAGAGTTGCTCCGCCAGGGCAAGGTTCTGGTAGTCATGGCCGAAGCGCTGTTCACCGAAATAGTTGGGCATCCCTGAATCCCGCAATTGGATAAGACCCTGTTCCAGTTCCGCCCTGTCAGCGCTCAGATCCCGAATACGGATTTGAAATCGATTCCCCCGCAGGGCACCGCGTCGCAGCTTGCGCCGGTGCCGCTGCACCTGCAGGACCTGAATAAGGTCGTTGTCCAGCTGACCCCAATCCGGCTCGGGCCGTCCCGCCATGCGCAGGGAGAACCACTGGGTGGTCACCGCATGCCGGTCTTTCATGCCCGCATAACTGACATCCTTTGCCGGGATGCCCGCCAACCCGGCCAGCTGGCCGGCCAGCCAGTGGGTATTGGTCTGGCGCTTTTTGATATGCAACAGCAGATGTTCACCATCACCGTCCGCTTCGAAACCCAACACCTCATCGACCTGAAAATCCTCGGGGAATGCGCGGATCACCCCGCTCCCCGGCGAGTTACCGCAGACACGCGGCATGCTTTCCAGGGGTTGCCAGGGAGTATCAGTCGTCAAGCTCAGGCCCCTCCAGCAACACGGCCGCCAGGGCGGCAATCCCTTCTTCGCGCCCGGTGAAGCCCATGCCTTCGGTGGTGGTCGCCTTTATGTTGACTCGCTGCGCCTCCAGCCCCAGATCTTCGGCCAGGCAGTCACGCATGGCAGCGATATAGGGGGCCAGTTTTGGGCGCTGGGCAATAATGGTCAGATCCGCATTGGACACCTGCAAGCCACTGCTATGGAGAAGCTGCATCACCCGGCGTAGCAACACCCTGCTGTCGATCCCCGCATAGGAGGCGTCATCATCCGGGAAATGCCTGCCGATATCCCCAAGACCGGCCGCACCAAGCAGGGCATCGCACAGGGCGTGAATCAGAACATCCCCATCCGAATGGGCCTTCAAACCCTGATCATGGGGCACTGCGACACCCCCTAGCACCAGACGTTTGCCGGGTTCAAAACGGTGGGCGTCATAGCCCTGTCCTATACGCATGGGAGTCACCATTCTTTTAAAGAGTCAACCACTCGGGTCGATAATATGATCTAGCATTGTACGGAAAGCCAGGACCAAATACCGCCCGCACAATCAATGGAACCCTACCCTGAGCAACAAGAACATGATTCAAAGAGTAAGCGCAGTCACCAGCAGCAGTGTAAAAAGGATACCTCTACTCAGAAACCTGCCCAAACGAGTATTGGACTACGTGTTATCCGAAACCCATGTGGAGCATCAAAATGCCGGGGGCGGAATAGCCACTGTTGGTGAACAGACCGAGCAGGTCTACTATCTGCTGCAGGGTCAAGTGGAGATAGTTTCAGAAGCTGGTGAACGGACCACCTGCCAGGCCGATCAGCCATGCAGTCTCACACCCCTGGCGGAGCAGTCTCCGAATCAGGATCACATAACCAGTGTCAGCGCGGTGGACCTGTTGTGTGTCCCCAGGGAGCTCTATAACGCGATCAAGTGTCTTCCCCCGATTGCCAACACCCGCACCAACCAGACCATAGAGCTGAAGGATTCGGAAGAGCAGGTAGATACCCTCTACTGGGAGTTCTACGAGGCGATCAAAAACGATACCCTGGAACTGCCGAGCATGCCGGATATCACCATGCGCATCGCACGGGTGATCAATGACAACAATACCGGCAGTGAAGATATCGCCCATGTGGTACAGGCGGACCCCACGGTCGCTGCGCGTATGATCAACGTGGTCAACAGCGCCGCTTACCGGGGGAAGCATCCGATCGACAATCTCCCAGACGCGGTTACCCGCCTGGGTCGCTCGGTCACCCACAACCTGGTCATCAGCTTCGCCCTGGGCAAGCTCTTCAACAGCCGTTCCAAGGCGTTGAAAAAACGCATGCTCGATATCTGGAAGCACCTCAGCTACGTGGCCCCCATCTGCCACGAGCTGGCAATTGTCACACCCGGTCTGGAACCCGATCAGGCCCTGCTGTGCGGTTTACTCCACGATATTGGCGCACTCGCCATTCTCGGCGCGGCCACCAGTAGACCCGAGCTGGCGGAGAATCCAGAACTGCTCGACCAGGTGATTGATCGGTTGAAGGCGGAAGTGGGTGCCATGGTGTTACGCAAATGGGAGTTTCCCGACTACTTCGTCCAGGCGGCCCTGCACGCGGAGGATTGGATGGAGGATATCAGCCATGAACCCGACTACGTGGACCTGGTGGTGATCGCCCAGCTGCACGCCTATATCGGCACCCCATTGATGCATACCCTTCCCCGGCTCGATCTGGTGCCCGCATTCCACAAACTGGCCCTGGGCAAACTGACCCCGAGGCACTCCATCGGCATCATCGACAACGCCAAGGATCAGATACGCGAGCTGCGGGAGCTGTTGGCGATTTAGAAAAGAAGAAGTTAGTCCGCAAATTAACGCTAATAAACGCAAATTTTATTTTCTCGTACCCACGCTGGAGCATGGGTACGTGAGCCTTCTATATTCGCGATTATCGCTTTGTAAGATCATTCACAACGGGAAAGATAATCCGCCGCCAGTTGCAGATCCTCCGGGCGGGTGATCTTGATAT